>BOKP01000003.1:187500-488115 GCA_016861045.1 Actinomycetes bacterium | reverse complement strand
TCGGCCATCGTGGTGCTCCTTCGTCAGTTGAGGTTGGTCCTTCAACCGACGAGTCTTGAGCCCGCGGTGGCCGGAACTTCGTTCCGGCCTGCTCGGGGGCCGTTACACCACTTGTAGCGACGTGACCCTGCGGCGGCCATGTTCAGCTCGGCTGTCGTGTTGGCAACGCTGTTAGGAGAGCATGACTCGGAGACGGAGGTCATCCTTCTCAATGCCGGTGTGCTCGCAGCCGGCGGGCTGGCTGCCGGATGCGTAGGTGTCCTTCTCGTGCGAAGATGATCCCGTGGGTTTCGGGTCTCTCCCGCTTCGGGGAATCCGAGGTTGGCCTCACCGTGCTCGAAGGTGCAGCGAAGTGCGCGAGCGGGAAGGCTCACAGCGCGGCCTCACGCCCGGAGCAAGCGCCGGACCAGGAATCCGGCCCGACCCGGCTTCGGGGCTAGGCTCGTCGCGCCCCGCCGCTGCCGACCCCACTCCCACACCATGTGTGTGATCGGGGTCGGCAGCGGCGGGGAAGAGGAGTTGGTGCAGGAACGGAAGCGGGGCAAGGAGGAGGCGGAGGGCGGGGATCGGAGAACGAGCTCAGAAGAGAAATCGGGGTGGGGGAGACATACAAAGCGGGGTTGAGTCCGACTAGGAGGTATGGACGGTCGGAGACGGGCATCGAGAGAACGCGAGGTCGTTCGCTGGATAGCGCGGATGGGAGCAGTCGAGGTCGGGCATGTAAGGCAGCGATGGGGAATCGGTCGCTCGGTGGGCTACGCGCTGGTCGCCCGCCTGGTCGACGCGGGGCTGATCGAGCGGGTAGCGACGCTGCCCGGGGATCCGACGCTGCTACGCGCGAGCGAGCAGGGGATCGCCTACGCCGGGCTCGGCCTGCCGGCCGCGAAGGTCGGCCCGGGCCAGGTCGACCACTGGCTCGCCTGCGCCGACGTCGCCCTCTGGGCTGAGGGGCGATGGGGGGCTGACTCCGTGACCTCTGAGCGGGAGCTTCGCTTCGCCGAGTTGGACTCGATGAAGCCGATCGCGAGCTGCGTCGTCGGTGAGCTTCCCGGCGGGCGGCCGATGCTGCACCGGCCGGACCTCGTCGTCGCCGATGGGGATCGCCGCATGGCGATCGAGGTCGAGCTGACGACGAAGACGCCGCGGCGGCTTGAGCAGATCGTCCGCTCCTGGCGGCGGGCCAGGCATGTGGAGAAGGTGCTCTACGTGGTCCCGGCCGGCCCCACCCAGCGAGCCGTGGAGCGGGCTGTGGCGGCCACGCACGCGCAGGAGCGGGTAAGGGTCTACGAACTGGGGAAGGTCAATGGCGGCGGTGCGTGACGGGGAGCAGCGGGCGGCTTCGGAGCCCTGGCTGACCAAGCGGGAGCTGGCGGCACAGCTTCGCTGCTCGACGCGGACGGTCGAGCGGCTCCGCCTGCCGGCGATGAGGGTCGGCGGCCAGAACCGCTATCGGCTGAGCGAGGTCGAGGCGCATCTGCGCGGCGAGGAGCGTCGGGGGCGGCTGGTTTCATTCCCCGGAGGACGAGACGAGGTGCCGGCTTGAGCGTTTTCAGACGAGGGAGCATGTGGGTCGCGAAATTCCAGCTTCGCGGCGAGCAGCACTGGGTCCCCGGTGGGCCCTGGCCGACCAAACGCCAGGCCGAGGAGGCCGAGCGCCGCCACCGCGACCGTCTCGACGCTCGCCGCCACAGCGAGACTTGCGCGAGCTTCGCCGAGCGCTGGCTCGAGGAGTGGCCGGAGGAATTGTCAAATGTCGTGGATCGCATCGGCTGAAGGGATCAGGCGGCGACCCTCTCGTCCCTTCTGTCGTCGTCTTCCTCGAGCTTGATCCCGTCCTTGAACGTCGCCCCGTCGAGCACCTCGGCGACGAGTTCGTGGCCGTTTATGCGTCGCCAGCGCTCCTGAAGCGAGTCGAGCAGCTTGTAGGTCATCATCAGCGCCGCCTGTCGGGAGCCGGCGCCCTTGGTCACCCGGGTGCGAAGCCGGACCCCGGCGAACGAGGACTCGATCGGGTTCGTGGTGCGGATGTGCAGCCAGTGCTCAGCCGGGAAGTCGAAGAAGGCGAGCAGGGCGGCCTTGTCCTTCTCGAGCTTCTCCCAGGCCTTCGGCCACTTCACTGCGAACTGCTCGCGGAACTCGCTCATCGCCGCCTCCGCATCGGCCCGCGATTCCGCCTCCATGATCTCGTGCAGGGCCCGCTTCGCCTTGGGCTGGGTGCGCTTGGGCAGCGCGTCGAGGACGTTGGCGATCTTGTGCACCCAGCAGCGCTGGGTGCGGACCTCGGGGAAGACGTCGCGAAGCGCCGCCCAGAGCCCGAGCGCCCCGTCGCCGGTGAGAAGCTTCGGCGGGCGAAGACCGCGTGCTTTGAGATCGCGCAGGAGATCCGCCCACGACTCCGCCGACTCGCGGTAGCCGTCGGTGACCGCGAGCAGCTCCTTGACGCCGTCGGAGCGCACGCCGATCACGACCAGACAGCAGAGATCGCGGTCCTCGCCGAGACGGACGCAGAGGTGGATCCCGTCGACCCAGAGGTAGGCGTAGCGGGCGAAGTCGAGCCGTCGCTGCCGGAACGCCTCGTAGTCGGCCTCCCACTCCTTGCTGAGCCGCGCGATCGAGGCCGCAGACAGCCCGGCGGCGTCCTCTCCGAGCAGATCACCGAGCGCCGGGGCGAAGTCGCCGGTCGAAAGGCCGCGCAGATAGAGCGCCGGCAGAAGCTCGGTGACCTTCGGCGAGCGGCGTGCGTAGCGGGGCAGGATCCGCGATGAGAAGCGAACCCGCCGGCCCGACTCGGGGTCGGTGCGGCGGTCGTCGACGCGCGGCGCCCGAAGGCGGATCGTGCCCGAGCCGACCGTGAGGCCGCGCGCTTTGCCCTTGCCGTTTCGGCGCACGAGGCGGTGGCCGTGCTCGTCGAGGTCGTCTTGGTGGCGCTCGACGTAGTCGGCGACCTCGACCTCGAGCGCCTGAGCGATCATCCGTCGGGCGCCCTCGCGAGCCAGCTCGTCGAGCGTGATCGGCTCCTCCTGCTCAGTCGCACTCGCAAGCGTCGTAACATCATTCATGGGTGGCTTCCCTCCTTCGCCGGCCCTCGGCCGGCGGTCGGTCTTCAATCAACCGGGAGGGTACGCCGCCCTTTCCTCGTTCAGCCCGATCCACAACATCTGGTCATACCTCGAGTGGCCGCGCCCGCAGGCGTCCACCCGCAAGCTCTACGCGCAGGCCGCACAGCGCTTCGCCGAGGAGTTCGGGCCGACGCCGCTGGGCGAGGTCGAGCGCCTGTCGGCGCGGACTTGGGCGCTCGGGGTTCCCCGCAACCTCTCAAAGATCATCGGCACGATGTACGAGGACGCGCGCAACGTCGGCCTCGTCGAGGCCAACCCGTTCTCGAACCTGCGCCTGCCGGTCAGCGAGAAGACCGAGGAGATCCAGGCGCCAACGCTGGAGGAGTACCGGCGGCTGCTCGACGCCTGCACCGTGCTCGGTGGCCACGGGACGGAGTTCCGGGCGATGATCCAGTTCGCCGCGTGGACCGGGATCCGCGCCGGCGAGCTGCACGCGATGCGGTGGGACGATGTCGAGGGCGACTCGATATGGGTGCGGCGCTCGCGCAAGACGGACGGCTCGATCGGCAGGCCGAAGAACGGCCGCGAGCGAAAGATCGTGCTGCTGCCACCGGCCCGGGTGCTCGACCAGGTGCCGCGGCGCGAGGACGGCTTCATCTTCCACACGGCGCGCGGAGAGCCGCTTCAGAAGGGCAACCACCACTACGCCTGGCGAGCGGTGCGAGCGGCCTCAGGAATCCCTCAGGAGCGCGCTGAGAACGGCCAGCCGGACATCCGCTGGCACGACCTGCGTCACTTCTGCGCGACGCAGCTCCTGGAGATGGGCCTCGACCACTTCGCCGTCTCGGTGCAGCTCGGCCACGAGGACGGCGGCGCCCTGGTCATGTCGCGCTACGGGCACCCCTCCAAGCAGGCCGCGCGCGAGCGGCTACTACGCGCCTTCGAGCTCGACGTCGCCGAGTCCGGTAGGGCGATCGGTAGCAAGTAGATCGCCGGGCCGCATGGCCAAGCGGTTTGGCGCGGACTTCAATCCAGTCGCCCCGATCACGTTGGGCCCCGCCGATCAGGTGCTAAGGCCGCTCGGGGCGCGCTCGACCGGGACCTTGAGCGACCGCGCCCGTCCTGTCCCGCAGCGATCCGGTCGGCTCGGCGGCCGTGGGAGATAGAATCAATGTAGGCACATGGATTAGCTAGGATGACCACATGAGCGACGTGGGCATCCGCGAGCTGAAGCAGCGCCTCTCCGAGTATCTCTCGCGCGCTGAGCGTGGCGAGGTGATCCGCGTTACCGACCGGGGGCGACCGAAGGCGGTGCTCGCGCCGCTGCCCGGGCGGGTGCGAATCGACGAGGGCATCAGGGAGGGGTGGCTCACGCCCGGCTCCGGTGCTCCGCTTCGGCCAGTCGAACGGGTCAGAGCCGAGCGAACCACCCTCGACGTCCTCGCCGAGGACCGGGACGAGTGAGTCTCTACGTCGATTCGAGCGCTCTGCTCAAGCGATACATCGACGAGCCGGGGTCGGCGGCTGCCGTCGAATGGCTCGAGAGCGACTCGGACCTGATCACGGGCCGGCACACTCTCGTCGAGGTGCGACGGAACCTCGCTCGCCTGCTGCGCGCGCCGGAGCTGGCCCGGGTCAAGCGGGCCTTCGGCGCGGATCTCGGGAGCTTCGGGATCGTGGAGCTGGACGCGGCGACCTGCGAGCTCGCGGCGACGATCGCGGAGACCTCCCGGGTTCGCTCGCTCGACGCATTGCATCTCGGCGCGGCGCATCGCGTCGGCGGCTCCGCGATCGGCTTCCTCACCTTCGACCTGCTCCAGGCCCAGGCGGCGCGGGCGCTCGGGTTCAGCGTCGTAGGGGCGTAGCTGGGGGCGCGATGTGGCTCGAGTCGCCAACCCGCGGCCGAGCGAGGACGGGCGTCGACGCTCCCGAGCGCTGCAGGGTCTGGCTTTGCCGATCTCGCGATCTGGCCGTGAATGGATCAACTTCGTCGAGCTGCGCGGCTGAGCGAGCGGACGCCGGCCGCCCGTGACGGCCGCCTTCGGGAGCCTGGCGTTCCGAATCCGCGTCGAGCCCGACTTCTTTCGCCGGGCTCGGGAGATGCGGCTATGGCGATCCTCGGCCGGGGTGGATGACGCCGGCGACGCGGGAGCTGCGCCAGGGGTCGGATCGCGACGGCGCTTCCGATCGCGACCAGCGCCGGCGCGGCGGCGATGAGCGAGACGCCGAGGGGCAGCATCTCGCCGGCGGATCGGGTCGGTTCGCGCACAGGCCGCTAGTACCCCACGGTCGGCAGGTCCCAGCCCTGCCACCAGCCGACCATCCGCAGCGCGAAGCAGACGGCCGCGCCGAGCGCCATCATCGGGCCCGCCGGAGCACCTCTCCTGACGCCGACGATCATCGTCACGGCGCCGAGCAGGGCGGCGCTGGCGTAGATCTCCTCGACCAGCACCGCCGGCACGCGGTTGAGGAGGATCGCTTGGATGACCCCGCCGCCGACTCCGGTGAGGGCGCCGAGCAGGGCGGCGCTGATCTCGTTCAGCCCGAAATCGAGGGCGCGCCGGGCGCCCGATACCGCGAACAGGGCCAGCCCGCCCGCGTCGAGGGCGACGAGGATCCCCTCGGGGATCTCCCGCGCCGGGATCGCCAGCGCGATCGCCACCGCCGCCGCGGCAAGCGCCGCGATCGGGTAGCGCCGCAGCCTCATCGCCAAGGGCGGCCCGGCCCCGATCACCATGTCCCTGATGATCCCGCCGCCGAGCGCGGTCGCGAACCCGACGACGAGGATCCCGAACAGGTCCAGGCCCGCCGCGATCGCGGCGAGCGCCCCCTCGAGCGCGAACATCGCCGTCGCGCCGAGATCCGCGACCAGGACGAGGCGGTCGGCGGTCGGGGCGGCACGCGCCCACGTCGACTCGGCTCGCATTCGAACGTGCTTTGCCGCGGACGCCGCTTCCCCTGCCGGCCGGCACGGACGCCGCCGCGATCGCAATCGCGATCGCGCGCGCCCGCGGCTGCCGCGGGCGACCGGCCTGTGGCAAACTTGCCCGCTCCATGGGGGTGCCACGCTGGGTCGAGCTCGTCACGGGTCCGCGCGGGCGCCTCGCCGTCGTCGCGCTCTTCGTCCCGCTGCTCGTCGCCGGCTGGATCGCCCGCTCGCATCTGGACGAGGTGACATCGGCCGGGCAGAGCAGCTTCCTGCCGGCCTCCGCCGAGTCGACCCGGGTGGTCGATGAGCTGACCAGCCAATCGAGCGTCGGCGAGAGCATCCCCGTGCTGATCGTCTTCGCCCGCGACGGCGGCCTGACCGGCTCCGACAAGAAGGCGATCGCGAAGATCGGCGGCGGCCTCGGCGGCCTCGGCATCACCGGCGCCTCGCAGGTCCTCGATCCGTTCTCGCCGTCGCTTCGCGGGCTGACCGGCGGCGGAGGCGCGATCGTACGGGGGGTCGGGCCGGTCTCCAGGGACGGGGAGGCGGCGATCGTCGCGCTGACGATCGACGCCGCCGAGCGCAACGCGGTCCAGCGCGGCGTGCGCGACATCCGCAACTACCTGTCGAACCACGAGATCGACGGCGTGGCCGTTCACGTGACCGGCCCGGCCGGGATCGCCGCCGACCTCGAACGCGTCGCCGACCAGGCCGGGAAGCTGTTGTTGTTCGTGACGGTGGGGCTGGTCCTCGTTCTGCTCCTCGCCGTCTATCGCTCGCCGCTTCTGGCGCTGCTGCCGCTCGTCGTCGTCGGAACCGGCTACGTGATCGCCTGCGCGATCGCCTACCTGCTGATCAAGTCGGGGCTGATCGTCGTCAACAGCGAGGGCACGATGCTGCTCCTCGTCCTGATCTTCGGCGCGGGAACCGATTACTCGCTGCTGCTCGTGCACCGCTACCGGGAGGAGCTCGAGTCCGGCCGCGACGCATCCGAGGCGCTGCCGCTCGCCCTAGCGGGGACCGCGCCGGCGATTGCGGCTTCGGCCGGGACCGTGATCGCGGCGATGCTGGTCCTGCTCGTCGCCGACCTCGAATCGACGAGATGGCTCGGCCCGATCCTCGCGGTCGGGATCGCCGTGATGCTGGTCTCGTCGCTGACGCTTCTGCCCGCGCTGCTGTCGCTGATCGGGACCCGGGCGTTCTGGCCGACCCGTGAGCTCGAGCGGCGCCCACCGCCTCGGGTCTGGTCCGGTGCCGCCGGCCTCGTCCGCCGCCGCGGCGGCACGCTGATCGTCGCGATCGTCGCCGCGCTCGCGGTCCTCGCCTGTGGCAACCTGATCGCGCACGGGACGATCGGCTTCGGCCAGGGGGAGACGAAGCCGACCGACTCGAGCGCCGGCAACGAGCTCCTCGACGCCCACTTCCCGCCGGGGCTCGGCTCGCCGCTGACGGCGATCCTCAGCGAGGACCTGTCGAGCCGGCAGCTGAAGCGGATCGAGAACCTGCCCGACGTCAGGCTCGCGGTCCCCGGCCCGCCGCTTCGGGACTCCGACCGGGCGGTCGCCTTCGTCGTCCTCGACGGCGATCCCTATTCCGGGGCGGCCGCCGACGCGGTGGTTCGCGTGCGCGAGGAGCTGCGGGAGATCGATCCCGCCGCCGAGGTCGGCGGCATCCCGGCCGAGAACCTCGACATCGAGACGACCAACGAGCGCGACACGAAGCTGATCGTGCCGCTGGTCCTGCTCGTGGTCGGGTTGATCCTCGCGCTCGTCCTCCGGGCCCTTCTCGCTCCCGTATACCTGATCCTCACCGTGGTCCTCTCGTTCGCGGCGACGCTCGGCCTGGTCACCTTCCTGTTCACCGACCTCTTCGGATCGGAGGGCATCGCCTTCAACCTCGTGCTGCTCTCGTTCATCTTCCTCGTCGCGCTCGGGGTCGACTACAACATCTTCCTGATGGCCCGGGCGCGCGAGGAGTCGGCGATGCTCGGCACCCGCGAGGGAACGTTGAGCGCGCTCGTCACCACCGGCGGGGTCGTGACGGGCGCCGGCCTGATCCTCGCCGGCACATTCGCGACGCTGACCCTGCTGCCGCTCGAGGAGCTGGTCCAGATCGGGGTTACGGTCGCGCTCGGGGTGCTCATCGACACGTTCGTCGTCCGGGCGCTGCTGGTGCCGGCGATCACCTACCGGCTCGGCGAGCGCGCCTGGTGGCCCGGCTCGGCCGGGCATGCCGGATCCTGATTCCTGTAACTTCTTGCGTGAAGCTGCTGAGCAGCTGGACCAGGGGCTGAGACGGGGAGTTCGACAGCCGAGGAGGGCCGATGGTCCGGTATGCACATCGAGGGTTGGCGGTGACGGCCATGGCGCTCGTCGCCCTGATCGTGCCCGGTCCGCTGGCGGTCGACGATGCCGACGGGAGAAAGAAGTGCCGGCACGGAAAGATCGCCTGGAAGATCGAGGGCGAGCGCGTCTGCCGAAAGCCCCCGGCAACGAGCAGGCGACCGGCTTCGGAGGGGTCGCTGCTCGGTCGGGTGGTCGGTCCGGCGGCGGTGCGGCGGGTCGGCCGGTGGCGAGCGATCGAGCAGCGCCCGATGACGCCGCGCTCGTGGCTTCGGACGAGCGCGCTCGTCGCGCGGGTCGCCGAGTCCGGCGTCGAGCGGATCCGGGGCGGCACGGCCCCGCGGCTCGCTGCGGCCGCAGTCCGGGCGTCGGCCGTGCGGAGGGCCGGGGGCAGCTTCAGCGAGTCGATTCCCGCCCAGAGCGTCGGAGACGGGGTGACCGTCAGCGGCGCTGCGACCGGCGGCGTCGACGGGAGCGGAAAGGCGGAGGTCGACATCTCGCTCACCGCCGAGAAGGGCGGCTACGCGCTGGATCTCAAGCCGTCGCTGTCCATCGGCGCGGAAGGGGGGCCGCCGCGCTGCCCGACGGCCGAGGGCCGACTGGCGTGGGACGAATCGCTCGCCACCAAGAACACGGTCATCGCCCGCGAGGGCAACAGGGTCCTCGGCGCGGTGACCGACGAGCTCAACATGAGAAACGAAGCCGTCGGGCGGGTCGGAGCGGATGCCCGCCTCGAGTCGGTGACCGTGAGGCAGGTGATCGAGACCGGTCACTACGAGCGTGGCATCCAGCTCAACGCGAGGATCTCCTCGGTGACGACGCTCGGTCGCAACGGCGGCACGGAGCCCGGCGCCTCCCCGAAGGTCGAGGTGCGGATCCGCGCCGCGAAGGCGAGCCGCGCGGATGAGGCGGCGGCGGAGCGCCGGGCGGCGGCGGCGATCGCCTCCGACATCGCGTCGTCGAAGCTCGGCGAGACGCTCGCGGGCTCCGCCGTCCGGGCCCGGGACCGGGCGCTGAAGCAGGAGCCGAACTGGTACGAGTTCGGGAATCCGTGCGTCACCGCCTCGTTCTCGCCCTCGCCCGGCACGGCCGCCGAGGGTGAGACCGGAACCACGACGGGCAGCTTCAAGATGGACGGGAGCCGCGGCCGGCCGGCGGCGAGCTGGAAGCAGATCGCCCGGGGCAGGGGGGAGGTGACGCCGAAGCGTGCCTCCTCGGGGCCCGGGTCGGACCCGAAGTTCAAGTGGACGGCCGGGCGGTCGGAGAGCGGCCCGCTGCGCAGGACCCTCGACGTCCAGTACGAGGTCACCTCTCGGGCCGGCCGCGACCAGGCGTCGCTGATCGCCACCGCCCCGCCGGCGGGCGACCTCAAGGTCGAGGTCGTCGGCAGCTTCAGCGGCGAGAACGACCGGGCGAGGGCAAGCGTCGACACCGACACCGTGATCTGGGCGACGCCGGTGCCCGGCGACGACCCCGGGACCAACTGGCAGGCGCGCGAGCCCTATCACTGGGACGCGCTAAGCCCGGCGATGTACGGAAAGGGCGGCTGCTCGGCGGCCGTCACCGGCGCGAGCGGTGAGGACTTCGTCACCTATCCGCCCGCCGGGGTGGCGACGAAGGTCGCGGGCGGCTACCTCGTCTACCTGACCCCGATCATCGCGGTCGAGGGCACGGTCTCGGGCGGTCCCTGCGGCTCGCCGAAGCCCTGGTTCGTCTTCCCGACGCTGTACACGGTGCCCGGCCTGATCCTGAAGGTGAACGGCACCGGACCGACGAGGTGGACCGATTCGGGGATCGACCCGGCTGGATACCCCGGAAGCTACGACCTGACGATCACGATCACCGAGCTCGAGCCATAGGCCGGTGCCGCCCGAAGGGGCGGGGTCGGGAGCCGGCCGCGCGACCCGGCGGCGGTAGCGCGAGAGTGCGGGAAAAGGGGCGCGGGACGCCCACGATCGTGCGTTCTTCGCGCCGGCGCGGCAGGCCGTCGCCCGGGAGCCGGCAGGCCGCGCCGCTCGCCCCGAGGGCCGCCGCGCCCGGCGCGCGCTCCGGGGCTCAGCTCAGTCCGGCCGCGGCGACGGCGACCTGGCCGTAGGCGATCCCGCCGTCGTTGGGGGGCAGCCGCTGGGGGACGAGGACCCGGAGGCCCGACGCCCGCAGGCGGTCGCCGGTGCGCTCGAGCAGCAGCCGGTTCTGGAAGGCGCCGCCGGAGAGGACCGCGGTGCCGACGCCGGCGGCCTCGGCGGCGGCGGCGATCGCCGCGGAGGTCGCGGCGGCGAGGCCGTTGTGGAAGCGGGCCGCGACGGCCCCCGGGTCGAGACCGGAATCGACGTCGGCGCCGACCGCGAGGATCGCTGCGCGGGGATCGATGACGAGCCCCGGCCCGCCCGCGCCGCCCGTTTCGACGGCGATCGGGTAGGCGTCGCGCTCGTCGTCTCGCGCGGCAGCCTCGAGCTCCATCGCGGCCTGGCCCTCGTGACCGACCCGCGGCGCGAAGCCGGCGAGGGCGGCGACGGCATCGAAGAGGCGGCCGGCGCTCGTCGTCCTCGGCGTCGCGGCGGCGGCGGCGAGCCTCGCGATCGCCTCCCAGCCGGCATCCGTGACGCTCGCCGCCAGCGGAGCGGGCCGCGCCGGCACCGACTCCCCGGACGCCGCCGCCAGCCACGAGCAGGCCATGCGCCAGGGCTCGCGCGCGGCCGCGTCCCCGCCCGGGAGCGGCACCCCCAGGATCGCGCCGGCCCGGGTGAACGAGCGGGCGTCGCCGACGAGGATCTCGCCGCCCCAGACGGTGCCGTCGGTGCCGAGGCCGGCGCCGTCGAAGATCGCCGCGACCGCCGGCCCGGCGTGACCGTGCTCGGCCAGGCAGGCGGCGAGGTGGGCGTGATGGTGCTGGACCGCGACCGGCTCGAGGTCGCCCCGCTCGAGCGCCCAGCGGGTCGACGCGTAGTCGGGGTGGAGGTCGTGGGCGACGATCTCGGGCTCGATCCGGCAGAGCCGCTCGAGGTGGGCGATCCCGGCCTCGAACCGGCGCCGCGACGCGAGACCGTCGAGATCGCCGGCCTGCGGTCCCGGCCAGGCCCGCTCGCCCGCCGCCAGCGAGCAGCACGACTTGAGCTCGGCGCCGACCCCGAGGAGCGGGCGGGCCGCCGGCGGGGCGAGCGGCACCGGCGCGGGCACGTACCCGCGCGAGCGCCGGATCATCAGCGGCGGCGCGGCTCCCGTGACCCGGACGACGGGATCCTCGGCCGGCGCCCGGATCGGGCGGTCGTGGGCGAGAAGCGCGTCGGCGATCGGCCCGAGCCGCGCGAGCGCGTCGTCGTCCTCGTGGGCGATCGGCTCCGAGGCGACGTTTCCCGATGTCATCACGAGCGCCCCGCCCGCGTCGGCGATCAGCAGGTGGTGCAGGGGGGAGTGGGGGAGCATCACGCCGAGATCGCCGCAGCCGGGCGCCACCGCCGCCGCGACGGCGGCCTCCGGCCGGCGCGGGGCGAGCACGATCGGCCGCTCGGGACCGGCGAGGGCCCGGGCGGTCCCCGCATCCGCCTCGACCAGCGCCCGGGCCGCGTCGACGTCCGCGACGAGGAGCGCGAACGGCTTCGTGTCGCGCCGCTTGCGCCGGCGCAGCTCCGCCACCGCCTCCCCGTCGTCGGCCCGGCAGGCGAGGTGCCAGCCGCCGACGCCCTTGATCGCGACGATCGCTCCCGCCCGGAGCAGTGCCGCCGCGGCCGCTACCGCGTCGAGCCGGTCGTCGGGCCGCAGCCCGGTCCCGTCGCGGTCCAACAGCCGCGCCCGCGGGCCGCACGCCGGGCAGGCGTTCGGCTCGGCGTGGAAGCGGCGGTCGGCGGGGTCCTCGTACTCGGCCCGGCAGGCGTCGCACATCCCGAACCCGCTCATCGTCGTGTTCGCGCGGTCGTAGGGGAGCGAGCGGACGATCGTGAAGCGCGGGCCGCAGGCGGTGCAGTTGACGAACGGGTAGCGGTAGCGGCGGTCGGCGGGGTCCCGGAGCTCGGCGAGGCAGGCGTCGCAGGTCGCGACGTCGGCGGGAACCGGAGCCGAGGGCCCGCCGACCGGGCGCGAGCCGCGGATCCGGAACCGATCCTCCCCCCTCGCCGCGACCGGCCCGGAGACGACCGACTCGACCCGGGCCGGCGCCGGCGCCTCGGCGGCGAGGCGGGCGAGCATCTCCTCGACGGCCCCGGGGTCGCCCTCGATCTCGATCGCTACCGCGTCGGCGTCGTTGCGGACGAAGCCGGCGAGCCCGAGCGAGCGGGCGAGCCTGTAGGCGTAGGGCCGGAAGCCGACCCCCTGGACGGTTCCGGTGACGCGCGCGGCGACGCGGACCGGTCCCGGCGCGTGCGCGGCGCTCGCGCTCAGGCCCGCGTCGCCGACCGTCTCGGGACCGCGTCCAGCCATGCCCGCCATGCCTCGATTCCCTCACCCGTCCTCGCGCTCACCGTCAGCACCGTCGCGTCGGGATTCACCGCGGCGACGTTCGCGAGCAGGCGGTCGAGGTCGCAGTCGACGTGGGGGAGGAGGTCGATCTTGTTGACGCAGACGAGCTCGCAGGCCCGGAACATCAGCGGGTACTTGAGCGGCTTGTCCTCGCCCTCGGCGACCGAGCAGATCATCGCCCGGGCATCCTCGCCGACCCGGAACTCGGCCGGGCACACGAGGTTGCCGACGTTCTCGATCACCAGCAGGTCGATCTCGGCAAGCGGCACGTCGGGCAGCGCCGTACGGACCATGTTGGCGTCGAGGTGGCATTCGCCGCCGAAGCCGGGAGCGGTGTTGAGCTGGGTCACCGGGACGTGCAGGCGGGCGATCCGGTCGGCGTCGAGACTGCCCTGCACGTCGCCCTCGAGGACGCCGACGCGGGAGTCGAGCCCGGCCTCGATCGCGCGTTCGAGCAACGCCGTCTTGCCCGAGCCCGGCGCGCTCATCAGGTTGACCACCGCGACGCCGGCGCGGTCGAAGTCGGCGCGGTTGGCGCGGGCGATCGTCTCGTTGGCGTCGAGCGCGTCCGCGGCGACCCGGATCCGGGTCCTGTGCATCAGCGTCGCCCCGATCGGGGGCCGATCGCGGGCTCGCGCTCGTCGACCTCGATCCACGCCACCTCGAGCTCCTCGCCGCGGACGGCGTCGCCCCCGGACCCGCAACGCGGGCAGGCGAAGAAGGCGATCGGCGGGATCGCGCTCCCGCTCAGCCCCTCGTGCCCGGCCAGCGGCGGCGGGGCCGGATCCCACTCCCGGCCGCAGGACCGGCAGCGCAGGAGCGCCGCGACCGGCTCGAGCTCGAGCCTCGCGCCGGCGCAGGCGGTGTCGCGGGCCGCGATCGCGAAGCAGAAGCGGAGCGACCCGGGCACCGCCTGGCGGAGGTCGCCGAGGCGGACGTGCACGGCCGTGACCGGGAGCCCGCCGGAATGGCGGAGGGCGGTATCGACGATCGCGCGGGACAGGGCCAGCTCGTGCATCAGCAGATCCTCGGCAGCGGGTCGCCGGCGAGCAGGTCCATCACGCGGCTGCCCCCGAACGGGGTCTCGACCAGGACCATGCCCGGCGGATCGTCCGCGACCTCGCCGACGACCGCGGCACGCTCGCCGCCAGGCGAGGCGCGCAGGGCCGCGAGGGCCGCGTCGGCGCCCTCGGGGGCCACGAACGCGACCATCACCCCCTCGTTGGCGATGTACATCGGGTCGATCCCGAGCAACTCCGACGCGGCGGCGACGGGCGGATCGACGGGGACCTCCCGCTCGCGGACGGTGACCGCGACCGCCGACGCGCGTGCGAGCTCGTTCAGTGCCGAGGCGACGCCGCCCCGGGTCGCGTCGCGCATGCAGCGCAGGTGCGGGCCGGCAGCGTCGAGCAGCGCGTCGACCGCCGGCCAGAGCGACCGGGTGTCGGAGCGGACGTCGGCGTCGAGCCCGAGGTCGTCGCGCGCGAGCATGATCGCGGTTCCGTGCGAGCCGACCGGCCCGGAGACGAGCACGCGGTCGCCGGGAGCGATCGCGCGGGTGCCGACGGACGCCCGGCCGTCGCGGGCGCCGAGCCCGGTCGTGCAGACGTACATCGAGTCGCAGCGCCCGCGCTCGACCACCTTCGTGTCGCCGGCGACGACCTCGACCCCGGCCGCCCCGGCGGCGGATGCCATCGCCTCGACCTCGGCCCGGAGCGCGTCCGATTCGAGGCCCTCCTCGAGGACCAGCGAGACCGTCAGCGCGAGCGGTCGCGCGGCCGACACGGCGAGGTCGTTGACGGTCCCGTTGACGGCGAGCTCGCCGATCGAGCCTCCCGGGAAGCGAATCGGCCTGACGACGAAGCTGTCGGTCGTGAGCGCGAGGGCGGCGCCGCCGGCGTCGACCGCTCCGGCATCGCCGAGCTCGGCCAGCGCGGCCGAGCCGAAGGCGGGCTCGAGCAGCCCCTCGATCAGCGTCTGCGAGGCCTTGCCGCCGGCGCCGTGCGCCATCGTGACGATCTCGTCGCGGAAGCGGGGCCGCTTGCCGCGGGCCGTCGCGACGATCTCGCGGATCCGCCGCTCGCGGCCGCCGCCGTCCCTCGTCGCCGTCCTCTCGCTCACCCGACGGCCTCCCGTTGCCGCGTGTGGCGGCCGTAGTTGTAGTAGGCGGCGCAGGCTCCCTCGGGCGAGACCATGCAGGTCCCGATCGCGTGCTCGGGAGTGCAGGCGGTCCCGAACACGCGGCACTCCCAGGGCTTGATCGCGCCGGTCAGGACCTCCCCGCACTGGCACTCCCGGGGATCGGCGACGCGGGCGCCGGCAAGCGGAAAGCGCCGCTCGGCGTCGAGGTCGGCGTAGTCGTCGGCGAGGCCGAGCGCGCTCGAGTCGATGAAGCCGAGGCCGCGCCACTCGAACGTCGGCCGCGGCGCGAAGACCTCGTCGATCACCGCCAGGGCCGCGGCATTCCCGGGTCCGGCGACGACCCGCCCGTACTGGTTCTCGACCGCGCAGCGGCCCTCGGCGATCTGGAGCATGGCCATCTCGATCGAGCGCAGGAGGTCGAGCGGCTCGAACCCGGAGACGACGAGGGGCCTGCCGTACTCGGCGGCGACGAACCCGAACGCGTCCGAGCCGATGATCGTCGCGACATGCCCGGGGCCGATAAGCCCGTCGAGGTCGAGATCGGGCGAGTCGAGCAGCGCCCGCAGCGGCGGCTCGATCAGGACGTGGTTGCAGAAGCAGGAGAAGTTCGCGACGCCCTCGGCTCGCGCGCGCCGCAGCGTCAGCGCCGTCGACGGCGCCGTGGTCTCGAAGCCGATCGCGAAGAAGACGACCTCCCGCCCAGGCTCCTCGCGCGCGATCCGGAGCGCATCGAGCGGCGAGTAGACGACGCGGACGTCGGCGCCCGCGGCGCTGGCCTCCTGCAGGCTGCCCGCCGAGCCCGGAACCCGCATCATGTCGCCGAAGCACGCGAGGGTGACACCGTCGCGGCCGGCGATCGCGATCGCGTCGTCGACGCGGCCCATCGGGATCACGCAGACCGGGCAGCCGGGGCCGTGGACGAGCTCGATCTCGGCGGGCAGGAGCTCGTCGATCGCGTAGCGGTAGATCGTGTGCGTGTGCCCGCCGCAGACCTCCATCAGCTTGCGGCGCCTGCCCGGCTCGACGAGGGAGGCGATCCGGCTCGCGAGGGCGCGCGCGAGCCCGGCGTCGCGGAACTCGTCGACGTACCTCACCGGTCCGCCCCGACCCGGGCGATCGCCGTGCCGGCGTGGACGAGCAGCTCCTCGCCGACGGCGACCGGCCCGACGAGGGCGATCTCGACCGTCTCCTCGTGGCAGTCGGCGCCGGCGCAGCGCGCCAGGCCGCGATCGGCGTCGAGCGAGACGACGCGAAGCGGCAGCGCGACGTCGCCGCAGGTGAGGCAGACCTCGGCGCCCGCCCGCTCGCGCGCGCGGTCGGTCACTCGATCACGCTCCCCTTCAGCTCCGCGAGCTCCTGCTCGTACTCGGTGCCCATCTGCTCGAGCAGGCCCAGCGTGGCCCGTGCCTCCTCCTCGTCGATCCGCGAGATCGCGAACCCGACGTGGATCAGCACCCAGTCGCCGGGCGTGGCGCCGCCGTCGGCGTCGAGGAGCCCGACGCTGACGTTGCGCCGGACGCCGGCCACATCGACGCGGGCGAGCCGGTTCTGCTCGTCGACGATCGCAACCACTTGCCCGGGGATCGCCAGGCACATCAGCCGACGCCTCCTGCGCTCGGATCTACCCTCGAGCGCAACGTAGCACGAGCCGGCGCCCCTCCCGCCGGGCGGGCGGCGGGGCGTCCCGGGCCGGGCGGGCGGCGGCCACCGCCGCCACCGAGCTCGGCGACGGCGGCGGCGGCGACGGCGGCGACGGCGGCGAGCACGGCCGGCGTCGGCTCCGCGCCGGCGGCGAACGCCGTCCCCTCGATCCCGAACACGGTGAGGCGCGGCGGCAGCCGCCCGAGCGCCCGTCCGAGCTCGACCGCCTCGGCGAGCCCGAGGGCGTGGGTGGAGGGCGCCGCGAACGCGGCGGGGAGGGGCCGGGCTGCGGCGTCGAGCCGGTGGACGGCGCCGGGCTCCGCGCCGGATGCGACCGCGTCGGCGACCACGGCCGCCCCGGCTCCCTCCCAGGCGGCGAGCAGGTCGACCGGCTCGCCGCCGGCCTCGACGATCTCGATCCCGCCGTGCTCGCGACCGCGCGCCGCGCGGGCGACGAGCAGCCCGGCGACGTCATCTCCGCGGAGCTCGTTGCCGAGCCCGATCAGCAGCCGCCCGCCGCTCATTCCCGCTCGACCTCGAGCCGCAGGAAGTGGGTGGAGCAGGAGATGCAGGGGTCGTAGTTGCGGATCGTCTGCTCGCAGCGCCGCCGCAGCTCGTCATCGGGGAGGCGGACGTTGGCGGCGACGAACTCGGCCAGGTCCTCCTCGATCGATCGCTGGTTCTGCGAGGTCGGCGGGACGATCCAGGCGGCGACGATCTCGCCCGCGTCGTCGATCTCGTAGCGGTGGTACAGCATCCCCCGCGGCGCCTCGCTGACGCCATGCCCGATCCCGGCCCGGGTCCGGTAGGCGACGAAGGGGCGGTCGGGACGCTCGTAGCGGTCGATCAGCCGCAGCGCCTCGTCGAACGCGAAGAGGATCTCGACCGCGCGGACGACGATGCTGCGGAACGGGTTCGAGCAGCCCTCGCCGATGCCGGCCTCGGTCGCCGCGTCGGCCGCGATCGGCGGCAGGCGCTCGCGATTGAGATCGAAGCGGGCCATCGGGCCGGTCAGGTAGGAGCCGCGCTCGCGAACCCGCGCGTGCAGCGCCGTCGAGTGCGGCACCTGCCGTTCCTCGAAGGTGGCGTCGAACCCCGCCGGCGCGACGTCGATGCCCTTCGAGGAGACGATCCGGCCATCGTCGATCGGGTACTCGCCCGCGCGCTGCGACCGCAGGCAGACGAGCTCGTAGTCGCGCTCGAGGTCGGGGAAGTCGAGGCCGGCGCACCATCGGACGGTGGCGAGCGCCTCGTCGCGACAACGTTCGAGCTCGGGCCTCAGCGCCTCGAGCTGGCGCCGCTCCGGCGCCCGGTAGAAGCCGCCGACGCGGACGTTGACCGGATGGACCGCGCGCCCGCCGATCACCTCGATCAGCCGGTTGCCGGCCTTCTTGGCACGGAGCCCGCGCTCGACGATCCCGCGGTGGTCGGCGGCCATCGCGAAGCCGCTCTCGTAACCGAGGAAGTCGGGGGCGTGGAGCAGGTAGAGGTGCAGCGCGTGGCTCTCGATCCACTCGCCGCAGTAGATGAGCCGGCGCAGGTCGCGAAGCGGCCCGGTGACCGTGATCCCGAGCGCGTCCTCCATCGCCTGGCAGGCGCTCGTCTGGTAGGCGATTGGGCAGATCCCGCAGATTCGCGCCGTGATGTCGGGCGCCTCCTCGAGCGCCCGCCCGCGCAGCAGCGCCTCGAAGAAGCGCGGCGGCTCGTAGATCCGCAGCTCGACGGCGAGCACCTCGTCGCCGCGGATTCGAACGTGCATCGCGCCCTCGCCCTCGACCCGGGCGAGCGCCGCGGTCTCGATCCGGCGGGCGCCGTCGGCGGTGCTCATGCCTCCGCCTCGCTCTCGGCGGCGTGGGCGTCGCCGGCGGCCCGGAAGGCGGGCGCGGCGGCGTTGAAGCCGCGGTAGGCGCGGATCAGGTCCGGCGTCTCGGCTCCGAGGTCCCGCATCGACGCCGACAGCGACCCCGGGTTCGGCGTCTCCATCGGGCCGAAGCAGCCGTAGCAGCCGCGGTCGTGGCCGGGGCAGATCGCGCCGCAACCGGCGTGCGTGACCGGGCCGAGGCAGGGCGTTCCGCGGGCGACCATCACGCAGACGTTGCCGCGGCGCTTGCACTCGACGCAGACGCTGTACGCGGGGATCGCAGGACGCCGTCGGGCGAGGAAGGCCGAGATGACCTCGAGGAGCTGGTGGCGGTCGATCGGGCAGCCGTGGAGCTCGAAGTCGACCGGCACGCTCGCCGCGATCGGAGTCGAGGTCTCGAGGGTCGAGATGTAGGAGGGCGACGGATAGACGGCCGCGGCGAGCTCCCCGACGTCGGCGAAGTTCCGCAGCGCCTGGATCCCGCCGGCGGTGGCGCAGGCTCCGATCGTGACGAGATGCCGTGAGACCCGCCGCACCTCGCGGATCCGCTCGACGTCGGCCCGGGTCGTGACCGAGCCCTCGACCAGCGAGAGGTCGTAGGGGCCCTCGACGACCGCGCGAGACGCCTCGAGGAAGTAGGCGACCTCGATCCGCTCGGGGAGCGTCAGCAGCTCGTCCTCGAGGTCGAGCAGGCTGAGCTGGCAGCCGTCGCAGGAGGCGAACTTCCAGACCGCGAGCTTCGGCCTCGCGAGCGTCGAGCGGGTCGGAGTCGCCGCGGGCATCAGACCTCCCTCAGGCCGAGGACCCGCTCGATGTCGCAATAGCGCATCACGGCGCCCTCGCGGCAGACGAAGGCCGGCCCGAGCTGGCAGCGGCCGCACTGGGTGACGGCGCACTTCATGTTCCGCTCCATCGACAGGTAGATGTCGCCCCGGTCCATTCCGCGCCCGATCAGCGCCTGGGCGGCGAACCGCATCATCACCTCGGGCCCGCAGAGGAGCGCGGTCGCGCGGGCCGGATCGAGGTCGAGGTCGTCGATCAGGGTGGTGACGACGCCCACGTGCCCGCGCCAGCCGCTCCCGGCGCTGTCGACGCTGATCGCGAGCTCGAGGCGCGGGTCCGCGCCGAGCTCCTCGAGCTCGTCCCGGAACAGCAGGTCCGCGGGGGTGCGGCCGCCGAGCAGCAGCGTCAGGCCGGCGAGCTCCCGGCGGCGTTCGAGCGCCGCTCGCAGCGCCGGGCGCAGCGGCGCGAGCCCGACGCCGCCGGCGACGATCAGGACGTGACGGCCGCCGAGGGCCGCGACCGGCCAGGCGCTGCCGTAGGGCCCGCGGACGCCGAGCACCTCGCCGGGGGCCGCCCGGCAGATCGCGGCGCTGACGGCGCCGACGTCGCGGACGGTGTGGACGAGGGGCCGGTCAGCGCCCGGGTCGCCGCTGATCGAGATCGGCGCTTCGCCGATCCCGAACGCGTAGATCATGTTGAACTGGCCCGGGAGGAAGCTCATCGGGGCTCCGTCGTCGGCGGGCTCGAGATCGAGGGTCCAGGAGTCGGCGGTCTCCCGCCGCCGCCCGGTGACCCGCCAGGGACGCGGCGTCATCGGCGCCGGCCGATCCGGTGCCGCGCGCTCAGCCGGCGGCGGGCTCGCCATAGACGTCGAGAAGCTGCAGGCGGGCGGCCTGGAGGCGGTCGAGGATGATCTCGGCGAAGCGCTGCATCAGCACGTAGCCGAGCTCGTGGTCGGAATCGCACTTGCCGCGCAGGCAGGCGCCGTCGAAGGCGATCGCCCGCGTGTCCTCGATCGCGCGGGCGTCGAAGGTCCACCGGTACGGCGGAAACAGCCACGACCAGCCGACCACGGCGCCGTCGCCGAGCGTGGCGATCAGGAGCGGCCCGCCGGCGGGCGCCGGGGTCTCGAGGGCGACCCGGCCGTGGCGGATCACGTAGAAGGTGTCGGCCCGGTCGCCCTCGCGGGCGATCGTCTCTCCCGCGGCGAAGCCGCAGTTGTGTCCGCAGCCGGCGATCCGGTCGAGGTGACGCCGCTCGAGCCCCGCGAACGTCTCGACCTCGGCCAGGACCTGCTCAATCGATCGCATCGGCACGGATCGCCGCCACCTCCTCGGTGATGTCGATGGCCACCGGGCACCAGGTGATGCAGCGCCCGCAGCCGACGCAGCCGGAGGTTCCGAACTGGTCGATCCAGGTGGCCAGCTTGTGGGTCATCCACTGCCGGTAGCGCGATCGCGCCGAGGCGCGGACGCTGCCGCCGTGGACGTAGGAGAAGTCCATCGTGAAGCAGGAGTCCCAGCGCCGGGTCCGGTCGGCCTCGGCGCCGGCCAGGTCGGTCGAGTCCTCGACGGTCGTGCAGAAGCAGGTCGGGCAGACCATCGTGCAGTTGCCGCAGGTCAGGCAGCGCTCGGAGACCTCGTCCCAGCGGGGGTGCTCGTAGTTGTCGTAGAGCAGCTCCCTGATCCCGTCGGCCTCCATCGACCGGCCCTGGTGGCGCGCCGCGACGGCGATCGCGGCCGTCGCGGCCGCCGCCTCGGCCGCCCGCGCCGGGGCCTGCTCGACAGCGGCGAGGATCGCTGCCCCGGGCTCGCTGCCGGCCTCGCAGAGGAAGTAGTGGCGCCCGCCGTCGATCACCTCGGTGAGGGCGATGTCGAAGCCCGGGCCGGCGCGGGGCCCGGTGCCCATCGAGACGCAGAAGCAGGTGCCGCCGCCGACCGTGCAGTTGACGGCGACCAGCAGCGCGCCGTCGCGACGGGCGGCGTAGAAGGGGTCGGGATGCTCACCGCCCACCATCACCCGGTCCTGGATCGCGATCGCGTGGAGCTCGCAGGAGCGGACCCCGACGAAGGCGTACGAGGGCTTCCCGTCCTCGCAGCTCTCGATCGCCATCGCCCCGTCCCCGTCACGCGACGCGCGCCACAACGTGACCTCCGGCGGGTGCAGGAAGCGCTTCCAGGACTGCGGGCCGACGGCGTAGCCGAACAGCGCCTCGTCGTCGCGGCGCCGCAACCGGTAAGAGCCGCCGTCCTGCTCGTCGGTCCAGCCGATCGGCAGATCGGCGCTGGTCGCGATCTCGTCGTAGACGATCGCGCCGTCGCGGATCGTCGGGCCGATCAGCTCGTAGCCGCTCCGCGCGATCGCCGTGAGCAGGCCGTCGAAGGCGCCGCGCTCGATCGTCGTGGCCACTCCCTCGACCGCCATCGAACCAGACTATCCCCCTCGATCTGCGGGGCCGCATCGGCACAAGGCACCCGACGGCTCGGTATCGAGTGCTGACCCGCGGGCCCGACCTTCGGCAATGCCGGGAAGCCGAAGCGGGTTCGGCGCAGGCAGCCCGGCTAGTACCTTCTGGAGGAGAGCCGATGACCCCGATCGCCAGCATCCGGCTGATGCGCGCGCACCGCCCGGCGGCCAAGCGTCCGTCCGAGCGCACCGGCCGGGGGCCCGGCGGGCTCGAGCGCAGCCGCGTCGGGAAGCGCAACGGGACCGGGGGATGAGCGGCGATGGGCTCGGCGAGCCACGTCCTGGTCGTGTTCGAGAGCTCACGCGCCGGTGGGCGGGCCCTCGAGCTGGCCGCAGCCGTCGCCGACGAGTACGCCGCCAGGATCACCGTCGCGATCGTCATCGCCTACGAGCGGGCCATCGGATGCTGCCTGCGGTCGGTTCAGTGGAATCGGATCCTCGACGAGATCGCCCTCGAGGAGGTCGGCGCCGCCAGGGAGATCCTCGGCGAACGCGACCCCCCGCCGCGCTTCGAGATCGTCCCGAGCGACGACGGCCGCGGGCTCCCCTCCGTCGTCGAGAGGCTCGGATGCGACCTCGTTCTGGTGCCGAAGCGGCGGTGGGGCGGGGGTCGGGCGATCCGGCGGCTGCGTGGCGCCACTCCGGCCGACGTCAGGTCGGTGACGTCCGCCCAGCGCCCGCCCCGTCAGCCGTCACCGCGATGCGGGCGATCGTGGTCAGCGACTGGTAGTAGACGTCGCGGCCGAAGCCGGGGGCGGGGAAGTTGAACGACTGGACCGGCGAGGGGACGTCGACCGCCGCCTTGCCCGCGCCGGTGTCGAGGTCGAGGACGACGAGGCGGTCGTGGCCGGTGCGGAGCGAGGCGCGGCGGAGCCGGGCCGAGGCGGCGAAGCGCCGCGACAGGGCGCCGGCCGCGGCCCTGATCGCGGGATGGCGGAGGGAGCTCCGATCGCGCCAGTCGCCGGCGACCAGCTCACGGGTGTCGGGATGGACGATCAGGTGCCCGGCGTGGGCGATGCCGTCGCGCCGCCAGAGCCGGACGAGCGCATCGCCCTCGATGCGCCAGGCCGCGACGACGGCGTTGCCGGAGTCGTAGCCGACGACGATCCCGCCCTCGGGGTCCCAGCCGGGCGGGTTCGAGACGGTCCCGCGGCCGATCCCGCTGACCTCGGTCGAGTCGATCCGGCCGTCGTCGCGCCGCGCCCACCAGAGCCGCAGGGGGTCGGACGCGATCCCGCTCCCCAGCATCGTCCGGTCGGTACGGTTGCGGCCGTTGTCGAGCCAGAGCACGTGCTGGTCGGTGATCACGGGGTCCCATCCGTAGCTGCGGCCGGGCGCCGGACCGTAGGCGGGCCGCCAGCTCCCGTCCAGCACGATCCGGCCGCGGCCGCGGTCGAGCCGGAGCCGGAAGGCCCTCGTCGTCCCGAGCGCGATCGCGGACTCGCCGTCGCTCGCGAGCCGGGCGATCGAGGCCTCGGGCAGGCGCAGCGGCGGCGCCACCGGCAGCAGCGTCTCCGGGTCGAGGGCCGACACGGTCGCCGGCTCGCGGGCCTCGGATACGTCGCAGTCCTTGACGACCAGCTCGCCGCCATCGAGCAGGACGAACGAGTTGTGGGGACGGTCGGCGGGGAGCCGGTGCGACGCGAGGACGGCGAGGCCGGGATCGAGGCGATGCGCCCAGGCGCCGCTGACGACGTAAAGGTCCCCGTTCGCGTGCGCGGCGATCCCGCCCGGCCACCACGCCCCCGCCGGCAGCCGTCGCGAGCGTGCGAGCGGAGCCATGCTCTCGGAGTCGAGTCGCTCGACCCAGCACTCGACCGGCGCCAGTGGCCGACCGCCCCGGTCTGCGAGGTCGTTGCGGAGCGCGAACAGCTCGCCGGGTTCGCGGCGGACGAGCGCGTCGGTGGCGAAGGCGTCACGCGCGGCGACGACCTCGAGCCGCTCGCCCGGCGCGATCCCGAGGCCGCCGCCGTCCCCGGGAGTCCCCCAACGGCGTGGGCCGCCGTCCTCGCAGGTCCAGGGCCGGGGCCAGTAACCGGCGGCCACGCGGCTCAGACGGTCGCGATCGTCGCCGTCACCGGCGGCGCGTCCCGGATCGTCTGCAGGACGACGCAGTAGCGCTCGGTCAGGCGCAGCAGGGTCGCGAGCTCCTCCTCGCCGGCTTCGGCGTCGATCTCGAAGATCAGGCGGATCGACCTGAAGCCGACTGGGGCGTCACGATCGACCGCGAGCGTGCCACGGAAGTCGAGCTCACCGTCGGCGCGGACGACCCCCGAGCGGACCTCGATCCCGAGCGAGGTCGCGACTGCTTGCAGGGTAACGCCGGCGCAGGCCACCAGCGCCTCGAGCAGCATGTCGCCGGAGCAGAGCTGGGTGCCGTCGCCGCCGGCGGCGGGGTGGAGGCCGGCTTCGGCGATCGCCCGTCCGGTCGCGACCGAGCAACTGACGCCCTCGCCGAGGCTGCCGGTCGCCGTCATGGTCACGAGCGCCGTCTCCGGCTCGGCTTGGTAGCGCTCCTTCAGCGGCGCCTGGACGGCGTGCAGCTCCTCACCCGGCATCGGCGTCCCAGGCTATCGGCTCGGGGGTGGCGGCCGACGCGCTCAGAGCGCGGCGCCGACGAGCGCCCCGACGCCGGACGTCACCGCCATCGCGAGGGCGCCCCAGACGACGACCCTCACCGCCGCTGTCCGCCGCCGGCCGCCGCCGAGGCGGGCGCCGGTGTAGCCGAGCACGGCCAGGGCGATGAGGGTCGCCGCCATGCAGACGACGACGCGGGCGGAGCCGGGGGACGCCGCGACGGCGACCACCGGGAGGACCGCGCCGGCCGCGAACGACAGCGCCGAGGTCCAGGCCGCCTGGAACGGACGGGCCTGGCGGGCCTCGGTCAGGCCGAGCTCGTCGCGGGCGTGGGCCTGCAGCGCGTCGCGCTCGGTCAGCGCCTCGGCGACCTCGGCGGCGAGCCCGGACGGGAGGCCGCGAGCCTCGTAGATGCGGGACAGCTCGCGCAGCTCCGCCTCGGGGTTGGAGCGCAGCTCGCGGCGTTCGAGCGATAGGTCGGCGAGCTCCGAGTCGCGCTGGGAGCTGACCGAGACGAACTCGCCCGCCGCCATCGACAGCGCGCCCGCGGCGAGCCCGGCGATCCCTGCCGTGACGATCGCGGTCCCCGGCGCCCCCGCGGCGGCGACGCCGAGGACGAGGCTCGCGGTCGAGACGATCCCGTCGTTGGCGCCGAGGATCGCGGCGCGCAGCCATCCAGACCGGAAGCTGAGATGGGTCTCGCTGTGGAGGTCGGAGGCCACGACGCCGATTGCCACCGGAGCCTAGATGCCGGGGGCGGGGCTATCGGCCCGGCGATGGGCCGGACGATCGTCGAGCGGGCGAGCGCCCGGCGGTCGGCGTGAGCGTCGCCGAGCGGGCGCGGCGCTGGCATCACCGCCGCCAGGCGCGCTTCTGCGACGTCGTACGGCCGTGGGCCCACGGCACCGTGCTGCGGGCGACCCGGCTCCCCGACATTCCGCCCGGCATGGACCTCGATGGAGTTGGCCAGGCTTCCCTGAGCGGTCCGGCGCCGGGCGGGATCGGCGCCGGCGGGGTCCGATCAGGCGGCGGGCGCCGCCCCGGCTAACGCCTCGAGATCGCGCGGGCGACGTCGAGCGTCGAGAGGATGCCGGTCGGACGCCCCTCCCCGTCGCGAACCACCAGGTGCGTGACGCCGTGCTCGGCGAGGAGCTGAGTGGCGCGCATCAGGGTGTCGTCGCGGCCGACGCCGACGGCCTCGGTGCCGGCCACGTCGCGGGCGGCGAGCTCGTCGAAGTGGCCGGAGTCGGCGGCGGCGATCAGGTCGGCGTCGGAGATCACCTGGCCCTCGTCGGCGCCGTCCGCCACGACGAGGGCGTGGACGCGGTTTTCGACCATCATCCAGGCCACCTCCTCGAGCGGCGCCTCGGCCGGGCACGTGAGAATCCCGTCGTTGGCGAAATCGGCCACTACGCGGCTGGAAAGCCATTCGGGCAACGTCATGTCCCGACCCTGCGGTGCGTCGTCTGAGCTCATGGCCCGAAGCTAGCCCCGGGCCGCAGGGGCCTCATCGGAGCTTTGGACCCCTCCTCCTCGGTACTCGCTACCGACCGCCGTGCCCGCCACCAGGTCGGAGCCGGCCGGTCAGGCGCCGAGGGCGCGGAGGATCTCGGGCGCGGAGGTGATCCCCTGGCGGACCTTGTCGAGGCCGTCGTCCCGGATCCGCCGCATGCCGGCGGCGGAGGCCGCCGCGGAGATCTCGTCGCTCGACGCCCGGTCCAGGATCAGCGCGGTGATCCGCTCGTCGACGCGCATGACCTCGTAGAGGCCGATCCGTCCCCGGTAGCCCGACCCGTTGCAGCGCACGCAGCCGACCGGCTCGTAGCCGTCGACCGCCTCATCCGCCGTGAAGCCGCTGTGCCGCAGCTCATCGGCGCTGAGACGGACCGGGCGCTTGCAATCCGCGCAGAGGCGCCGGGCGAGGCGCTGCGCGACGACGCACTCGATCGAGGACGCGATCAGGAACGGCTCGATGCCCATCTCGATCAGGCGCGCGGCCGCGGTCGGCGCGTCGTTGGTGTGCAGGGTCGAGAGGACGAGGTGCCCGGTCAGGGCCGACTCGATGGCGATCTGAGCCGTCTCGCGGTCGCGGATCTCTCCGACCATCAGCACGTCGGGGTCGGAGCGGATCATCGAGCGCAGGCCGGCGGCGAAGGTGAGCCCGACCTTCGGATTGACCTGGATCTGCTTGATCCCGTCGAGCTCGTACTCGACCGGGTCCTCGATCGCGATCAGCGTCCGGTCGGGCGTGTTGATCGTGCCCAGCGCCGCGTAGAGGGTCGTGGTCTTGCCCGACCCGGTCGGGCCGGTCACCAGGACGGCGCCGTGGCTGCGGGTGACCGAATGCTCGAGCGCCGCGCGGTCGTCGGGCCGCATTCCGAGGTCGTCGAGCTTGATGATGACGCGCTGCTGGTCGAGGATTCGCAGCACCGCCGACTCCCCTCGCATGATCGGCAGGGTCGCCACCCGGATGTCCACGAACCGGCCGTCGACCGTGACCCCGATCCGCCCGTCCTGGGGCCTGCGCCGCTCGGCGATGTCGAGGTCGGCCATGATCTTGACCCGCGAGATCAGGCCGGTGGCGAGCCGGCGGGGAACGGTGGCCGAGTCGATCATCACGCCATCGACGCGAAAGCGGACGCGGAGGTCCCCGCCGGTCGGATCGAGGTGGATGTCGGAGGCCCCGCGGCTGACCGCATCGGCGATCACCGTGTGGACGAGCTTGATCACCGGGGCCTCGCCGGCCGATTCGCGGAGCTTCGGCTCCGGCGGGGCCTCCTCCTCCTCGGCCTCGGCATCGACCTCGTGGACCGACTCGATCAGCCGCGAGAGCTGGTTCACGAGCGCCTCGAGGTCCTCGGGGGAGGTGACGACAGGGCGGACCTTGCGCTCGGTCGCGACCGTGATGCTGTCGAGCCCGAGCAGGTTGGCGGGGTCGGCGGTCGCCACCAGCAGCGTCCCCTCGTCGACGAACGCGATCGGGATCGCGCGGTAGCGGCGCGCGTCCTCGCTGCTGATCAGGTTGGCGGCGCCGTGATCGACCTCGAAGCCGTTCAGGTCGACGTACTCGAGGCCGTTTCGGGCGGCGAGCGCCTCGGCGAGCTGGCGGGAGTCGATGACGCCGCCCTCGACGAGCGCCTGGCCGATCGGCTTGCCGTCGTCGCGTGCCAGCGCCACGATCGCCTCGACGATGCCGCGCTCGGCGAAGCCGAGCTCGACGATGACGTCACCGAGGCGCCGCCGCGTCGGCGCCCTCGGGGCCGACGGCGCGGGCGGGGATGCGGCGGCGGGAGCGAGCGGCGGGTCGAACGGCGCCGAGGGGCCCGGCTCCGGGGCCGCCGCCGGGGCCGGGCCGTCAGCCGGTGCGGGCCGGAACGCGGGCTCCGCTCGCACGGGTCGGGCCGCGCTGCCCGGCGGCGCCGACGGCGCCGGCGGGGCCGCGAGCGCGGCCGGCGCGGGGGGCGGGCCCACCGCCGGCACCGGCGGGGCCTCTCGATCCCGATGCGGCGGAGCGTCGGGCGGCGGCCCGACAGGGAGCGGGGGGTCCGGATGCATCCGGGATGCGCCAGGCGACGGCGTCGAAGGGGACGGCGGAGCCGGCGGTGCGAACCGGGTCGGAGGCCCGGGCGGCGGGCCGGCCGACGCCGCGGGAGGCGCCGCATCCGGTGGAGGCGCCGGCGGGGCCGCGGGCCCGATCGGCACCGGCGCGGCCGTGTGCTCGGGCGACGCGGCCAGCCCCGGCGGGGCGGGCGGCGGCGTGGGGCCCCCCGGCGCCGGGACTGGCGGCGCCTGCGCGGACGGGCCGGCCGGGAGGGCGCCGTTCGGCCCGGGCGGCGTCGCCGGGCCCCACGGCGCCGGGGACGCGGCCTCGGGGCTCGCCGGCCAGGGCGGGGGCGCGCCGTCCGCCGGGCCGGGGGGTGGCGCGGAGACCGGCGGCACGGGCGGGGGCGCGCCGTCCGCCGGCGCCGGGGGAGCGTGATCGGGGTGGCGGGAGGCCTCCACGCACTCCATATCGGTCCATCGTCAGAGGCCTTGACAATTGCCGCCGGGCCTGCGTCCCGTCGCCGGGGCGCAGGCACACGGGCGCCACCCGATGGTCAGTCGTCGCCGGCGCCACGCGGTCGGGCGTCGGCGACCGCCCGCTGGAGCACCGCGAGCATCGTCGCCGTCTCGGATCTGACGTCGTGCAGGGCGGCGGCCTCGCGGGCGGCGGGGTTCGGCGACGGCATCGCCGCCGCCCGCTCGAGCCCGTCTCGCAGCGCCGCCGGGTCGTCCGGATCGACGAGCACGCCTGCCTGCGGCGGGACGAACTCGGGCGGCCCGCCGTTCGTCGTCGCCACGACCGTGCGCTCCATCGCCATCCCCTCCAGCGTCGCCTGGCCGAACGGCTCGATGAGCGAGGGCTGGCAGAGGACGTCACAGGCCGCGACCCAGCGTGGCACCTCGCGCTGCGGGATCCGGCCGACGACGCGCACCCCCGGGCGTCCCTCGAGTCGCGGGCGCAGCGGCCCGTCGCCGACGAACGCGAGCCGTCCACGCCCGAGCGCGGCGAAGGCGTCCGCGAGCCCGGTCACGTTCTTGCGCTCGATCAGCGAACCGACGCAGAGGAACGCCGGCCCCTCGCCGCCCCAGCCGAGCTCCTCCCGCGCGGGGGCTGCGTCGGCCGGCGTGAAAGCTTCGAGATCGATCCCGCAGTCGGCGATCTCCGTCTTCGCCGCGGCCTCCGGGATCGCGGCGGCGAGGCGCTCGGCGAGCCAGCCCGAGTTCGCGATCACCGCGGCGGAGCGCGAGATCACCCGCGCGGTCGCCGTCCGGACGCCGCGGATCTCGCCCAGGTTCGCGACGTCGGTCCCGTGCGCCATGACGACCAGGGGGCAGCGGCCCGCCATCGAGGCGGCGACCCCCGCGGCACCGGCGGGGAAGAGGAAATGGGCGAAGACGACGTCCGGCCGGAAGCGACGCGCGACCGCGACCGAGCTCGCGATCAGGCGGCCGTACTTGGTCGGGGCACCGCCGCGGCGGCTGATCGCCGCCACCTCGACCTCGTTGCCGCGACGCCGGAGCTCGGCCGTGAGCGGGACGAGGAAGCTGCCGAGGTCCGGGTTCTCCCGGCTCGGCCACATCTGCGTGACGAGCTCGATCCGCACCAGGCCTCCGCGGCCCGTTACCCGATCAGCCTGCGGATCGTGAACGTGCGCGATCCGCGCGGGGTCTCGACGGCGATCTCGGCGCCGATCCGCCCGTCGCGGAGGGCTCGCCCGACGGGGGACTCCGCCGACAGCCGGCCGGCGCCCATGTCGGCCTCGGTCGCCCCGACGAGGGTCCAGGTGTGGACGGCGCCAGCGTCATCGGCGACCTCGGCCGTCCGCCCGAACGCGAACCGGTCGGGGTCGCCGTCCTCGGCGGCGACGACCACGGCGTCCCGCAGCCGCTCCCGCAGCCGCTTGATCTTCGTCTCGAGGTGCGCCTGGTCCTCCTTGGCGATGTGGTATTCGGCGTTCTCCTTGAGGTCGCCGTGCTCGCGGGCGGCCTTGATCCGCTCCGCCATCCCTCTCCGCGCCGGCCCCTCGAGCTCCGCCAGCTCGGCCTCGAGCTCGCGCAGGCCGGCGGCCGTGATCGACCCGTCGGTGGCCGGTGGCTTTCCGCTGCTGCTCACGGTCCGCACCTTGGCAGATCGGCCCGGGACGCTCAGCGCGGGTTGAGCTTGCCGAACCCCTTCCAGAGCCGGTCGCGGTCGACCGGCCCGTCGATGCCGCTGATCTGGCCGCTGCTCGTGTACTGCCAGATCGTCCAGCCCTTGCCGGCCCAGTCCGCCGCCGGGACCAGCGGGCTCGCGACGTCGAAGTTGGCGATCCAGAGCGGGTGGCCGTGGGTGGCGAACCAGCCGGTGTCGCCCGTCGCCGCCCAGCTCGACGCGTTCGTGTAGATGATCGGCTTGACGCCGAGGCCGCGCTCGACCCGCTTCGACCAGGTCCTGATCCAGACCCGCAGGTTGCGTTCCCCGATCAGCGTGAACGGGTGCTCGACGTCGAGCGCCGGGCGCAGGTCGCGTCGCCGGACCGCGCCGACCACGGCGACGAACCGGTTCGCCTCGCGGCGCGCGTCCGCCTTCGCGCTCTCGCGTCCCGGGCCGGCGGCGAACGCCCGGTGGTAGGCGCCGACCCGGAGGCCGACGCGGCGCGCCTGGGCGTAATTGCGCTCGAACCGGGGATCGCGCCCGCACTCGTCGGGGACGACGACGCAGTCGCGGCCGTAGCCGCGGCTGGCGGCCAGATAGGCGAAGCGGATGTCCGTCTCGGCGACCAGGTTCCAGCCGACGCGGCCCTGAAAGCGCGAGACGTCGATGCCCTCGACCGGCTCGTCCGGGACGGCAGCGGCGACCGGCGTCACCGCCGCGACGAGCGCCGCGAGGACGCTCGCCACGGCCACGGCGCCGATCGTCGTCCTCCTGCTCATGCCCTCTCCAACACCGCTGGGGGCCAGATGATTCCCGCTTGGCCGGACGTGGATCGCCCAGGTGAGATGGAGCCTCGCCGCCGCGATCCACGTCGGCGCCGGCATCGCCGGCGACCGCCCCTCGCTGGAGCTGCCGCCTCCCCGCCCGGCGCCGAATAGACTCGCGGTCGCGAGGACGGGATGGGAAGAGCGCGGAGAGCGACGAGATGGACGGTGGCGGCGGTCGTCGCCGGAGTCGCGCTCTCGCTCAGCGCCGTGGCTTCGGCCTCGCCCTACATCCACGCCCACCGTGGCGGGCCGCTGAAGACGGTCCGCGGCGAGCTCCGCCCGGCGTATCCCGAGAACTCGCTTCCCGCCTTCCGCCACGCCGCAAGCCTCGGCTTCGTGCTCGAGATGGATGCCATGGTCACCGCCGACGGGCGCGCCGTCGTCATGCATGACGCCTCGCTGAAGCGAACGACCACCTGCACCGGGCTCGTCGCCGAGCGGACGCTGGCCGAGATCCGCAGGGAATGCGAGATCGACATCCTCGGCACCGACGAGATCTCCCGTCACCTCGGCCGCCGCGACGACCGCCGCGCCAAGGTCCCGACGCTGGTCCAGGCTCTCGAGCTCGCCCATCGCAAGGGCGTGGGCGCCAACGTCGAGATCAAGAACTACCCCGGTCCCGGCTTCGACCCGAGCTCGCCGTCCCGGTTCGCCCTCCGGGTCGCCCAGGAGATCAAGCGATCCGGCTTTCCACCGGATGATCTGATCCTCCAGAGCTTCCTGCCCGGCAACGTGGCGCCGTTTCGGGACGACCCCTACTTCGACTCGAGCGAGACATCGTTCCTGTCCCTGGCGGCCGTCAACGGCGTCGCCGTCCAGGTCGCCGCCGCCAACGGCTTCGATTGGGTCTCCCCGGAGTGGCCGGTCAGCCGCGAGTGGATCTCGGATGCCCACGACGCCGGCCTGCGGGTGGTCCCGTACACGTTCGAGCGCCGCGGCGAGGCGAAGGCGGCGACGATCGCCGGCGCCGACGCGCTGATCGCCAACGACCCGCTCGCCGCCCGCGAGGCGGCGAAGGCGGTCGAGCCGCCGCGCGCGGCGCAGCCGAAGCCGCCCTCGGCCACCGCCTGCGCCCGCTTCCGGGCCGAGGACCGCGCTCGCCCCGTCGTCAACCTGTTGCGCCGGAACCGCAGTGGGCCGCGCGTCTTCGCGCTCCAGTACAAGCAGGACCTGCGCAACGTCGTCAGCCACCGCTCGTTCCGGAGCAAGATCGAGTGCATGATCCGCGACTACGTCGTCCCGCACCTCGCGCGGGACCGTCCGAACGTCGTCGCGCTGACCGAGGACGTCGGGCTGATGACGCTTGCGACCGGGTCGCGAGGAGCGTCCACCCGCGAGATATTCGAGGACCCGGGCAATATCCCCGGCTGCGAGAACGTCCCCTCGCCGTGCGTGGTCGCGGTCGCCCTCGGAGAGCTCGACGCCGCCTACGCCGACGTCGAGGAGGCTTACGGGGAGCGCTTCGACGCCGTCCCCGGCTTCTCGAAGGCGTTCGTCGCCGGCACCGACACCTTCGCCCGCGGCTGGATGCAGACCTTCAGCGACCTCGCTCGCCGCTACGGCGTCTACATCCTCGGCTCCAACAACCAGGCCGAGTTCCGCGAGTCGGTCGATCCGGAGGAGATCGCGACCTTCGCCGATCCCGACGTCGAGCACCCGCGGAGCGCCTTCGTGGCGACCGGGCCCGAGGTCTACAACGAGGCGTTCATGTGGGCGCCGCGCAACGTCACCCCGGACGGGCCGCGGCCGCTGCGCAACGTCGTCGCGTCCAACAAGAAGGTGCCGCTGACACCGATCGAGCAGGCGATCAGCGTGACACCGGGACCGAGCAGCGGGCCCGACGGGATCGAGAACGTCCGGCCGTACCGGATCCCGGGCACGAAGGCGAGGATGTCGTTCGCGACGAGCCTGCCGGCGTTCGTCTACAACGGCGGGCCGGTGACCCCGTTCGGCGAGGCCCCGGGCCCGGGCATCGACCCCTGCGCGGACACCGCGAGCTACTACATGTACTGCCTCGACGCGCTCGGGACCAACCTCGTCATGCAGGACGAGGCGAACCCGGGGATGTGGGCGACGGCCGGGGAGTGGCAGCCGCTCGAATGGATGTCCTCGACCTGGCGCGCGGTCGCCGACCCGACCGTCGAGTTCGACTACAACGTCACCCCGCACATGGTCGGCAACCTCGGCGATCTCGTCTTCGACGGCCAGACCGCGATCGCCCAGCGCGGGCTGAGGGGCCCGCGCGGCGCGAAGCGGGCGCGGGTGAGCTGCAGCTACGTCGGCAACGACCGCTTCCTGGCGGCGGAGGACCCGCCCGGGTACGAGGTCTACGCGGGCCCCAAGCGCGAGTTCCTCGGCCTCGCGCCGTGGGTGGCCTCGGACGCCTCGCGCGCGAAGCTGCGCGCGGTCGGCGCCGCCCTGGCGCCGGGCAGCGGCGACCCGCGCGAGAACGACTACCTGGAGACGGCGGTGGTGGCCGACCTGCCGTTCCCGCCGGTCCCGCGCCGGCCGAACTGCTCCGGTTGAGCCCGGCCGGCTCCCGGGCCGGCCGATGCGCGATCATCGGAGCCATGGACGAGGCGGGACAGCCGCTCCGCGACGCGCACGGCAGGGCGATCTCCGACCTGCGCGTGTCGGTCACCGACCGCTGCAACTTCCGCTGCCAGTACTGCATGCCGGCCGACGGGCTGCCGTGGCTCGACCGCGAGGAGGTCCTCTCCTTCGAGGAGATCGAGCGCCTCGTCGCGCTTCTGGTCGGGCTCGGGATCGAGGACGTCCGCCTGACCGGTGGTGAGCCGCTCGTCCGCAGGGATTTCCCGCGGCTCGTCGCGATGCTGGCGGCAGTCGACGGCCTCCGCGATCTCTCGCTGACGACGAACGGCTACCTGCTCGAGCGCGACGCCGCCGCCCTCGTCGATGCCGGAATCGGTCGCGTCAACGTCTCGATCGACTCGCTCGCCCGCGACCGCTTCTTCCAGATCACCCGACGCGACGCGCTGCCGCGGGTCCTGCGTGGGCTCGAGGCGATCGCCGCCCACGAGCGCGTCCGCCCGATCAAGGTCAACGCGGTCGCGATGCGAGACTTCACCGAGCGCGAGGTCGCGGCCTTCGTCGGGCTCGCGCGCGCGAGCGACTACCAGGTCCGGTTCATCGAGTTCATGCCGCTCGACGCCGACCACGCCTGGACGCCGGAATCGGTCCTGACCGGGGCGGAGCTGCGCGCCCTGGTCGAGCGCGAGCACGAGCTCATCGAGGTTCCGCGCGAGCCCTCGGCGACCGCCCGCGTCTACCGGTTCGCCGACGGCCGCGGCGAGATCGGCTTCATCAACCCGGTCAGCGAGCCGTTCTGCGCCGACTGCAACCGGATCCGCCTGACCGCCGAGGGCAGGCTCCGCACCTGCCTGTTCTCGGTCCACGAGACCGACCTGCGCGAGCCGCTCCGCGACGGCGCGTCGGACGGCGAGCTTGAGGAGATCGTCCGCGACGCGGTCTGGCGCAAGGAGCTCAAGCACCGCGTCGGCGAGCCCGGCTTCCGTCCGCCCCCGCGCTCGATGAGCGCGATCGGGGGGTAGGGGTAGCCGGTTCCGGATGAGCCGTCCGCCTGCTTCGGCGTCCTGCCACGGCTCCGGCGGCGCCCCCGGGGCGGCCCCGGCGGGCTGTCGGAAGCGCCGCCCGGCCGTCACCTCTGCTTGACGATCGCGTACATGATCCGCTCGGCGACCTCGATGATCACCTCGCCGATCCGGGCGCAGCGGCGGTAGAGCTCCCGTAGCTTGATCCGGGCCCGCATGTCGCCCTCGTGGAGCAGGTTCTCCATGCCGCGGTAGTAGGCGTTGCCGATGTGGTGCTGGACCCCGATCGCCGACTCGGCGGCGGCGTTCGCCGCGTCGTCGTCGGTCGCGAGCGCGGCGATCGCGTCGTCGAGGTGGCGCACCGCGTCGCCCATCAGGTCGGCCATCGCCGCCAGCCCCTCGTCGGGTGCGCAGTCGAGGACGTCGGCCTCGGCCACCAGGTCGCGTGCGTAGTCGAGGATCTGGTCGATCCCGCGCGAGAGCGCGAACACGTCCTCCGGCTCGAGCGGGATCACGAACGCCGCCCGCAGGGCGCTGACGAGCTCGCGCTTTCGCCGGTCGCCGCGGGGCTCGGCGTCGCGGACGGCCTGCGCCGCCCCGACGTCGCCGTGCGCCCAGCGGGCAAACGCCTCGAGCCCCTCCAGCGTGACCGCCGTCTGCGCCCGCAGCAGGCCGATGACGTCCGGCTGCTCGGGCAGAAACCAGCGGCTCACGCTCACGCGATCGCCTCCCAGACCGCCAACGCCCCGATCGCCAGCGCACCGGCGGCGGGGATCGTGACCAGCCAGGCGAGGGACATCTGGCGGACGACGGCCCAGCGGACGTGGTGGACGCGGCGCCTGCCGGTGCCGATCCCGGCGATCGAGGAGGCGACGACCTGCGTCGTCGCCACCGGTCCGCCGACCACCGACGCGCCGAGGATGATCGCCGACGAGGCCGACTGGCTCGCCAGCCCCTCGACCGGCTGGATCCTGTAGATGCGCCTGCCCACGGTGCGAATGATCCGCCATCCGCCGAGCGTCGTCCCGGCCGTCAGCGCCACCGCGCAGGCGATCGTCGCCCAGGTCGGAGCCGCGAGCGTCGCGATCCGGCCGTCGGCCAGGAGCAGCGCCGCGATCACGCCGACCGACTTCTGGGCGTCGTTGGCGCCGTGGCTGAACGCGAGCGTGGCCGACATCAGCCACTCGCCGCCGGCGACGGGCCGGTCCCAACGGTGGGTGGCCCGCCGCCATCCCCGCCGGATCAGGCGGATCGCGACGAGCCCGCCGAGGGCGCCGAGGGGAGGGGAGACCGCGAGCGCGGCGAGCGTCCCGAGGACGCCGACCGGATGGATGCCATCGAAGCCGCCCCAGAGCACGGCGCCGGCGCCGCCCTCGACCAGCGCGGCGCCGACGAGGCCCCCGACGAGCGCGTGCCCGGAGCTGGATGGCAGCCCGAGCCGCCAGGTGATCAGGTTCCAGGCGACCGCCCCGGCCAGTCCCGATCCGATCACGGCGGCGGCCTCCGCCGGGCTCACGATGACGATGCCGCCGATCGTGTCGGCGACGGCGGCGCCGACCAGCAGCGGTCCGAGCAGGTTGAAGACCGCGGCGAGGACGATCGCCTGACGCGGGGATGCGGCCCGCGTCGCGACGAGCGTGGCGATCGCGTTCGAGGCGTCGTGGAGGCCGTTGGTCACCGCGAAGGTGAGCGCCAGCGCGATCGCGACAACGAACCCGGCCTCCATGGCGGACGGACTCTATGCCGGGCCGTTGCGCGGTTCGCCCCGAGCGGGACGCAACCGGTCGAGGGGGACGATCTCAGCCCGCTCGCCCCGCGGCCGCCGGCCGGGTACGGGCCCCGTGCCCGGGCCACGCCCAACCCTGGCGCCTTGCCGGCATTGCCTATGCAATGCTTAGGCAGATGGCGGATGACCTGAGCCTCGGCGAGGCGGCCAGGCGGATCGGCGTCAGCGTCGACACGCTGCGACGCTGGGACCGCGACGGCAAGCTCGCGACGACCCGTGACCGGAACGGCCGCCGCCGCGTCCCCGTCGCCGAGGTCGAGCGCCTGCGGACGGCGCCGGAGCGGCACCGGACCGGCGACGAGCTCTCACCCCGCAACCGGTTCCCGGGCCGGGTCGTGTCGGTCGAGGTCGACGGGGTCATGGCCCTTGTCGAGATCGAAGCGGGGCCGCACCGCGTGACGGCGGCGATCACGCGCGATTCGGTCGAGGAGCTGGGCCTGCGGGCCGGGATCGAGGCGACGGCCCTCGTCAAGGCGACCTCGGTGATGGTCGAGCGCGGCGCCGGATGAGCGCCGCCCCGGCGGCCCCCGCCGCCCCGGCGCGCGCGGCGGCCCCCGCGGCCCCGGCGGGCCCGTCCACCCCGGCGGCCGACGGTCCCCCGCGGCTCCGCCTCGACCGCCGTGAGCTGGCGGGCGCCGTGGCCGACGTCGGGGTCCTGGTCCCGATCGCGACCGTGCTGATCGTGGCGAACGGGTTGACGGCGACGGCGGCGCTCCTGCCCGCGGCGGGCCTCTACCTGCTGGCCGCGGCCGTCTACCGCCTGCCGGTTCCGGTCCAGCCGCTCAAGGCCTTCGGCGCGATCGCGATCGCCGCGGGCCTCGGCGCCGACGCGATCGCCGCCGGGGCGCTCCTGATGGGCGCGATCTTCCTCGCGCTCGCGCGCATCGGCCTGATCGACCTCGCCGCGCGCGCCTTTCCGCGACCGGTGATCCGGGGGGTTCAGCTCACAGTCGGCCTGCTGTTCCTGAAGATCGCCTGGGGGCTGGTACAGGACCCGCCGAGCGCCTTCGACGACCGGGGCGCCGATCCGCTCGCGCTCACGGCGCTCGGCGTGGTGGTTCTCGCGCTCGCGCTCGCCTTGCGGCGCCGGCTGATCTCGCTCGGCCTCGTCGGCGTCGGCGTCGCGGTGCTGCTTGCGCGCACCGGTGGCGAGATCGATCTCGGCCCCTCCGCGATGGCGCTGCCTTCCCTCGACCTGGCGACCCTCGCGACGGCGTTCACCGTTCTCGTCCTGCCGCAGGTGCCGCTGACCTTCGCCAACTCCTGCGTCGCGACGAGCGACGCGGCGCGCGCCTACTTCGGATCCGCGGCCCGGCGGGTTTCCCCCGGGCGGCTGGCGACGACGCTCGGGAGCGCCAACCTCCTGGCCGGCGCGGTCGGCGGCATGCCCGTCTGCCACGGCGCCGGCGGGATGACGGCCCACCGGTCGTTCGGGGCCCGGAGCGCGGGCGCGCCGCTGTTCATGGGGCTCATGCTGCTCACCCTCGCGATCCTGCTCGGGGCCGGGCTCGCCGCCCAGCTCGCCGCGTTCCCGCTGCCGATACTCGCCGGGATGCTCGGCGCGGCGGGGATCCTCCACATCGGCCTTCTCGCCGATCTCGAGGGCCGGTGCGCGTGGGGGCTCGCGCTGCTCGTCGGAGCGATCGGGTTCCTCGGCAACCTCGCGGCCGCCGTCGTCGTAGGGTTGGCGCTGTGGTGGCTGCCCGCGCTGTTGCGAGGCGGCGCGAGAGGAGGATTAGATGGATGAGCCCAGCGCCGAGCAGTGGATCGCATCGTTCGCCGAGGCGGTCGGCGCCGAGGCGCCAGACGAAGGGCGGATCGCCGAGCTGCTGAAGCTGGCGGCGATCGCCGCCCACTCGTCGGAGCGGATCGCCGCCCCGATCGCCTGCTGGATCGCCGGCGCCAACGGCGTCGACATCGAGCGAGCGATCGAGGTGGCGGAGGGGCTCGGCGAGGGCTAGGCCGGGCTCGCCCCCGGCGTCGTGCCGCCGACGAGCTCGGGCACCGTCACGAACTCGTAGCCCTCGGCGGCGTAGCGCTCGAGGGTGTCCTCCGTCGCCGCGACCGACCGTGAGCGGTCGCCGTCAGGCACGAGGTGGCTTCCGTCGTGCATGAGGATGATGTCGCCGGGGCCGGCGTGGCGGGCGTGGCGGGCGATCGAGCGCCGGGTCGCGGTCCGCCGCCAGTCGTAGCAGGTGATCGACCAGGTCACCGGCTCGTATCCCTCCTCCCGCAGGGTCCGCAGCGTCGCCGGCCGCCGGCTGCCGTAAGGGGGGCGCATCAGCATCCCGCCGTTCGCCGTCGAGAGCTCGACCCCCGACCCCTCGACCGCATCCCGGCAGCGGCGCAGCTCCTCCCTGACGGCGCCGGTCGAGATCAGCGGCATCCGCGGATGGGTGTGGGTGTGATTGCCGATCGCATGGCCGGCGGCATGTACCTCCCGCAGGAGGCCCGGCTCGCGCTCCGCCCACATCCCGATCGAGAAGAAGGTCGCTCGCGCCCCGAACCGGTCCAGCAGCGACAGCAGCGTCGGCGTGTGGACCGGGTTGGGGCCGTCATCATAGGTGAGCGCGATCCTGCGGCCGGCGGCGCGGTTGCGGCAGATCGTCGGCCCGAAGATCTGCGCGGTCGGGTACTGGCCGCCGTAGAGCGCGACGCCGGTGGCGGCGGCCACCCCGAGCCCGGCGGCGATCCCCTTTGCTCGAGCGCTGCTCATCTCCCGGAATCTTCGCCGATCCGCTCGTCGTGGCGTCCGATGGGCGGCGTCCGCGCCAGCCGCCGGGCCCGACGCAGCTCCGCCGCAGGAGCCCGCGCGGCGGCCGCGACCCGGTCCGCGACCGCCCGCAGGGCGATCTCGTTGCCGCGCTGCTCGTAGGTCGCGAGCCGTTCCCGGTAGGCGCCGGTGCCTTCGATGAAGCGGGCGACGATCTCCGGCGTCAGCTCGGTCGCGGCCATCCCGTAGCCCTCACGCTCGAGGTAGCGCGAGTTCATCGTCTGCTCGAACTGTCCGAGCAGCGGCATCGCCAGCATCGGCTTGCCGAGGTAGACGGCTTCGCTCATCAGCGAGAAGCCGCCGCCGGCGACGACGCCCCGGGCCGTGCGGAGGTCTTCGACGAACCCCTCTTCGGAGCGGGGCTTGAGCTCGAGGTTGCCGTCGACGGTGTCCTCCCGCGGCCCGCCTCTCATCCCGTAGACGCGACAGGGGACGCCGCTCGCCCGAAGCGCCGCGAGAGCGCTCTCCTCGCCGCTCGAGTAGACGACGAGGTGGTCGCCTTCCTCGGGCTCGGCCTCGACGATCGCCCGTCGCAGGATCGGCGGCACGAGCGTCGTCTGCTCCCTTGCGAGCGGCGGCCGGAAGAAGGTCGTGACGATGTAGCGGACCGCGTGCGGCACCATCGAGCGGGCCACGGTGCGCGCGATCGCGTAGTCCTCGCGATGGCCGGTGACGATCTCCTCGTCGTGCCTGCAGCGGTCGAGCATGCTGATGTTGTCGACGGCGATGAGCGGCGTCCGGCTGATGCGCGCATAGGTCGCGGCGAGCGGCTCGAAATCGGTCACGACGACGTCCGGCTGCCAGTCGTGCATCATCTCGATCCAGTGCCGGACCGACTTCGGCGCCCCGCCGACGACGTCGACCGCGTTCTGCCGCACCGTCGCCCAGCGGCGGATCGCGCCGTCCTCCATCACGAACTTCGCGCCCATGATCTCCTCGACGTCGGGCAGGACGCCGCTCAGGTACTTGTGGGCGGCGCCGGAGGCGACGACGCGGACCTCGTTGGCCTCGAGCAGCGACTCGACGACGACCTGCGAGCGGGTCGCGTGGCCCATGCCCTCGCCGTTGACTCCGTACAGGATCCGCATCGAACGTCGACCTCCGCGGCCATTCTTCACCATCGGAGTAGGCTGCGGCGGCGCGGCATCGATCGGGCGGTGGCGCCGTCGCGCCGCTGTGAGATGGTGCGGCGGCGAGGCCAGTCGAGGAGGAGGTTGAGTTGCAGCTCGGGATGATCGGACTGGGACGGATGGGGGCGAACCTCGTCCGTCGCCTGATGCGCGCCGGCCACGAGTGCGTCGTCTTCGATGTCGATGCCGATGCCGTCGCGACGCTCGCCGGGGAAGGGGCGATCGCGGCCGGCTCGCTGGCGGAGCTGGTGTCGAAGCTGGAGCCGCCGCGCGCCGCCTGGATCATGGTCCCGGCCGGCTACGTCCAGGACACCCTCGAGGAGCTCGCCGGGCTGATCGAGCCCGGCGACGCGATCATCGACGGGGGCAACAGCTACTACCGTGACGACATCGACCGCGCGAAGGCGCTCGAGCCGAGGGGGATCGACTACCTCGACGTCGGCACGAGCGGCGGCGTCTTCGGGCTCGATCGCGGCTTCTGCCTGATGATCGGCGGCCCCGACGCGGCGGTCGCGAGGCTCGATCCGATCTTCGCCACGATCGCCCCCGGCGTCGCGGCGGCGCCGCGAACCCCGGGTCGTGACGGCGATCCCTCGCCCGCCGAGCAGGGGTACCTGCACTGCGGCCCGACCGGGGCCGGGCACTTCGTGAAGATGGTCCACAACGGGATCGAGTACGGGGTGATGGCCGCCTACGCGGAGGGCCTCAACGTGATCGCGAACGCCGACGTCGGCACCCGCCGGCATGAGGTCGATGCCGAGACGGCGCCGCTTCGCGACCCGCAGTACTACCCCTACGACATCGACGTGAGCGAGGTCGCCGAGGTCTGGCGCCGCGGCTCGGTCATCGCCTCATGGCTGCTCGATCTCACCGCTTCCGCGCTGCACGACTCGCCGACCCTGGACGAGTTCGGCGGCCGAGTGTCCGACTCCGGCGAGGGACGCTGGACGCTGCACGCGGCGATCGACGAGGGCGTGCCCGCGCCGGTCCTGAGCACCGCCCTGTACGAGCGGTTCGCCTCGCGCGACGAGGACGAGTTCGCAAACAAGATCCTGTCGGCGATGCGCAAGCAGTTCGGCGGCCATGACGAGAAGCGGGCGGGAGGCGGCGCTTGAGCGCCTCGACCGCGGCCTACCTGCCGGCCGCCGCCGCCGACGCCGCCGGCGCGGAGATCCCGGGGCCGCACGTGGTCGTCCTCTTCGGCGCGTCGGGCGATCTCGCCGCCCGCAAGCTCCTGCCGGGGTTCTTCCACCTCGAGTGCGCGGAGCTACTCCCCGACTCCTACCGGATCGTCGGCACCGCGACCGACGAGCTCGATGACGCGGGCTTCGTCGCGCACGCCCGCGAGGTGGTCGCGAGGTTCAGCCGGATCGAGGTCGGCGACGAGGCCTGGGAGCGGTTCGCCGCACGCCTCTCGTACGTGCCGACGGGCGCCGGCGCCGCGGCGCTCGGAGCGGCCGTAGGCAAAGCGCGCGAGGATCTCGGCCAAAGCCGCCTGCTGCACTACCTGGCGGTCCCGCCGGTCGCGTTCGAGGCGATCATCGGGACGCTGGTTGCGGTCGGCCTGAACGGGGACGACGCGCGGGTGATCCTCGAGAAGCCGTTCGGCCACGACTACGACTCCGCGGTCGAGCTCAACCAGCTCCTCGAGCGGGCGTTCGACGACTCGCAGATCTTCCGGATCGACCACTTCCTCGGCAAGGAGGCGGTCCAGAACATCCTCGCCCTGCGTTTCGCCAACGGCCTCTACGAGCCGCTCTGGAACCGGACCAACGTCGAGTTCGTGCAGATCGACGTGCCGGAGACGCTCTCGATCGGCGAGCGCGCCGGCTTCTACGAGGGGACCGGCGCCTACCGCGACATGGTCGTCACCCACCTGCTGCAGCTGCTCAGCTACATCGCCATGGAGCCGCCGGTGGCGCTGTCGTCGAAGGCGCTGCACGAGGAGAAGAACAAGGTCATGCAGGCGATGCGGATGATCGAGCCCGACAAGGTCGTCCGCGGCCAGTACCAGGGCTACCTCGAAGAGGACGGAGTGGCGCCGGAGTCCGACACCGAGACCTTCGTAGCGGTCGAGGTCGAGATCGACAACTGGCGCTGGTCGGGCGTTCCGTTCTATCTGCGGACCGGAAAGTGCATGGCCGAGTCCCGGCATCTGGTCGCCCTCGACTTCCGCGAGCCCGCGATGCGGATGTTCCCGAACGAGGTCCAGCACCAGGGCGCCAACCAGCTCGTCTTCGAGCTGACCGAGCCGGGCTCGATCACCGCCGACTTCCAGGCGAAGGTCCCGGGCGCGACGATGGCGCTCGGCCCGGCCCGGATGGTCTTCCGCTACGACCAGTCGTTTCAGACCGACCGCCAGCTCGAGGCCTACGAGCGCCTGATCCACGACGCGATGCTCGGCGACGGCACCCTGTTCACCAACGCCGAGGGAATCGAGCGGCTCTGGGCGATCAGCGCCGACGTCCTCGCCCATCCCGGGCCGCTGCACCCCTACCCGCGGGGAAGCTGGGGGCCGGAGGCGGCGCGTGAGCTGATCGCGCCGGATGAATGGCGGCTCCCCGAGCGGGAATCCGAGGAGATGAAAGCCGAGAGCGAGGAGGAGGCGGAATGAGCGCCGCACCGAAGCAACTGCACGACGCCGGCCAGAGCCTCTGGCTCGACTCGATCACGCGCGAGATCGTCACCGACGGGACGCTGAAGCGCTACATCGACGAGCTGTCCCTGACCGGCCTGACATCGAATCCGACGATCTTCGACAAGGCGCTGCACGGCGGCGACGACTACGACGAGCAGATCGCCGAGCTGCTGGCCGCGGGCAAGTCGGGGGAGGAGCTGTTCTTCGAGCTCGCGATCACCGACCTGCGGGGCGCGGCCGACCTGTTCCGGCCGGTCCACGACCGGACCGACGGGGTCGACGGCTTCGTCTCGCTCGAGGTCTCGCCGCTGCTCGCCTACGAGACCGCGGCGACGACCCGGCAGGCGCGCGAGCTCCATGCCCGCGCCGACCGGCCCAACCTCTACATCAAGATCCCGGGGACGCCGCAGGGGCTGGACTCGATCACCGAGTCGGTCGCGGCCGGGATCCCGATCAACGTCACGCTGCTGTTCGACGCCGCGCAGTACCGGGCACAGGCCGACGCCTACATGAAGGCCGTCGAGCGGCGGGTCGAGCGCGGGGAGGACCCGGCGATCGAGTCGGTCGCGTCGGTCTTCGTCAGCCGCTGGGACGTCGCCGTGTCGGGCGAGGTCCCGGACGAGCTCGAGAACCGGCTCGGGAGCGCGGCGGCGATCCGCGCCTACGTCGCCTATCGCGAGCTGCTCGGCTCCGATCGCTGGCAGCGGCTCGAGAACGAGGGGGCGCGGCCGCAGCGGCTGCTGTTCGCCTCGACCGGGACCAAGGACCCGGTGCTGCCGAAGACGAAGTACGTCGACGAGCTCGCGGCCCCCAACACCGTCAACACGATGCCCGAGGAGACGCTGCTGGCGCTCGCCGAGCGGGACTCGATCGGCGAGCTGCTGCCGGCGGACGGCGGCGACAACGAGGAGCTCCTGGCCGAGTTCACCGCCGCCGGGATCGACCTCGACGCGCTCGCCGAGCGGCTCCAGGTCGAGGGGGCGGAGAAGTTCGAGAAGTCGTGGGCGGACCTGCTCGAGCGGATCGGCGGCAAGGAGAGCGCCGTCGGGGCGGCCGGCTGAGATGAGCAGCGCTCCGGGCGGCGCCGCCGGGATGAGGTCGCTGCCCTCCTGGGGACCGCTGCAGGAGAACCACGCGTCGGTCGCGCCGCGCCACCTGCGTGAGATCTTCGCCGATGACCCCGGCCGGGGCGAGCGGCTGGTCGCCGAGGCGGCCGGCCTGCGGCTCGACTACTCGAAGAACCGGGTCGACGACGAGACGCTCGGACTGCTCGTGACGCTGGCCGGCGAGGCCGGGTTGCGCGAGCGGACCGAGGCGATGTTCTCGGGCGAGCGGATCAACGTCACCGAGGACCGCTCGGTCCTCCACGTCGCCTTGCGGATGCCGCGCGGCCGCTCGCTGATCGTCGACGGGCGCGACGTCGTCGCCGACGTCCACGAGGTCCTCGACCGGATGGCGGCGTTCAGCCGCAGCGTCCGCGACGGGGAGTGGACCGGCCACACCGGCAAGCGGATCCGCAACATCATCAACATCGGGATCGGCGGCTCCGACCTCGGGCCGGTCATGGCCTACCGGGCGCTTCGCCACTACTCCGACCGCGACCTGACGGTCCGTTTCGTCTCCAACGTCGATGCCACCGACTTCGTCGAGAAGACCCGTGACCTCGACCCGGCCGAGACCCTGTTCGTGATCGCGTCGAAGACCTTCACGACGCTCGAGACGATGACCAACGCGCGGACGGCGCGCGAGTGGTCGCTGGCCACGCTCGGCGAAGAAGCCGCTGTCGCCAGGCATTTCGTCGCCGTCTCGACCAACGCCGAGGAGGTCGCCGGGTTCGGCATCGACACCGACAACATGTTCGGCTTCTGGGATTGGGTCGGCGGCCGCTACTCGATGGACTCGGCGATCGGCCTGTCGACGATGATCGCGATCGGCCCGGAGCGCTTCGCCGAGATGCTCGCCGGGTTCCACGCGATCGACGAGCACTTCCGGACCGAGCCCTACGAGCGCAACCTGCCGGCGCTGATGGGGTTGCTCAACGTCTGGTACGCGGAGCTGTTCGGCGCCGAGACGGTCGCGGTCCTCCCCTACGAGCAGTACCTCGAGCGCTTCCCGGCCTACCTGCAGCAGCTCACGATGGAGTCGAACGGCAAGCACGTCCGCCTCGACGGGGCCGCGGTCGACTACGCGACCGGCCCGATCTTCTGGGGCGAGCCGGGGACCAACGGCCAGCACTCCTTCTACCAGCTGATCCACCAGGGGACGCACCTGATCCCCTGCGACCTGATCTTCTTCGCACGCGGCCTCAACCCGCTCGGCGACCACCACGACCTGCTCGTCGCCAACGTCTTCGCCCAGGCCGAGGCGCTGGCGTTCGGCAAGACAGCCGACGAGGTCCGCGCCGAGGGCGTTCCCGACCGCCTGGTCCCGCACAAGACCTTCGAGGGCAACCGCCCGACGAACGTCCTGATGGCGGAGCGCCTCGACCCCGAGACGCTCGGCAAGCTCGTCGCCCTCTACGAGCACAGCGTCTTCACGCAGGGAACGATCTGGGGAATCGACTCCTTCGACCAGTGGGGCGTCGAGCTCGGCAAGACGCTGGCGAAGCGGATCGTCCCCGAGCTCCAGGCGACGACCGATCCCGAGCTCGGCCACGACAGCTCGACGAACGCGCTGATCCGCGCCTACCGCCGCCGTCGCGGCTAGCGCTCGGTCACCAGCAGCGCCGCGCCGAGAGCGCCGCCGAGGTCGCCGAGCGAGGCGATCCGGAACGCGGGAGGAGCGTCGTGGTTGAAGAGGTTGCGCTCCATTCGCTCGCGGATCGCGGGGCCGAGGCGCTCGCCGAAGCGGACGCCGAGGCCGCCGCCGAGGATCACCACCTCGGGGTCGATCAGGTTGACCGCGGAGGCGATGCCGGCGCCGAGCGCCTTGACGGCGCGGTCGAGCAGGTCGGCGGTCATCTTGTCTCCGTGGTCGAGGGCGCGCTCCCAGATCCCGCTCGTCAGCCGCGGCTTGCCGTGCCTGACCATCAGCTTGAAGAGGTCGGTGTGGTGGCCGTCCTCGAGCCGGCGCCGTGCCTCGGCCTCCATCGCCGAGCGGCCGGCGTAGGCCTCGACGCAGCCGTGGTTGCCGCACGGGCACTTGGCGCCGTCGCGCTTGACGACCATGTGGCCGATCTCCCCGGCGGCGCCACGGCCGTGCCAGGGCTCACCGCCGAGGATCAGCCCGCCGCCGACCCCCGTCCCCCAGAAGACCCCGAGCACGGAGTCGTGGCCGCGGCCGGCGCCGAGCGCGTACTCGGCGTTGGTGGCGACGCTGACGTCGTTGCCGACGGCGACCCGGGTGCCGAGATCGCGGCTCAGGGTGGCGGCGAGCGGGAAGCTTCCCTGCCAGTCGGGCAGGTTGCCGGCGTTCGCGACGGTGCCGGCCACGGAATCGACGTCGCCGGGCGAGCCAACGCCCACCCCGACCAGCTCACCCGGCTCGACGCCGGCCTGTGCGGCGGCCTCGCGCAGAGCCGCCGCCATCGCCGCGGCGACGCCGCCGGGGCCGTCGTCGCGAGGGGTCGGGTGGCGGGCCTCGCCGGCGACGCCGCTGTCGCCGCTGACGACGATCGCCTGGATCTTCGTGCCGCCGAGGTCGATCCCGCCGCGCATCGGCGCGGCACCGTCAGCGCCCCTCACCCGCCCTCCTCGAGGTCGCGAAGCAGCACCCGGGCGGGCGCGCCGTCGGTGCCGACGAGGCGAATCGGCAGGCAGACGAGCTCGTAGCGGCCCGGGTCGATCCCGCGCAGGTCGAGCCCCTCGAGCGCGACGATCCCGTTGCCGAGCAGGTCGAGGTGGGCGTCGTGGTCGCCGATCGAGAGGTAGTCGATCCCAATCAGCCTGATCCCCCGCTCGCGGACCCAGGCGGCGCCGGCGCCATCGAGGCGGACGAAGTCGTGGGTGAACTCCCCGAGCTCCCAGAGCCGCGAGTTCGGCGTCTTCAGCAGCACCCGCTCGGCGCCTGCCGGGATCGCCGCCGCCTCCAGCGCCGCCGGCCCGATCGCGTCGCCGGGGTCGGCGATCTCGACGACCTCGCAGCGCCCCAGCATCGCATCCAAGGGCAGCGCGTCGACGCCCTCGCCGTCGTCGTAGAAGTGCAGCGATCCGTCGATGTGGGTGCCGGTGTGGACGCCCATCGCCAGCCTGCTGACGTTGGCACCGTCGCCGCCGTCGATCGACAGCGCCCGCTCGATCTCGACGCCGGGGTTGCCGCGGTAGATGATCATGCCGGGACGGACCGGGACCGAGACCTCGCGCAGCGCCATGGCGACGAGACTATCCGGGGATCCCGTTGGATATCCCGTCGCGCCGTTATCGTCACGGTCGCCTTGCTCCCCGCCCCGGCATCCCGCTCCTGATGGCCGACGGCTTCGTCGGCGTCGACGTCGGCGGGACGAAGGTGGCGGTCGCCGTGCTCTCCGGGGGCGAGCTCACCAGCCAGGACGTGCGGCCGACGGCCGCCGGCGACGCCGACGCGCTGCTTGATGAGATCCGCGCCGTCGTCGAGTCGGTCCGCGACCCGAGCATCCGCGCGGTCGGGGTCGGGGTTCCGTCGGTGATCGACTTCGACGCGGGGCGGATCCGCGCGTCGGTCAACGTCCCGCTCGCCGACCTGCCGCTGCGCGACCTGCTCGCGGAGCGGCTCGGCCTGCCGGTCCACATCGACAACGACGCCAACCTCGCCGCCCTCGCCGAGGCCTGCGCCGACGGGGAGGTCGAGGTCGAGAACCTGGTGATGCTCACGGTCGGGACCGGGGTCGGCGGCGGCATCGTCGCCGGCGGCCGCCCCTACCGCGGGACTTCGGGAGCGGCGGCCGAGCTCGGGCACATGATCGTCGCCGCCGATCTCGATGGAGGCGCGCCCGCCGCGGGCGGCTTCCCGCAGGCGGCCTCACTCGAGTCCCACGCCTCGGGCCGGGCGCTCGACGGGCTTGCCGCCGAGGCGGCCGAGCGCCATCCCGACTCCACGCTCGGGCGGATGCGTGCCGACGGCCACGACGTCGACGGGCACGATGCGGTCACGGCGGCCGCGGAGGGCGACGCGGTCGCGATCGACCTACTCCGCGTCCTCGGCGAGCGCCTCGGGATCGGCATCGCGAACGTGATCAACGCCTTCGATCCGGACGTCGTCGCGGTCGGCGGCGGCGTCTCCACCGCCGGCGAGCTGCTGCTCGGGCCGGCGCGTCGGGTCGCCGCCGCCTACGTGCTGCCCGGGGTCGGGATGAGGACCGAGATCCGGCGCTCGCGGCACGGCCCGACCGCAGGCGTGCTCGGAGCCGCGCTGCTGGCGAAACTGGAATCGAACGGACGGGAGGAGCGAGGATGAGCGACGAGACCACGGCCGGGGCCGCGCGCGACAGCGGCGTCACGGCGCGGGACGAGCTGGCGATCGACACGATCCGGACGCTCGCGATGGATGCGGTCCAGAAGGCCAACTCCGGGCATCCGGGGACGCCGATGGGCCTCGCCCCGCTCGGCTACGTCCTCTACGCGCAGGTGATGCGGCACAACCCGGTCAACCCGCGGTGGCCCGGTCGCGACCGCTTCGTGCTCAGCTGCGGGCACGCGTGCATGCTCCAGTACGCCTGCCTGCACCTCTGCGGCTATGGCCTGACGCTCGACGACATCGAGCGGTTCCGGCAGTGGCAGAGCCACACCCCCGGCCATCCCGAGCTCCATCACACCCCGGGCGTAGAGGTCTCGACCGGCCCGCTCGGCCAGGGCTTCGCGAACGCGGTCGGCTTCGCGCTCGCCGAGGCCCATCTCGCCGCGACGTACAACCGCCCCGGCAACGAGATCATCGACCATCACACCTTCACGATCTGCAGCGACGGCGACATGGAGGAGGGGATCGCCAGCGAGGCCGCCTCGCTCGCCGGCTACCTCGGGCTCGGCAAGCTGATCGCGATCTACGACGACAACAAGATCACGATCGAGGGCTCGACCGACCTCGCCTACCACGATGACGTCGGTAAGCGGTTCGACTCCTACGGCTGGTCGGTGCACGAGCTCGAGATCGGCTCGCCGCTGGAGCGGATCGAGGCGGCGCTCGAGGAGGCGAAATCGGTCACCGACCGGCCGTCGATGATCATCCTCCCCTCGCACATCGGCTTCGGCAGCCCCAACAAGCAGGACCACGCCTCCGCTCACGGCGCTCCGCTCGGCACCGAGGAGGTGGCGCTCACGAAGGAGGCGCTCGGCTGGCCCTACGAGAAGCCGTTCACGGTCCCGGACGAGGCTTACGCGGCGTTCGCGGCGGCGCGCGAGCGCGGCGCCGCCGCCGAGGCCGCGTGGGATCAGCGCCTCGAGGCCTACGCGACTGAGCATCCCGACCTCGCCGCCGAGCTCGACAGGCTGATCGGTCGCGGCGCGCCGACCCTGCCGCCGCGCTCGCGGGCCCCGCGGTTCGAGGCGGGGGGTGACGCGGTCGCGACCCGCTCGGCCTCCGGCAAGGCGCTGAACTGGCTCGCGCCGCACGTTCCCGAGCTGATCGGCGGCTCCGCCGACCTCGCTCCCTCGACCTCGACCAACCTCGACGACTACCCGAGCGTCCGTCGCCACGACTTCGGCGGTCGCAACCTCCACTTCGGGATCCGCGAGCACGCGATGGGGGCGATCGTCAACGCGCTCGCGATCGAGGGGCTGCGGGCCTACGGCGCGACCTTCCTCGTCTTCAGCGACTACATGCGGGGGGCGATCCGGCTCGCGGCGATCATGGACGTCCCGTCGATCTTCGTCTTCACCCACGACTCGATCGGGGTCGGCGAGGACGGCCCGACCCACCAGCCGGTCGAGCAGCTCGCGGCTTTGCGGGCGATGCCGGGCCTCGACGTGATCAGGCCGGCCGACGCGAATGAGACGGTGCTGGCGTGGCTTTGGCTGCTCGGCGGCGACCGCGACCCGACGGCGCTCGCGCTGAGCAGGCAGAAGCTGCCGCTGCTCGACCCCGACGTGATCCCCGACGACGCGATCGAGCGCGGCGCCTACGTGCTCCGCGATCCGGCCGGGCTGCCCGACGTGATCCTGATCGGCACCGGCTCGGAGGTCTCGCTCTGCCTCGACGCAGCCGACCTGCTCGCCGCCGACGGCGTCGCGGCCCGCGTCGTCTCGATGCCGTCGACGACCCGCTTCGAGGCGCAGGAGCAGGCCTATCGCGACGAGATCCTCCCGCCGGCGGTGCGCGCGCGGGTCGCCGTCGAGGCCGGCGCGACCTTCGGCTGGGAGCGCTGGGTCGGCGACGGCGGCTCCGCGTTCGGGATCGACCACTTCGGGGCCTCGGCGCCGGCCGCCGACGTCTTCGCGGGCTTCGGGTTCACCGCCGAGGCGGTCGCCGAGCGGGCGCGGGAGCTGGTCGGGAGCGAGGGGTGAGGTTCGCCTGCGGCTTCGATCACGGCGGCTACCCGCTGCGCGAGACCGTGCTCGAGGCGCTGCGGAGCGACGGCCACGACCCCGTCGACCTCGGGGCGAGCGAGCTCGACCCCGGCGACGACTACCCGGATTTCGCGCTCGCGGTGGTCCGCGCGATCCGCGGCGGCGACGCCGAGCGCGGGATCCTCGTCTGCGGATCCGGCGCCGGCGTCGCGGTCGCCGCCACCAAGGTCGGGGGGATCCGCGCCGCGATGGCCCATGACACCTACACGGCCGCCCAGTGCGTCGAGCACGACGACTGCAACGTCCTCGCCCTCGGCGCGCGCGTGATCGGCCCCGAGATCGCCGCCGAGCTCGTCGCCGCCTTCGCCAACGCCGTCTTCAGCGGCGAGGAGCGGCACGTCCGCCGCCTCGCCAAGGTCGACGCGATCGAGCGCGACGGGCTCGACGCGAGGCTATGAGGCCGACGGCGCCCGCTCTCGCCCTCATCGGCTGCTGGGCGGTCGCCGGCTGCGCTGGGGACGGCGATGCTCGGGCGCCGTCCGGGACCGATCTGAGCGGCCGGACGTTCGTCTCGACGGAGGACTGGTCGGGGAGTGGGTCGTCGTTCTCGACCCCCGTGACGGTCACGTTCGAGGCCGGCGGCGGGCTGACCTGGAAGGCGGACTGCAACACGGCGGGTGCGGACGTCGAGGTCACCGCCGATCGGCTGCTGGTCGGGCAGATCGCCGCAACCGAGATCGGGTGCCCGGGCCGACCGGCGAAGCAGGACCGGGACCTCGGCGCGTTCTTCGCCTCCGACCCGACATGGGGGCTCGACGGCGACCGCCTGACGCTGTCCGGCGGCGGCGTCGAGGCGGTCCTTCAGGCGACGAGCGGGGAATGACCGCGGGCACCCGCGGATCAGCTATGCGACCCGCTCGGCGCCGCAGTAGACGTTGACCTCCCCGGCGCGGGCGAAGCCGGCGAGCGTCATGTCGCGGTCGGCGGCGAGCTCGATCGCGAGCGAGGAGGGGGCGCCGACGCCGACGAGGATCGGACAGCCCGCGACGGCGGCCTTCTGGACGAGCTCGAAGCCGAGGCGGCCGCTGACGCAGAGGATCGTTCCCGTCAGCGGCAATCGGCCGTCGAGCAGCGCCCGGCCGATCACCTTGTCCATCGCGTTGTGGCGGCCGACGTCCTCGCGGGCGATGAGCGCTTCGCCGGCGGCGTCGAAGAGGGCGGTGGCGTGAAGGCCGCCGGTCAGCTCGAAGGCGGGCTGGCTGATCCGCTCGGGCAGCGACGCGAGAAGGCCCCGCGGAACCTCCGGCCCCGGCCCCGCCACCGGGGCGTCGACCGCAACCTCCTCGATCGACCCGCGGCCGCAGATCCCGCAGGAGGAGGAGGTGTAGAAGCGACGCGACGCGGGGTCGCGGCGGAGCGGCCCCGCGATCTCGATCACGTTGGCCGCGAGGTTCTGCGGCGGCCCGGAAGGCCGCGGCCCGTCGATCAGGCCCTCGCCGTGGAGGAAGCCGAGCGCCAGCTCCTCGTCGTGGCCCGGCGTCCGCATCGTCACCGCGAGCGGGCGGCCGTCGACGCGGATCTCGAGCGGCTCCTCGACGGCGACCTCGTCGGGGCCACCGTCGCGCTCGATCCGCTTGTGCATGCGCGGGTCCACGGCGCCTATATGTTTACCCGCCGATGGATGGGAGCGTCCAGGAGCGCAAGCGCGTCGTCGAGGCCTACTTCGAGGGCTTCCGCAGCGGCGATCACGAGGCGATCCTCGTCTGCCTGACCGACGACGTCGTCTGGGAGATCGTCGGCCACAGGCGCCTTCAGGGCAAGGCCGAGTTCGACTCCGAGATCGAGAGCGACCGGTTCGAGGGGCATCCGGAGCTCGCGGTCGAGAGCCTGACCGGCGAGGGCGAAAGGGTCGTCGCGCTCGGCCGGGGGCTCGGTCGCCTCCGTGGCGGCGGCGAGCTCCGGTTCGCGTTCTGCACGGCATTCGAGCTCACGGCGGCGAACGCGATCGCGAGCGTCACCTCCTACATCGTGCCGCTCGATCAGGGCTCCGATTAGCCGCGGGCGGGCCCGGCTAGCCTCCCTCGCGTGCCGCGCAAGCCGACGAAGCGCCCGACCCCGTCGAACTGGGCGAGCCTGAAGCCGTTCGGGATCGGCGAGCAGCGCCCGAACAACTTCTTCGAGGTCTTTCGCGCCGGGTGGGAGAACCGCGACAGCGCCGGCTACGCCTGGCGGGTGCTGAACGAGGGCGTCTGCGACGGCTGCGCGCTCGGCAGCAAGGGGCTCGCCGACTGGACGGTCCCCGGGATCCACCTCTGCAACATCCGGCTGCGGTTGCTGCGCCTGAACACGATCGGGCCGCTCGACCCCTCCCGGCTCGCCGACGTCGCGGCGCTCACCGGGATGCCTTCGGCCGGGCTGCGCGAGCTCGGCCGGCTCCCCGAGCCGATGCTCCGCCGCCATGGCGAGCCCGGCTTCAACCCCGTCTCCTGGGAGGAGGCGCTGGAGCTGGCCGCAGGGCGGATCCGCGCGGCGGGAGCCGATCGCTGCGGCTTCTACCTGACGAGCCGCGGGATGTCGAACGAGGGCTACTACGCCGCCCAGAAGGCGGTCCGGGCGATCGGCACGAACTCGGTCGACAACGCCGCCCGGGTCTGCCACTCGCCGAGCACGTTCGCGCTCAAGGACGCGCTCGGCGTCGGCGCGACGACGTGCTCCTACTCGGACTGGATCGGCACCGACGTGATCGTCTTCATCGGCTCGAACGCGGCCAACAACCAGCCGGTGACGATGAAGTACCTCCACGTCGCCAAGAAGGCCGGGACGAAGGTGGTCGTCGTCAACCCGTTCCGCGAGCCCGGGATGGAGCGCTACTGGGTGCCCTCGAAGCCGGAGAGCGCGCTGTTCGGGACGCGGATCGCCGACGAGCACTTCGCGGTCGCGACCGGCGGCGACATCGGCTTCCTCGTCGGCGCCCTCAAGCACATGATTGCCACCGGCGGCGTCGATGAGCGGTTCGTCGCCGAGCACACCGAGGGGTTCGATGCGGTCCGAGAGATCGCGACGGCGGCGAGCTGGGACGACCTCGAGGCGGTCTCCGGGGCCGGCCGCGAGCGGATGGCGGCCTTCGCCGACCTGCTCGCCGGCGCCGGCAGCGGGATCGTCGTCTGGAGCATGGGGGTGACCCAGCACGAGCGCGGCGAGGACAACGTGCGCGCGATCGTCAACCTGGCGCTGGCGCGCGGCTGGGTCGGCCGCGAGGGCTGCGGGCTGATGCCGATCCGCGGCCACTCCGGGGTCCAGGGCGGCGCCGAGATGGGCTGCTACTCGACCGCGTTCCCGGGCGGCGCCGAGGTCAACGCGGACAACGCCGCGGCGCTCGGCGAGCGCTGGGGTTTTCCGGTGCCGGACCGGCCGGGGCTGACGGCGCCGGCGATGCTCGACGCCGCCGGCCGCGGCGAGCTCGACTTCCTGTTCGCGGCCGGCGGCAACTTCCGCGAGGTCCTGCCCGATCCCGATGCCGTGACGGCCGCGCTCGGGCGGATCCCGCTGCGCGTCCACATGGACATCGTCGCCTCCTCGCAGATGCTGGTCGATCCGCCGCCGGGCGGCGCGGTCCTCGTGCTCCCGGCCGAGACGCGGTACGAGGCGCGCGGCGGCGTCACCGAGACGAGCACCGAGCGGCGGGTGATCTTCAGCCCCGAGGTAGGGCCCGGCCGGATCCCCGGAGCCCGCTCCGAGTGGGAGGTCTTCGGCGAGCTCGCCGCCCGCGTCCGCCCCGAGCTCGCCGAACGGGTCCGCTTCGCCGGCACCCCGGCGATCCGCGCCGAGATCGCCCGCACCGTCCCCCGCTACGAGCCGATCGCCGGGCTGCGGGCCGCCGGCGACTCGTTCCAGTACGGGGGCCCGCACCTGCCGGCCGGGACCGACTTCCCGACCGCGGACGGCCGGGCCCGGTTCGTCGCCGTCGCGGTGCCCGACCCGGTCGCGGCCGACGGGCGCTTCGCGCTCTCGACGCGGCGCGGCAAGCAGTTCAACTCGATGGTGCAGGAGCGCTCCGACGCGCTCACCGGGGCGGTCCGCGAAGCGGTCCTGATCGCCCCCGCCGATGCCGAGCGGCTCGGCGTCGGAGACGGTGACCGGGTGCTCCTGCGAAGCGGTCATGGCGAGCTCTCCTGCACGGTCCTGACGGCGCCGCTCGCGCCCGGGAACCTCCAGGTGCACTGGCCCGAGGGCAACGTGCTGCTTGGCCGGCGGCGCTCACCCGAGGCCGACATCCCCGACTACAACACGCGCGTGGAGGTCGTCCCGCTCTAGGTCTTGCCCGCCTGCCCCGGATCGGTCCCCGCACGCGGACCGGGGCCGGCGAGCAGCGCCTCGGCCCGGGCCAGGCTCTCGCGGTCGTTGACGTTGGCGAGGAACCTCCGCGGGTCGCCGAAGGCGCGGAGCTCGGCGCCGGCGATGGCCTCGGCCTCGAGCTCGACCGCGAGCCGCCGCAGCGGGGCGGAGGTCGCAAGCCAGGCCCGCAGGCGGGGCAGGAGCTCCGGCTCGTAGCGGGCGATCAGCGGCTGTGGGCCGGGGTCGGTGGGGACGACGAGCGGGGCCTCGCGGGCGGCGAGGGCGGCGATCAGCGCCGCCGGCAGGAGCGGCAGGTCGCAGGCCACGACCACGACCGGCTCGCCGAGGTGCTCCAACGCCGCGACGATGCCGGTCAGCGGATGGGCAGGCTCGGCCGGCTCGAGCAGGAGCTCGCAGTCGAGCGGCGGCAGCTCGAAGGCGTGCTTCGCGACCACCAGCGGCTCCAGCCCCGCCTCGCGCGCGGCCGCGATCGGGTAGGCGATCAGCGGCCGCCCCGCCAGCTCGACAGCGGCCTTCAGGCCGCCGATCCTGCTGCCGCGCCCGCCCGCCAAGATCGCCGCCCGGCTCGCCCTCATCGCCTCCAGTCTCGCAGCGATCCGCGATGATCCGCCGATGGCCCTGATCGACATCGAGACGGCCCGCGCGCTCGTGCTCGACCGCACCGGGCGGACCGGCCGCGAGGTGGTCGCGCTGCGCGCCGCCGAAGGGCGGTTTCTCGCCCGCGAGGCCGCCTCCAACGTCGACGTGCCCGGGTTCGACAACTCGGCGATGGACGGCTTCGCCGTCAGCGCCGGCGAGGTGGCGGACGCGCGCCGGGAGGCTCCCCGGGAGCTGCGGGTCGTCGATGAGTCGCGCGCGGGCCGGCCGGCCGCCGCCGAGCTCGGCCGCGGCGAAGCCATCGCGATCTCGACCGGGGCGATGATCCCCGCCGGCGCCGACGCGGTCATCCGCGTCGAGGACACCGACCGCAGCGGCGACGCGGTCGCCGTCCTCGACGCGGTCGGGCCCGGCGCGAACATCCGTCGCGCCGGCGAGGACGTCCGCGCCGGCGACGTCCTGCTCGAGACGGGCATCCGGATCGGCGCCGCCGCTCTCGGCGCCCTCGCGGCGGGCGGGGTCGCCGCCGTCGAGTGCGCGCGGCGGCCGCGTGTCGCCGTCGTGCTCACCGGCGATGAGCTGGTCGAGCCCGACCGCGAGCTCGGCCCCGGCCAGATCCACGACTCCAACGCCTACGCGGTGCCACCGCTCGCCACCGATGCCGGCGCCGCGGTCGATTCCGTGGCCGTGATCGGGGACGATCGCGGCACCACGACCAGGGCCGTCGAGCGCGGGCTCGCCGCCGACGCCCTCGTCGTCTGCGGGGGTGTCTCGGTCGGCGAGCACGACCACGTCCGCCCGGCGCTCGAGGCGCTCGAGGTCGAGCAGGTCTTCTGGGGCGTCGCCCTGCGCCCCGGCAAGCCGACGTACTTCGGCGTCGGCCCGAGCGGGACGCTCGTCTTCGGCCTCCCGGGCAACCCGGTCTCGGCGATGGTCACCTTTCTGCTCTTCGCCCGCCCGGCGCTGCTGGCGATGCAGGGCGCCGACCCGGGCGCGAGCAGGGTCACGGCGCGTCTGACGACGCCCTACGAGAAGGCCCGGGGGCGCGCCGAGGCGATCCGGGTCCGGCTCGGGGCCGGGGCCGCGGGCTGGGAGGCGACGCCGACCGGGCCGCAGGGATCGCACGTCCTCACCTCGATGCTGGGCGCCGACGGGCTTGCCTTCGCGCCGGCGGACGCCGACGAGCTCGCGGCCGGGACCGCCCTTCCGGTCGAGCTGCTGCGATGAGACGCGACGGACGGCTAGCCTCGGGGCGGATGGAAGCGATGACCGTCGACGTGCGCCTGTTCGCGATCCTCCGCGAGCGTGCCGGCCGCGACCGGATCGCGGTCGAGCTCGAGCCCGGGGCCACGGTCGCGGACGCGCTCGGGGCGATCGCCGCCGAGCCGGCGCTCGCCGGCCTCATCGAGCGGATGCCGGTGACGATGGCCGTCAATCGCGATTACGCGACCGCCGACACCGAGCTCCGGGCCGGCGACGAGCTCGCGCTGATCCCGCCGGTCAGCGGCGGCGGCGCCGACGTCCACAGCCGGGTCAGCGGCGAGCCGCTCTCGCTCGAGCGAGTCGCGGCGCTGGTCAGCCGGCGCGGCGCCGGCGCGGTCGTCACCTTCCAGGGCGTCACCCGCGAGGTCGAGAGCCTCGACTACGAGGCCTACGTCGAGATGGCCGAGGAGCGGATCGCGGCGATCCTCGCCGACTGCCGCGAGCGGCACGGGCTCGAGGCGGTCGCGGCGGAGCACCGGACCGGCGCGGTCCCGCTCGGTGAGCCGAGCGTGATCGTCGCGGTCGCCGCAGCCCACCGGGGCGAGGCGTTCGCCGGCGCCCGCGAGGCGATCGACCGGATCAAGGCCGAGGCGCCGATCTGGAAGCGCGAGATCGAGGGAGGTGAGGCCCGATGGGTGGAGGGGACGAGCCCGGCCTGACCCACATCGGCCCCGACGGGGCCGCGCGGATGGTCGACGTCGGCGCCAAGCCCGAGAGCGAGCGCCGCGCGGTCGCCGAGGCGCGGGTCGCGATGACGGCGGCGACGGCGCGCGCCGTCGCCGAGGGCGACGGGCCGAAGGGCGACGTCCTCGGCCCGGCCCGGCTCGCCGGGATCGCCGCGGCCAAGCAGGCGGGGGGGCTGGTCCCGCTCGCCCACCCGCTACCGCTCAGCTTCGCCGACGTCGCCGCCGAGGTCGACGTCGGGGCGGGGCTCGTCGTCCTCACCGCGGAGGCCCGCTGCGTCGGCCGCACCGGGGTCGAGATCGAGGCGATGGCGGCCGCCGCGATCGCGGCGCTGACCGTCTACGACATGGTCAAGGGGGTCGAGCGCGGCGTCGTGATCGAGCGCGTCCGCCTGCTCCACAAGAGCGGCGGCGCGAGCGGCGAGTGGAACGCGGCGGGCGCCCGATGACCGGCGGATCCGCGATCGGCCGGGCGACCGGAGATGTCGCCCGGCGCGCGGCGGGCCGCCGCGCGCCGCGGAGGAGGGCGGCGCGGTGACCGCCGAGCGGCCGCGGGCGGCCGTGCTGACGATCAGCTCCTCGCGCGCGGCCGGCGGTGGGGAGGGGGACGAGAGCGGCGATCGCCTCGCCGGCTACGCGGCCGCGGTCGGCGTCGAGGTCGCCGTCCGCGACCTGCTTCCCGACGACCGCGAGCTGATCGCCGACCGGCTTCGCGGCCTCTGCGACGAGGAGGGGTGCCGGCTCGTCCTCACCACCGGCGGCACCGGCTTCGCGCCCGACGACGTCACTCCCGAGGCGACGCGCGCGGTCGCCGACCGCGAGGCGCCCGGGATCGCCGAGGCGATGCGGCTCGCCTCGCGCGAGCACACGCCGCACTGGATGCTCTCCCGCAGCGTCGCGGCGATCCGCGGCCGGACGCTGATCGTCAACTTCCCGGGCAGCCCGAAGGCGATCGCGGAGGCGGGGGAGGCGATCGCGCCGGCGCTCCCGCACGCGCTGCGCCTGCTCGCCGGCGGGTCCGGCGGGCACTGAGCGCAGCGCGGAGGCGGACGCCGGCCCCGGGGCGGACTGTGCCGGGGGCCCTCAGCGGGCGCCGGCGCGTCCGGCGAGGACCTCGCGATCGACGTCGGCGAGCACCTCGACCAGCTCCGGCGGGCCGGCCTCGCCGACGAGGATCATCGAGCCCGGCCAGAACGGGCTCTCGGGGACGGCCCGGCCGAGCAGGGCCTCGGCGTAGAGCCAGTTGCCCGTGTTGTGCAGGGTGACGCCGTTGCGGCGCCAGGCGGGCGCGCCGCCGTCCTCGTGCTCCCCGGGCAGCGAGCCGCGGCGGTGGATGTGGCCGAAGATCACGTGGTCGGCGTCGATCCCGAGCCGTTCGACGACGACGTGCATCGCCGCCACCCCGGAGCGGCCGATCTCGGCGGTCGAGAAGTCTCGGTTGAAGCGTCCGAGCCCGACCTGCTCGAGGCCGCGCAGCGTCGCCGGGATCAGGGCCGAGCCGAGCAGCTTGCCCCGCAGGGTCCGCGCCTGCCCGGAGGCGCCGCCGAGCGTCTGCCAGATCCGCAGCGCCCGCGAGCGTCCCTCCTCGTCGCTTCCGAGCACGCGCCCGCCCTGGGCGAGGCTGAAGATCAGGTCGTAGACGGGGGCGTGAACCTCCTCGTAGTCGTCCGGCGTCCGGCGCCGCCCGGTCGGGGTCCCGCCGAGGCGGTCGACGGCCGCGACCGAGAGGCGCTCGATCGTCGGCAGGGTGGCGTGGCTGTCGAGGTAATGGCCGTGGGTGGCGTAGATGTCGTCACGGACCCAGAGGCCCGGGTAGCGGACCTCGAGGCGGGCCTCGCCGAGCCAGCCGGCGAGCGAGCGGACCGCAGGATGCGGCTCGGCGACGAGCTCGGCGACGGCGCCGCGGGCGCGCCCGTGGCGGGCGCGGTCGAACCAGGAGCCGAGCAGGCGGTGGTCGTGGTTGCCGGGAACGAGGATCACGGTTCCCGTCCCGAGCGCGGCGCCGAGCTCGGAGAACAGCGGCCGTGCCGCCGCGAGCGACTCCTCCAGCGGCCCGTCGCGGAGCTCGACGATGTCGCCGAGGAGGACCACCCGATCGACCCCGGCCGCCGTGATCGCCTCGATCAGGCGCGAGCGCAGCGCCGGGCGGCGCAGCACGTCGCTGCCCGAGCGGGCGCCGAGGTGGAGATCGGAGATCAGGGCGGTCGTGGCCACCGGTCAATCCTCGCAACTCCGGACGGGGCCGGGGCCCCCTGTGGCTGTGGGCCGGCGCCCGGGATAGACTCGACCGCGGTCATGGACCTCATAGCGCCGGCGACCCGTCACCGCGGCTGCCGCCCCGATCGCGGTCGAGCGGCGGCGCGGCGCGCCGATCGCGAGGGCCGTCCGGGTCGCCGGACCCCATGAGCGGGTCCGGGCTCAGGGTCGCCGTGACCGGCCCGACCGGGGACATCGGCGTCGCGGCGCTGCGGGCGCTCGACGCCTCGCCGGCGGTGGGGAGGGTCGTCGGCATGGCGCGGCGGCCGTTCGACCCGGCCGCGCACGGCCTGTCGGCGAAGGTCGGCTACCAGCGCGGCGACGTCCTCGACCGCGCCTCGGTCGCGGCGCTCGTCGACGGGGCCGACGTCGTCGTCCACCTCGCCTTCATCGTCGTCGGCGATCGCGGCGAGGCGCGGCGGATCAACACCGAGGGCAGCCGCAACGTCTTCGAGGCGACCGTCGCGGCCGGGGTGGGCCGGCTCGTCTACACGTCCTCGGTCGCCGCCTACGGCTTTCATGCCGACAACCCGCAGCCCCTGACCGAGGATGTGCCGCCGCGGGCGACCGAGAGCTTCTACTACTCCGCCCACAAGGCCGCGCTCGAGGACGTCCTCGACGACTGCGTCGCAGCCGCCGCGACCGAGGCCTGGGTCTTCCGCCCGTGCATCGTCGCCGGCCCGGGCGCGCTGACCCTGATCGAGACGACGGTACGGATGCTCCCCGTCTACGGGCAGCTCCGGCTCGTCCGCCAGGCGCTCGACCGGGTCCCGCTCCTCGGCCCGGTCCTGCCCGATCCGGGGATGGAGTTCCAGCTCGTCCACACCGACGAAGTCGCCGCCGCGCTGCGGGCGGCGGTCGAGGGGATCGGCCCGCCCGGCCGCTACAACCTCGCCGGCCCCGGGACGATGACCGTCGGCCGGATGGCTCGCGCATGCGGCTGGCGGTCGGTACCGGTGCCGGGCGCCGCGGTCGGCGCGCTCGGCGCCGTCGCCGGGCGGGTCCCGGGGCTGCCGCCCGAGATCGGTTGGCTGAACGCGTTCCGCGCGCCGACGCTCATGGATACGGCGAAGGCCCGTCGCGAGCTCGGTTGGGAGCCGCGCTCGGACGCCGAATCGACGCTGCGCGAGACGGTCGCGGCCGCCCGCGCGGCCGGCGTGCTCTGACCGGCCCTATCCCCGGATCAGGATCGAGACCAGGGTGTCGCCCGCGAGCCGGACCGCGGCGTCCTCGGCGAGGGTGCCCGCGCCGATCTCGTCGACCGCCGTGAAGGTGACCGCCTGGATCACGCTCCGCATCCAGCCGACCGGCATGTCGTCGCGGATCCGGCCGCGGCCGCGGGCGGTCGCGAGGAACCGGCGCGCCGGGCTGCTGTCGTCGTGCTTGAACGCCTCGTAGGCGGCGCTGGTCTCGTCCCGGCTCGCGAACAGGCGACCGAAGCGGAGCGCGAGGCCGATCGACGTCGCGCCGAGCCCGCGGATCGCGGCCTCCGGGTCGTCGTCGGCGACCGCCGCCTCGAGCTCGCGGCGAGACCGGTCCAGGATCTCTTCGATCACCGCCTCGAGCAGGATCTCGCGGCTGGGGAAGTGCCGATAGACGGTCGTCCGGCCGAGGCCGGATGCGTCGGCGACCTCCTGCATCCCCGCCTCCGGGTCGCCAGCGAGCAGCTCGACCCCGGTCTCGATCACGACCCGGCGGCTGCGCTCGGCATCGCTTCGACGCTGCTTCCCGGGCGTCATCGGCGTGGTGCCATCAGCGCGATCAGGGTCTCGCCGAGCAGCGCGGTGGCCCGCTCGCCGGCGATCCGGCCCGCCAGCACCTCGCCGATCATCGCCAGCGAGATCGCGAGCTGTGTCGCCATCAGCCACCGGAACGGTTGATCGTCGCGGACGTCGCCACGGTCGCGGGCGGCGGCGAGGAACGCGGTCAGCACGTCGCCGCCCGCCTGCAGCGCCGGCCTGACGGCCGCCCGGTGGGCGAACAGGAACGGGTACCGCACGCCGAGCTCGACGTTCATCGCGGCGAGGGCCCGCAGCACCGCACCGGTATCGGGATCACGCGCGATCGCCGCCTCGACGCCGGCGTCTCTCCGTCCGACGACGTCCGCAGCCAGGCCGTCGAGCATCGCGGTCCGGCTCGGGAAGTGGCGATAGAGGGTGGACCGGCCGAGCCCGGCGTGCTCGGCGATCGCCGCCATCCCCGCTTCCGGATCGCGGGCCAGAAGCTCGGCCGCGGCCTCGAGCAGCGCCCGTCGGTTGGCCTCCGCGTCACGTCGCCTTCCCCCTCCGCGTTCCATACCTCGAACCCAATCACATCGGCGCCGGGACATCGGGGAAGCGGGATGCTATGTTCCACTTCTAGGCGTTCGGTGTCGTTCCCCCGCGGCATCGGACGCCTCTCTTCTTCGCTGCCGGAACCGGCGCCCCGGGGCCGTGGCGCACGCCGGCGACCGCCCCGAGCCGCGATTGCCGTCCCCGGGGCCGTCGTCTAGACTGCCCGGCCCGCGCCGCTATCGTCTAGGGGACTAGGACGCCGGATTCTCAGTCCGGAAACCCGGGTTCGAATCCCGGTAGCGGTGCCTTTCGCCCGACTCTCCGCGGGCGGTGCCGGAGCGGTGGCGGGGCCCCGTGCGGTCATGCCGAGCCGGGACCACGGCCGCGAGGCGCCCGGGAGCGAGAGGCCGAAAGGCGCTCGCCGCCCGGCGCCGGCCTCCTCGCGTCGCCCGGAGGCTCCCGACCCGGCCGGGGCGCCGGTGCGAGCGGGAACACGGCTGGGGGGAGGGACCGCCCGTTCCACGGTTCCCTCCCCCTGAGCTTCCGTGCCCGAGCGGTCGAGTCCTGGGGGGTGGGACAACGACCGCCGTGGTGGGTGCTTCGGCGCGTCGGCGGCCGTTCCTTCCCGCGTTCGCCGCCGGCGCGGCCGGCTCGCGGGCCGGGGCCGGGCTGCGCGACCGGCCGCGGATCGGAGGTGCCGTCGTCGCGGCGGTGACGGCGGACCGGCGATCATCTAGATTCCCGGTCCCGCGGCTGTGGCGGAACTGGTAGACGCGCGGCGTTCAGGTCGCCGTGTCCGCAAGGACGTGGGGGTTCGACTCCCTCCAGCCGCATCGGGGCAGGATCATCGGTCCGGCGCGCGCGGCCGTGACGTGGGTCGGGTGCCGTGTCCGTCCGCGCGGCGAACCGCGCCGCGGGCCCCGCACCCACCCCGGTCGCCTCAGCCCGCCCCGAGGCGTCCCCACCAGGCGTCGAACAGGGTGCCGGCCGCCGCGGCCGCCGCGCCGCCACGCTCGCGGCCCTGCGCGGCGACAGCCGAGGGGCTGATGCCGAGCGCGAGCAGGCGCTGCTCGTCGCTCGCCGCCCAGGCGTCGGCGATGGCGGGCGTGCTCTCGGGGTGGAACTGCAGGCCGAGGCTCGGCCCGAGCGCGAAGGCGGCCGGCCCGGCGGCGGAGCGGGCGAGCTCGGTGGCGCCCGCGGGAGCCGAGAGCTGGTCATAGTGGAAGTGGAGCCAGGGTCCGGGCGGGATCAGGTCGGGGCGATCGGTCTCGATCTCGAACCAGCCGACCTCGGGCGGGTCGGCGGGAGCGATCCGGGCTCCGGCCGCCGCAGCCAGCGCCTGGCCGCCGAAGCAGAGGCCGAGGACCGGCACGGCCGCGTCGAGCGCCCGGCGCAGCAGCTCGACCTCGGCGGCGACCCACGGCGGCGAGCCGGGCGTTCCGGGCGTCTCCTCCGATCCGAGCGCGCAGATCCAGCCCCAGCCCGAGGGGTCCGCGGGCGGGCCGTCCTCCCAGGTTCGGCAGACCTCGAAGGGGATGTCACGGCCGTGGCACCAGTCGGCGAACAGGGCCGGTGGTCCGGACTCCTCGTGCTGCAGGATCAGGCCCGGTTCCATCGGCGGAGGATATGCCCGCCGCCGCGGCGCGGCCGCGGGCGTGGGAGCAGCGCGACGGCGCAGATCGCGATCGCGCAGATCGCGATCGCGGCACCGGCGGCGACGTCGGCCCAGTAGCTCACGTAGATCCCGGCGACTCCGGCGCCGATCGCGCTCGCGGCGCCGACCGCCAGGGCCGGCCCGAGGCGGGCGCTGAGCCGTAGCGCCGTCGCGCCGGGCGCGAGCAGGATCGCGACGACGAGAAGGTTGCCGAGGGCCGTGACCGCGATCAGGATCGTCGCGGCCAGGAGCCCGAGCAGGAGCGCCGCGGAGCCGGGGTCGCTGCCGCCGAGGCTGCGCGCGCTCCGCGGGTCGAAGGCGGAGAGGGCGAGCATCCGGTGCCCGCCGGCGAGGGCGAGGAGGACGGCCAGCGCGAGCGCCGCCGACGCGACGAGGTCGCTCGTCCCGACCGCGAGCGGGTCTCCGAACAGGAGCTCCCCGAGCCGGACCGGAACCTCGGGGGAGAGCGCCAGCAGGGTCCCGGCGCCGACGAGGGCGGTGACCGCGACCGCGACCGCCGCGTCGGGGCCGACCGCCCGCTGGCGCGACGCGAGCGCGACGCAGGCGGCGGCGAGCGCGAGCCCGGCGGCGGCGCCGATTCCGAGCGGGATCCCGGCCAGCGCCGCGAGGACGAGGCCGGGCAGCATCGAGTGCGAGATCGACTCGGCCGCGTAGCTCTGGCCGTAGAGCACGATCCAGACCCCGAGCGGGCCGGCGACGGCGCCGGCGATCACGAGCTCGAGCAGCGCCCGGCGGACGATCCCGTCGCTCAGCGGTTCGATCAGGACGTCGAGCATCGGCTCAGTGGTCGTGGTGCTGGACGACGATCGCGCGGCCGCCGCCGGCGAGCTCGACGATCTCGCCGCCGTAGGTCCGGCGGAGGATCTCGGGCGTGATCGCGTCCGGGCGGCCGTGGAAGACCTGGCGCCCGTTGACGCAGATGACGGCGTCGTAGCGCCTCGCCTGCTCGATGTCGTGGCTCGAGACGAGGACGACGCGCCCCTCCTCGCGAAGCTCGCCGAGGACCGAGAGGATGCGCTCCGCCGAGGGCCGGTCGACGCCGCTGAACGGCTCGTCGAGGAGCAGCACCCGCGCCCGGCCGGCGAGCGCCCGGGCGATCAGCGCCCGTTGCCGCTGCCCGCCGGAGAGGTCGCCGTAACGGTCTCCGGCCCGCTCGGCGAGGCCGACCCGCTCGAGCGCCCACCGGGCCCGCGCCCGCCGCTCGCGCCCGAGCGGCCGGTACCACGGGGCTTCCCCGTAGGTCCCCATCAGCGCGACGTCGAGGGCGCTGACCGGGAAGTCGAGACGGCCGCGCTCGGTCTGCGGCACGTAGGCGACGGGGCCGGCGATCTCGACCGTGCCGCTGCGCTCGGGAAGCTCGTCGAGAAGGGCCCGAAAGAGCGTCGTCTTGCCGCCGCCGTTGGGGCCGAGGACGGCGACCGAGGTCCCGGCGGGGACCGTGAAGTCGAGCCCCTCGATCGCCGGGCGGCCGGCCGTGTAGCCGCCGCCGAGCCCACGCGCGACGACCGCCGCCTCCCGTCTCACGACGCCGCTCCCGGTCGCCGCTCGGCGAGCCGGCTCCAGGCGAGGGCGAGGGCGAAGACCGCTCCGCCGAGCACCGCCACGGCGGCGCCGGGCGGGGCATCGAGGCGGTAGGCGATGAGCAGCCCGGTCAGCCCCTCGGCGAGCGCCAGCAGCCCGGCGCCGGCCTCGAGCTCGGCGACGCTGCCGGCGAAGAGCCGCGCGGTGGCGGCGGGGACGACGAGGATGGCGCCCACCAGCAGCGCCCCGACGGCGTCGATCGCGGCGATCGCGGCGACGGCGATCGCCGCGAGCAGCGCCAGCTCGGATGCGGTCACCGCCGCGGGCGGGCCGTCGCCGGGCTGGTCGAACCCGGACGCGACCCAGGCGCGCCGACAGCGCGCCGCGGCGGTGGCGACGAGGACCAGCGCGACCGCGCCGGCGATCAGCTCGCCGCCGCCGATCGCGAGCAGCGAGCCGAACAGGAGCCGGTCGACGCCGGCGCCGGACGCGAAGACGTCGCTTGCGAGGACCGCTCCGGTGGCGAGCGCGGCGACCAGCAGGAGGCCGGTTGCGACGTCGCGCCCGAGCCCGCCCCGCCGGCCGAGGGCGGCGAGGGCGGCGGCGAAGCCGCCACCGACCGCGAGCGCGGCGAGCGCCGGCGGGATCCCGGCCGGCCCCGCGACGACGAGCCCGGGGAACGTCGCGGCCCCGACCCCGTGGGTGAAGAACGCGAGGCGGCGGAGGACGATCTGGGCGCCGAGGATCGCCGCGAGGGGAGCGAGCAGCAGGATCTCGAGCGCCGCCCGCTGCATGAACGGAAGCCCGAGCGGGTCAGGCATGAGAACCATTACCGTTGTCCGGGCGATGGCGGCCGCAGCGACGATCCCGACCCCGCCGGCCGCCGACTGGATCGACCGGGCGGAAGCGGCGCTGCGCGCGGCCGGCCACCGCTCGAGCGGGCCGCGCTCGGCCGTGCTCGAGCTGATCGGCAACCAGGAGTGCGTGCTCAGCGCCCGCGAGATCGCCGACGAGCTCCGAGCCGGCGGCCGCGAGGTCGGTGTCGCGACGGTCTACCGGACGCTCGAGCTGCTCGAGTCGATGCGGCTCGTGCAGCGCCTCGACGTCGGCGGCCGATCGGCCCGCTACGAGCCGGCCCTGCCCGGGGGCGAGCATCACCACCACCACCTCGTCTGCGACCGGTGCGGGCGGGTGACCCCGTTCGAGGATCCTCGGCTCGAGCGCGCGATCGCCGACCTCGGCCGCCGACTCGACCACTCGGTCGGCGGTCACGACGTGATCCTGCGCGGGCTCTGCCCGCGCTGCGCTGCGTCCGCCTGAGCCGGGCCCTCCACCTCAGCCTCGCAGCCGGCATCCCGCCCGCCCGCCGCCGAGGCCGGCGACGATCGCGCGCGTGTTCGCGACCAGCGAGCCGATGTAGGTCGCCGCGGGCGATCCCGGGGGGGCGAGCGTGTCGGTCCAGAGCGGGGCTCCGAGGCGGGCCCCGGCCTGCCCGGCGATCGCCCGCTCCAGGCCGGCGCCGGCGCCGGCCTCGGGGAAGACGGCGCGGACGCCTTCCGCCTCGATCGTCGCCACGAGGTCGGCGACCGCGCCGGCCGAGGCCTGCGCGCCGGTCGTCAGCGCCGGGAGCGCGGTGCCGACGATCTCGATGCCGTAGCGGCGCCCGTAGTAGGCGAGCGCGTCGTGGCTGGTGACGATCCGCCGCTCGGCGGCCGGAACGGTGCCCACGCAGGCCGCGATCCGGCGATCGAGGCGCTCGAGCCGGTGCTCGTAGCGGCGGGCGGAGGTCGCGAACGCCGGCGCGGCCGCGGGCTCGATCCGGTCGAGCTCGCGCCCGATCGCGGCGACCGCGAGCCGCGCGTTGCGCGGGTCCTGCCACCAGTGCGGGTCGGGTGGATCGCCGTCCTCGGACCCGTCGATCAGGCGCACGTGGTCGGCGAGGGCCAGCACCGGTGCTTCGCCGCCCGAGCTTGAGACGAGCGGGTCGAGCCAGCCGTCCGCGTCGGCGCCGGAGCGGACGATCAGGTCGGCGCCGGCGAGAGCCTCCGCGTCGCTCGGTCGCGGCTCGTAGCCGTGCGGGTCCGCGTTGGCGGCGACGAGCTGCGTGACGCGGGCGCGGTCGCCGGCGACCGCGCGGACGAAGTCGGCCGCCTGGGGGGTAGTCGCGACCACGTCGAGACCGTCCCGGTCGTCGCCGCCGCCGGCGGCGGGGATCGCCGCGACGCCGACGCCGAGCGCGACGATGACGATAAAGAGAGTGAGAATCGTTCGCATTGCCCCGGGACGGTACAGCAGGCGACGGGATCGGTGACGTGGCCGGGCGATCGGCGGTCGGTCAACCTGGGTCGTCGGGTGATCGGCGGGGTGATCGGATAGCTTGGGGGCCGACGCGACCGCCGGGAGGCATCGATGGACCCAAGCAGCCTCAAGAAGTTCGATCTGTTCAAGGACGTCGACGAGAGCAAGCTGAACAAGATCGCGCCGTTCACGATGCTCGTCGAGTTCCCGGCCGGGAAGACCGTGATCCAGGAAGGCGGCTTCTCGAACGACTTCTACGCGATCGAGAGCGGCAGCGCGAGCGTCGAGCGGGGTGGCGAGCGGATCGCCGAGCTCGGCCCCGGCGACGTCTTCGGCGAGCAGGGGCTGCTGGAGAAGCAGGAGCGGTCGGCGACGGTCGTCGCGACGAGCCCGCTGCGGGCGCTGAAGATCGAGCACTGGGAGATCCCGAGGATGCGGAAGGCGATGCCGGAGGTGCTCGAGGAGCTGCAGCGCATGATCGAGCGGCGCAGCGCCTAGCGGCGGGTCCCCCCGGTACCCGACGGCGCCGGTCCCGGCGCGCCTCGGCGTCGTGTCGCCACGACACGAGATAGAGTCGGCCGCAGATACGGTCGGTGGTCCAGGGAAGTCCGGTGCGAAGCCGGCGCGGTCCCGCCACTGTGACCGGGTGAGGGTGTCGCCGGGCGGCTCGGCCGCCGGCCACTGGGCTCGACGAGGGCCCGGGAAGGCGCGACATCAGTCCCGGGAGCCAGGAGACCTGCCGCCGGCCGAGCCATTGCAAACCCTCGAGGAAAGGGTGGCTTCATGCCCACACCCACCTTCCGCGCCGCGGCCGGCCCGCTCTTCGCCTGCCTGCTGGCGCTCACGTTCCCCGCGCTCGCGGAGGCGAAGCCGCGATCGACGGCCGCCGACCTGCGGGTCGTCGATCCCGAAGGGCGCACGCTCGCCGACCTGACCCAGCTCACCGGGCCGGCTCGGATCGGCACCGACCCGAGGGCCGACTGCTTCGGGCCCGGCACCGGCGGCTCCGGCGACGAGGTCGCCGTCGACGGCACGAGCGCGCTCGGACAGCTCGCGAACGCGGGCGGCGCCGACCGCCGGGTGCGGCGGCTCGGGATCACCGACGCCTTCGACTTCGGGCTCGGCATCTGCCGGATCGGCCCGGCGGTGGCGCCGTCGACCGGCTACTGGTACCTGAAGGTCAACCACGCGGCGTCGTTCACCGGCGCCGACCAGACCACGGTGCGGCGCGGCGACGAGATCCTCTGGTACCTGGTCGAGGACTTCAACGACCCCGTTCCCGACGAGCTCGACCTGCGGGCTCCCGCCGTCGCCGAGGCGGGGGAGCCGTTCACCGTCGAGGTGACCGCCTACGACGACGACGGCGACGCGAGCCCGGCCGCGGGCGTCGAGGTGACGGGCGCCGACGCGCCGACCGATGCCTCGGGCCGGGCGACGGTGACGGTCGGCGCGAGGACGCGGACGCTGCGCGCGAGCGGGGCGGCCGCGATCACCTCCAACGGCGTCACCGTCTGCACCGAGGCCCTTCGCGATTGCCCGCCCGGCTACGCGCGGACGATCGGCGGCACGCCGCGGGCCGACCGGATCGTCGCCGGCCGCGCCGCCGAGAAGATCGAGGCCGGCGCCGGCCGCGACCGGATCGTCGCCCGTCGCGGGAGGGCCGCCGACCTGATCGACTGCGGCGCCGGCCGCGACCGGGTGCTGTTCGCCCGCGGATCGGGGTCGCGGCTGCGATCCTGCGAGCGGGTCGAGAGGCGATGAGGCCGGGCCGGTCCGGAGCGCGATGATGCCGCGCGCGATCGCGCTCGCCGCGGCGGTGACCGCGCTCGCCGCGGCGGCCGGTTGCGGCTTCGGTCCCGGCGAGGCCGTGCCCGGCGAGGCGTCGCTGCGGGTGACCCGCGAGTTCGGTGCCGTGCCGATGGTCGCGGCGACGCTGGAGGACCCGGCCGAGACCGACACGGTGGTCCGCTTCCTCGATGCCCACGCCGACCTCGAGACGTCCTACGGCGACAACTTCGTCGATTCGATCGACGGCTATGCCGGCAGCACCGCCGGCGGCGGCGACGAGGACTGGTTCTTCTTCGTCAACGGCTACTGGTCCGACGTCGGCTCGGGCGAGCGGCGGGTGCTCGCGGGCGACCGGATCTGGTGGGACTACCGCTACTGGCAGGCGGCCTATCGCGTGCCGGCGGTCGTCGGCTCCTGGCCGGAGCCGTTCCTGCACGGGGAGGGCGGCGACCCGCCTTCGGTCGTAGTCCAGTGCCTCACGTCCCGCGCCGATTGCGAGCCGGCCGGCGCCGCGCTCGCCGCAGCCGGGGTCGATGCCCGGACGATCGCGCCGGCGGCGCCGAGGAGCGCGCCGGGGTCCCTGCGGCTGCTCGTCGGCCCCTGGGGGGAGATCCGCGACGACCCGGCGGCGCGATCGATCGAATCCGGGCCGGGCGAGAGCGGCGTCTACGCGACCTTCGGGCGCTGCCGGGGCGAGCTCGCGCTCACCGTCGAGGACGAGCGCGGCCGGCCGGCGCTGCGGCTCGACGACGCTGCGCTGATCGCGGCCGTGCGCCGCGGCGAGGAGCAGCCGACCTGGGTCGTGACCGGCACCGACGCTCCCGCCGCCGGCGCCGCGGCCGCGGCGCTCGGAAGCGGCGTCCTCCGGGACCGCTACGCGGTCGCCCTCGCCGACGGCCGCGTCCAGCCGGTTCCCGCCGCCGCGCCGGCGGAGGCGCCGGAGGCCCGCTGCCCGTGAGCTCGCTCTTCGCCTACGCCCCTCGCCGCGGGCCGCTGGGCCGGGCGCGTCCCTGGATCGTCGCCGTCTACCTGGCGCCGCTGGCCACGCTCGCGTTCGCCTTCGCCAACCCGTTCGTCCTGCTCGCCGCCGGCGTCGCCGCAGCCCTTGCCGGTCTCGCCGCCGGCGCCGGCGGCGCGGTGGCGCGGCCGGCGCGATTCGCCGGCGGCCTCGCGCTGACGGTCGCGGCCGTCAACGCGATCGCCTCCCAGCGCGGCGCCACGATCCTGATCCGCGGGTTCGACCTGCCGGTGCTCGGGCGCGTCGACATCACCCTCGAGGCGCTCGCGGAGGGGGTGGTGCTGGCGCTGCGGATAGTCGTCGCGCTGCTCGTGTTCGCCGTCTGGTCGGCCTGCGTCGATCCCGACCGCGTGCTGCGCGCGATCCGCCCGCTCGCCGCCCGCTCGGCGCTGACCGCCACCCTGGTCAGCCGTCTCGTCCCGGTCGCCGCGGCCGACGGCTCCCGCCTGGCGGAGGCCGGCCGCCTGCGCGGGCCGGCCGCCGCGCCGGTCGGCCGCGCCGCGCTCGCGCGCCGCCTGGTCGCGGGATCGCTCGACCGCTCCGTGGACTTGGCCGCGACGCTCGAGCTCCGCGGCTACGCGCTCGCGCGCCGGCCGTTCCGACCGCGCCACCGGCGCCAGCCCGGCGAGGCGGGGCTCTTGGCCTCCGGCCTCGCGGGCATGGCCCTCGTCGCCGCCCTCGCCCTGACCGGAGCGGCCGGCTTCGACGCGTACCCGCGGCTCGCGATCGACGCCGGGCCGGCGGTGGCGGTCACGGCCCTGGCCATCCCCGCGGTCGCGCTGGCGCCGCTGCTCGGGGACCTGCTCCGCAGCCGGGACGGCGGCCGTGACTGAGGCCGCGCTCGCGATCGAGCGGCTCGAGTACCGCTACCCGGGGGCGCCGGGGCTGGCGCTCGCCGGCGTCGACCTTCGGGTCGGGGCGGGCGAGTTCGTCGTCCTCGCCGGTCGCTCGGGCTCGGGCAAGAGCACGTTGCTTCGCGCCGCCTGCGGCCTCGTTCCCCATTTCCACGGCGGCGAGATCGCCGGCGCCGTCGCCGTCGCCGGGCGCTCGACGCGTGAGACCGGACCGGCCGAGCTTGCGGCCGCGGTCGGGTTCGTGGCACAGGAGCCGGAGACGCAGGTGGTCTCGACCACGGTCCGCGCTGAGCTCGAGCTGCCGCTCGAGCTGCGCGGCGCCGGCGCCGGCGAGATCGCCCGCGCCGTCGAGGAGGCGGCGCTGGCGCTCGCGATCGAGCCGCTTCTGGATCGCACGACCGACTCGCTCTCCGGCGGCGAGCTGCAGCGGGTCGCGCTCGGCGCGGCGCTCGTCGCGGGGCCGCCGCTGCTGCTCCTCGACGAGCCGACCTCGCAGCTCGACCCGGTCGCGGGGGAGGAGCTGATCGCGCTCCTGCGCCGGCTCAACGAGGAGTCGGGAATCGCCGTCGTGCTCGGCGAGCACCGGCTCGAGCGCTGCCTCGCCGCGGCCGACCGGGTCGTCGCCCTCGACGCCGGGCGGGTCCTCTACGACGGGCCGCCGGGGCGCTTCGGGGCGGCGATGCTGGGCCCGGCGCCGGAGCTCGCGACGCCGATCGCACGGCTCTTCGACCTCGCGGGGCTCCCGGCGAGCCCGGTCACCGTCAAGCAGGCGCGCTCGCTGGTACCGGCCGGCGTCGCCGCGCGGCCGGCCGACAGGCGCCCGGTCGGGGAGCCGCCCGCGGGAGAGGGCCTGGCGCTGCGCTGCCGGCGCCTCCGGGTCGAGCTCGGCTCCCGCGCCGACCCGCGCGAGGCGCTGCGCGGCCTCGACCTCGTCCTCGACCCGGGCGAGCGGGTGGCGCTCATGGGGCCGAACGGCGCCGGCAAGACGACGCTGCTGCGCGCCGCGGCCGGGATCCTGGCTCCCGCATCCGGCTCGATCGAGGTCCCCGCGGGCGCCGCGATGCTGAGCCAGCGCCCCGACGACTACTTCGTCCGCGAGCGGGTCGACGAGGAGCTTCCCGGCGACGCCGGGGCGGCCGCCCTCGCCGCCGTCGGCCTCGACGTCGCCGGCGACGCCGACCCGCGCGACCTCTCCGGAGGCGAGCGTCAGCGGCTGGCCCTCGCGATCGCGATGGCGGGGCGCGGAGCCGGCGGCGAGCCGGGCGGCCTGGTCTGCCTCGACGAGCCGACCCGCGGCCTCGACCGCGCCCGCAAGGAGGATCTCGCCGGCTGGATCGGGGGGCTGGCCGGGCGCGGGGCGGGGGTGCTCGTCGCCACCCACGACGTCGAGTTCGCGGCGCGGTTCGCGACCCGGGTGGTCCTGCTCGCGCGCGGTCGCGTCATCGCCGACGGCGCGCCCGGCGACCTGCTCGGCGGCGGCTGGTACTTCGCGACCGAGACCGCGCGGGTAACCGGCGGCCGGGCGATCACGCCGGAGGGTGGGGCGCCGCTGCTGGCGGCCCCGCGTGACCCGCTCGCACGCGAGGAGGCGCGGTGAGCTGGCAGGGGGCGTCGCTTGCGATCCTCGCCCTCGCGATCCTCGCGGGGTTCGCCTGGTTCGAGCGCTCCCGGCCCTCGGCGCGGGTGGTCGCCGCGGTCGCCGCGCTCGCGGCGCTGGCTGTCGCCGGTCGTGTGGCGCTGGCGCCGATCCCGAACCTCGTCGCGACCACGGACGTCGCCCTCCTCGCCGGCTACGCGCTCGGCGGCGGCCCCGGGTTCGCGGTCGGCGCGCTCGCCGGGCTCGTCTCGAACTTCTGGCTCGGACAGGGGCCGTGGACGCCGTGGCAGATGGCGGGTTGGGGTCTCGTCGGCGTCGCCGGCGCCGTGCTCGCCCGCGTCCACGGCCGCGACGCCGGTCGGCTCCGGCTCGCCGTCTGGGCCGGCCTCGCCGGCCTCGCCTACGGGGCGCTGCTCGACCTGTCGGTGATGGTCAGCTATGGGGGCGAGCAGTCACTGGACCGCTACCTGGCGCTGTCGGTGCGCGGAATACCGTTCAATCTGGTCCATGCAGCGGGTAACTTCACGCTGATGCTCGCAGCGGGTCCGGCCCTCGTCCGCATCCTCGACCGGTACCGGGACCGGTCCGAGCACCGCTGGAGCGACCGGCCGATCGGCCGCGTCGTCGCCTGCGCGGTCGTCGCCCTGTGCGTCGCCACGCCGCTGCTCGCGCCCGCGCGCGGGGAGGCGGCCGACAGGGGGCTGGCCCTGCTCTGGCTCGGCGGGTCGCAGAACCGCAACGGCGGCTTCGGCAGCGAGCCCGGGGCGGAGTCGAGCGTCGGCATGACCGGCTGGGCGATGCTCGGGCTCGCCGCGGGAGGGGTCAACCCGCGCGACGTCCACGGGCACGGGAGGGACCCGGTCGACTTCCTCCGCGGCCGCGCGTCCGAGATCAGCTCGACCGGCGACCTCGAGCTGACGACGCTCGCCCTCGTCGCCGCCGGGGTCGATCCGCGTTCCTTCGCGGGCCGCGACCTCGTCGCGGAGCTGCGCGACCGCCGCGGGCGCGACGGCTCCTTCGAGAAGCAGGTCAACCTGACCGCCTACGGAATCCTCGCGCTGCGCGCCGCCAAGGTCGATCGCTCGAAGCTCGGCAAGTCCTCGAAGTGGTTGCGGCAGGCCCAGAACGGAAACGGGGGCTGGGGCTCGACCCCGTCGGGCGACAGCGAGCCCGACAGCACCGGCGCGGCGCTGCAGGCCCTCGCCGTCGCCCCCGGCGGCAACCGGGAAACGGATGTCGGGCTGGACTGGCTGCGCAAGGCACAGCACGGGACCGGCGGCTGGTCGCTGAGCGAGGGCGCCGGATCGAACACGCAGTCCACGGCATGGGCGGTCCAGGGGATCGTCGCGGCCGGTGCCAGGCCCGGCGCCTTCAAGCAGGGGAGCAGGAGCCCCCACGACTTCCTCCGCCGCCGCCAGCACTCCGACGGCCATTACACCTACTCGAGCGACAGCGACCAGACCCCCGTCTGGGTGACCGCCCAGGGGCTCACCGCCGCCTACGACGCTCCGTTCCCGATCGGCGCCGTGCCACGGGGTCCGGCCCCGGGCGGCGGCGGTGGCGGCGGTGGCGGCGGCGGTGGCGGCGGCGGTGGCGGAGGAGGAGGAGGCTCCTACCCGGACCCCTCGACGCCCGCCCCCGACTCCGGCGCGTACAGTCCTTCCGGGACCGATCTCGGCGACCTCTACGACGCCGGCGCCGGCGCCGGCACGACCACAACGAGCCCGGGTGGCGCGACGTCCGAGGACGAGGTCGCGCCCGAGGGCTCCGGCCCGAGCCTCAGCGGGGCCGACCGCGAGCGGATCGCCGCCGGCGGGGCCGGCATCGAGCCCGACGGCGGCGGGGAGAAGTTCGAGGCACCCTCGACCCCGGTCCTGCTCGGCGGCCTCGGCGGCCTCGCGACGCTGCTCGGCGTCGGCTTTCTCTGGTTCAGCCGCAGGCTGCCGTGATCGCGCGCGAGAGCGCACTGGCCGAGCTGACCGCGGAGCGGTTCGACGTGGTCGTCGTCGGCGGCGGCGTGACCGGCGCGGGCGTCGCCCTCGACGCCGCCTCGCGCGGGTACTCGACCGCGATCGTCGAGCGCGACGACTGGGCGGTCGGGACCTCGAGCCGTTCCTCGAAGATGGTCCACGGAGGGCTCCGCTACCTGCAGAACTTCGACCTCGGCCTGGTCCGCGAGGCGCTGCTCGAGCGCCAGCTGCTCGTCCGGCTCGCCCCGCACCTCGTCTATCCGACGCCGTACCTGGTGCCGACGCTCGGCGACGAGCGCCGCGACCTCCGGGTCGGCATCGGCCTCAACATGTACGACGTGATGGCGAGCAGCCGCGGCTCCCGGCGCGAGCGGCGCGAGCGGCGAGGGCGCCGCGACGAGGGCGATGAGCCCGATTCGTCGAACTGGTCGCCCGACCGCCACCGGACGATTCCCGCCGAGGAGGTTGTCGAGCTGGTTCCGGCGCTGGCGCCGCGGGACCCGAAGTCCGCCTACCTGTTCTACGACTGCCAGACCGACGACGCGCGGCTGGTGCTGACGATCCTCGGCGAGGCGGAGCGGTTCGGCGCCGTCGCCGCGAACCGGCTCGACGTCGTCTCGCTGCTCGAGCGCGACGGCCGCGCCGCCGGCGTCGTCTGCCGCTGCGGGGAGTCCGGCGGGACGGTCGAGATCGAGGCCGCGAACGTCGTCAACGCGACCGGCGTCTGGGCCGACCGGATCAGGCCCGGGGAGATCCTCGACGAGGCAGAGGTGCCGCGGATCGCGCCCAGCCGCGGCACCCACCTGACCCTGCCGCTGGCGCTGCTTCCGCTCGAAGGGGCCGCCTGCATCGTCCCCGCCGGCGCCGACCGGACGATCTTCGTCCTGCCCTGGTACGGGCGCGTCCTCGTCGGCACCACCGACAACGACTACGACGGCGACATCGACCACGTCCGTCCCGGCGACGGGGACGTCGAATACCTGCTCGACGCCGTCAACGCCTACTTCGGCACCGCGATCGGCGTCGCCGACCTGACCGGCGCCTACGCCGGGGTGCGGCCGCTGATCTCGACCGGCGACCCGAAGAAGTCGGTCGACATCTCGCGCAAGGCGGAGCTCTACGAGACGTCGTCGGGGATGTTGACGATAACCGGCGGCAAGCTGACGACCTGGCGGCGGATGGCGAAGTCCGTCGTCGACCGGATCGCGATGCGCGAGGACCGGGAGGCGCCCTGCCACACCGCCGAGATCCCGCTCGGGATGGAGGCCTCCGAGGAAGACCTCGAGCCGCCCGAAGGCCTCGACGGCGGCTCCCTCCCGGAGGGTTGGCGGGCCCTGCTCGCGTTCCGCTACGGGCACGCCGCCCGCCGGGTCCTGGCCGTGGCCGCGGAGCGTCCCGAGCTCGCCCGCCCGATCGTCGACGGCCAGCCGGACCTGCTCGCCGAGGTCGCGGTGGCTGCTCGCGCCGAGCAGGCGCGCTCGCTCGCCGACGTGCTCCTGCGGCGCACCCGGCTCGCCCTGCTCGCGGCGCCGCAGCTCCGGACCCCGGAGTCGGTGCGCCCTGCGGCCGCGGCGCTCGGGGCCGAGCTCGGCTGGGGCAGCGAGCGGATCGCGGCCGAGGCGGACCGCTGGCCCGACGAGCTCGCCGACGCCGGAGCCGATCCCGCCGGAGCCGCGGCCTGACCCGGGCCGCCGGACCGGCGCCCGCCGCGCTATATCCTCCGCCCCGTGGCCACGGCCCTCGACAGCGAGCACATCTCGGCGCTTCACCGGCGCGCGGCCGAGCTCGGCGTCGACCGCTTCCGCCTGCTCCCGCGCCCGGAGCTGATCGCGGCGATCCTCGAACGCGACCCCGAGGCCGCCGCCGGGATCGACCCCGGCGGCGGGCGCGAGCCGGACCGACCGCGGCCCGGGCGCCGCTCGCGTCGCCGGCGGGGTGACGGTCGCGGCGAGCCTGAGGCCGGCGAGGAGCCGGCCGGAGAGGAGCAGGGCGAGCCGGTGGCGGGAGTGCTCGACATCACGCCGCGGGGGCACGGCTTCATCCGCCGCTTCGGGCTCGAGTCCGGCGAGGAGGACGTCTACGTCTCCCCGTCGCAGATCCGCCGCTGCGAGATGGAGCGCGGCGACGAGGTCGCCGGCCCGGCTCGGCGGCCGCGCCGCGGCGAGCGCTACCCGGCCCTGATCCACGTCGACACGATCAACGGCGTCGCCCCCGGCGAGGAGCGCCCGCGGCTCGCGGTCGCGACCCCGGTCCACCCGAGCCGCCGAATCGACCTCTCCTCCGGTCCGGAGGCGGGCGATGGCGAAGCCCTGCTCCTGCGCTCGATCGATCTGCTGCTCCCGCTCGCCTACGGCCAGCGCGTGCTCGTCGATTCGCGGCCGGGGTCGGGCCGGACGACGCTCCTGCGGGCGCTCGCCCGCTCCCTCGCCGCAAGCGGTGCCGAGCTCGTGGTCCTGTTGATCGACGAGCGGCCCGAGGAGGTCGAGGCGTGGCGCGAGGCCGCCCCCGAGGCCGACGTCGCCGTCGCCACCGCCGAGATGCGATCCGGCGAGCAGCTGCGGCTGGTCGAGCTCGCGCTCGGCCGCGCCAGCCGCCGCGCCGAGGCCGGAAGCGACGTCGTGCTCCTGATCGACTCGATCTCGCGGATCGCCGTGGCCGCCGACGATCCCGGCCGCGCGAAGCCGATCTTCGGCGCCGGTCGGGAGACCGCCGAGGAGGGCGTCGGATCGCTGACCGTGATCGCGACCACCCTCGGCGACGGCGGCGAGGACGAGGGCGGCGTCGAGCGCAGCCTGGAGACCACCGAGAACGTGCTGATCGTCCTCGATCCCGGGCTTGCCTCCAGCGGCGTCTACCCCGCGATCGACTTCGCCGCGTCGCGGATCGCGGGGGAGGAGCACCTGCGCGGGCCGGCCGAGCTCGAAGCCGCACGGCGCCTGCGGGCGGAGATCGGCGGGCTCGGGGCCGAGGCCGCGGCGGCCGAGGTGCGGCGCCTGATCGAGGCCACGTCCGACAACGCCGCCGCCCTCGCCTCGATCCGCGGCTGAGGGCCCGAGACATGGCGCTCGTCGTCGGGCTCGTCCTCTTCGCGGTCCTCGACCCGCCACTGGGCGCGATCGCGCTCGTCGCCGGAGCGCTGCTCGAGGTCGGCGAGGCGGTCTTCTGGAACCGCTACCTGCGGCGGATCCGGGTCCGGACCGGAAGCGAGGGCATGGTCGGCGAGCGCGGCGAGGTGATCGAGGACTGCGGCCCGCGCGGCCGCGTCAAGCTCCGCGGCGAGATCTGGGACGCGGAGTGCGAGGCCGGAGCCGGGGTGGGGGAGACGGTCCGGGTCGTCGCGGTTCGCGGGCTCACGCTCGAGGTCGAGCCGCCGGTGCCCGGCGAGGGCGGTCAGCGCCGGTAGGCGAGGGCGTGCCAGGAGGGCTCGCGCGAGAGCTCGATCGGCTCCCCGTCGCGATCCGGCTGCACGTAGCCGAACGTGTTGGTGCGCTCGTCGAAGACGATGTCGAGCTCGCCCTCCTTGACCCGCTGATCGAGCCAGGCACCGCGGAAGACGAGCCGCCGGATCCAGTGGACGAGGCTCTTGTGGGAGCCGCCGACGAGCTCGAACCAGTTGGCGTTGATGTGCTCGCCGAGCGGCGAGGCCGAATCCCGGATCTCGCCGTTGACGGCGAGCTCGACGAGGTCGTGGAGCTCCTCCGGCCCCAGCCCGGGCGTCGTGAAGCCGAGCTTCACCGCCGCCTGCTCGACCCGCTGGGAGAAGTCGGCCTCGTTGAACGCGAAGCGGAGCTCCCCGTACTCGAGGACGTAGTCGGAGCCCGACTCGTAGTTGCCTCTGCGCGTTGCTCGTTCCATCTCTGGCGACCGCCGGACGGGGCCTCCGCCGCGGGTGGCCAATGTTCTCCGAAGGGCCGCTGCACCGTCCGGCAGCCCCCTGCCCTGAACGCAGGCTTGCACCCAGAACGGGCCGGCAGGAATGCGGGCCCGCGGCGCGACGGATAGGGGCGCGTCGCGGGTCGCCGGGGGAGGCGGTCCCCTGCGGGCAGGGGACCGGCCCCAGTCGGCGCCCGGACGACAGCATCGGACAGGGCACGGAAGGAAGCGTCGGGGTCGGATGGGCATGGGCTCCGAGCCGCGCCGGTTCCGCCGCCTCGACCGCGCCGAGGTCGCCGGCGTCGTCGTCCCGGTGGCCGCCGGCCCCGGCTCGCGCCTGCTCGGCCTCGCGCTGCTGCCGCGCCGCCGCGCCGGCCCCGGCCTGCTGATCCCCCGCTGCCGATCGGTCCACACCCTCGGGATGCGGTTTCCGATCGACGTCGTCTTCCTCGGCGACGACGGCGCCGAGATCCGCCGCGTCCGCTCCCTCGGCCCCTGGCGCTTCAGCGCCGACCGCCGCGCCGCCGCGGTCCTCGAGCTGCCGGCCCGGCCCGCGCTCAGAAGTCGGGGAAGCCGATCCGGTGCTCGCCGGTGACCGGCTCGGCGGGCGCCGGCAGCCGTCTCAGCGTCCGGCTCTCGCGCGGCAGCAGCGCGAGCAGCCAGGCGACCATCGCCAGGGTCGAGCCGACCGCGAGGACGGCGGTCGAGCCGACCGCGTCGGCCAGGGGGCCGGCGAGCAGGTAGCCGACCGGCAGCAGGCCGAGCGAGACCATCCAGTCGTAGGCGCTGACCCGCGAGAGCCGGTCGGGCGGGATCCGCTCGGCGAGGGCGGTGAGCCACCAGACGTCGAAGACCGCGAACCCGAACCCGCCGACGACGGCGGCCGGCAGGACGACCGCGAGCGGGGCGCCGAGCGCGTAGATCGCGGCCATCGGGCACCACAGGGCGGCCATCAGCAGGCCGAGCCGCATCGGGTGCAGCGGGCGCCAGCGGATCCCGGCGAGCGAGCCGACGATCGTGCCGGCGCCGAGCGCGGCGGTGACGACCCCGTAGACGTCGGCGCCGCCGTAGTGCTCCTCGGCGACGATCGGCCCGAGCACGAACCAGGGGGCGAGGCCGAGGAACAGGGTCGCGCTCGCCGACAGCAGGGTCGCCCACACCCAGGCCCGGGCGCGGACTTCCTCGTATCCGGCCCGAAGCTGGGCGACGAGCGAGTCGTCCCCGCCGCCGTCCCCCGCCGGCGCGGCGCCGGCGGCCGCCTCGCGGCGTCGCGGGCTCATCCGCACCAGCAACGCGGCGCTGATCAGGAACGTCGCCGCGTCGACCGCGAATGCCTCGCCGGCGCCGACTCCGAGCACGAGCGCGGTCGCGAGCGCCGGGCCGGCGAACTCGCAGATGTTGTTCGACATCCCGATCAGCGCGTTCGCCTCCTGCACCTCCCGCTCCGGCACCGTCTGCGGGACGACGCCGGTCGACGCGGGCCGGAAGAAGGCCTCCGCGGTCCCGAACAGCGCCTCGATCACGACCACGTGCCAGATCGCCACCTCGCCGCCGATGATCAGCGCCGCCAGCGCCGCGTGGAGGACGAAGCGGATCAGGTCGGTGAGGACCATGAGCCGGTGCCGGGGGACCCGGTCGGCCCAGATCCCGCCGACCAGCATGAACGCGACGAGCGGGATCGCGTGGGCCGCGAGCACGATCCCGAGGTCGGTCGCGTCGCCGGTCAGGTCGATCACGAACAGCGCCAGCGCCACCGTCACGATCCGGTCGCCGAGCACGCTCGCCAGTCCGGCCAGCCAGAGCAGCCGGAAGTCGCGGTGCCGCAGGACTGAGAAGAGCCCGCCCATCGATGCGTGATTGTGAGCATCGGCGCGCCGCTTCGGCTCCGCGGGGGCGGAACGCCGCCCGGCGGGGTTGTGGAGGGCGAGGATGCTGCCCACGATCGACAGGCTCGCCACCATCGTCGTCTGCGAGGACGACCCGGCCACGCGCGAGCTGCTCTGCGGGAACCTCGAGGCCGACCGCTACGACCCCCTCGCCGCCGGCACCGCCGAGGAGGCGCTGCGGCACTGTCGCTACGGGACGCCGGATGCACTGATCGTCGACATCGTCCTTCCCGACGCGTCCGGGCTCGACGTCATCCGCGAGATCCGCGCCGCGACCGACGCGGCGGCGCCCTTCGACCCCGAGCTGCCGATCGTTGCCCTGAGCGGGCGCGGCAGCGACGGCGACCGCGTCCGCGGCCTCCGCGCCGGCGCCGACGACTACCTGGTCAAGCCCTACTTCTACGATGAGCTGCTCGAGCGCGTTCGCAAGCTGCTGAGCCGGCGCTCGAGCCACCGGGGCGGTCCGGTCCGGGTCGGCGTGCTGTCGATCGACCCGGCGACCCGCGAGGTCCGGGTCGGCGAGCGCGAGGTCGAGCTCGCCAACAAGGAGTTCGAGCTGCTGCGGGCGCTCGCCGCCGAGCCCGAGCGGGTGTTCACCAAAGAGGAGCTGCTGCGTGACGTCTGGGGGTTCGAGACGGCCGGGCGGACGCGGACGCTCGACTCGCACGCCAGCCGCCTGCGCCGCAAGCTCGACCCCGACCGCGGCACCTACGTCGTCAACTGCTGGGGCGTCGGCTACCGGCTCGTCGGGGGCTGAGCCTTGTTCGCGACGGTGGTCCTGCTGGTCGTCGTCGCCGTCCTCGTCGAGGCCTGCCGGATGATCCGTGACGGGCGCCGCGCCCGCCGCCTGAACCGCGCCCTGCACGAGCTGCGACGTCCGCTGCAGGCGATCACGCTCAGCCTCGACGCGGCGGCCCCGGACGTCGGCGCCGCGACCGCCTGCCTCGAGCAGGCGCGCGCGGCGCTGCGCGACCTCGATGCGCTCGTCAACGGTGGTCCCCGGCAGCGGCCGGTGCGGCGGGCGGCGGTGTCCGACGTCCTCGGCGCGCTCGCCCTGCGCTGGCGCTTCGCCGACGTGGCGGTCGAGGTCGATCACGGCGACGTCGAGGTCGAGGCGGACATCGAACGGCTCGGCGCCGCGCTCGACAACCTCGTCGCCAACGCACTTCGCCACGGCAGCGGGGTCGTCAGGGTCCGGGCGCGGACCCTTGCCGGCAAGGCGCGGTTCGAGGTCCGCGACGGCGGGCCGGCCGCGTCCGCGCCGTCCCCCCGCCGACACGACCGCCGGCACGGCCACGGACTGCGGATGGTCGCCGACGTCGCCGCCGGAAGCGCGGGCGAGGCGCTGCCGGCGGCCCCGGCGCCCGGCGGCGGCACCCTGGCCGCGATCTCGCTGCCGGTCGCGGGCGGCGCCGCCGGCGCATGAGCCGGCGCGCCAGGTCGCTCGCCTTCGCGGTGCTCGCCGCCGCCTGCGGGATCGCCTCGGCCGGGATCGCCTCCTCCTACCGGGACCGCGTCGACGAGCAGCTCGGCGACGTGCGCCCGGTCCTGACCCTGACGCGGCCGCTCGCCGCGGGGACCGAGCTCGGCCGGCGGGTCGCAGCCCGGTCGCTGACCGTTCGCGAGGTGCCGGCCCGGTTCCTCCCGCCCGACGCGATCGGCGACCCCGAGACGATCGCCGGACGCCGGCTCGGCAGCGCCGTCCCCGCCGGCTCGTACCTCCTCGGCTCGCACCTGCGAAGCGGCGGCCGGCGGGAGCGCGAGCCGCGCCTGGACGGTCGGCGCCAGCCGGTCGAGGTGACCGTCAGCGGCGCCGGCGCCATCGCCGCCGCCGGCGCCGGGCGGACCGCGGTCGACGTCGTCGTTGCCGGCGAGCCCGTGACCGGCGGCCGCGCCCGGGTGCGGGTCGCGGCGCGGTCGGTGCGATTGCTCGCGATCGCGCCCGCCGACCCGGCGGCGGCGACGGCCGGGGGCGACAGCTGGAGCGCCACCCTGGCCCTGACGCGGCGGCAGGCGCTCGAGCTGATCGAGGCCGAGAACTTCGCCCGCGAGATCAGGCTGATCCCCTCCTCGTGAGCGCCGCGACGGACCACGTCGGACTGCTCGCCGCCGAGCTTCGCGACCGCCTGATCGAGCAGCGACGCGCCCTCGCGGTGGCGGGCGCCGCGGAGGCTCCGGCCCTGCCGGAGGCGATCGCGGCGCTCGTCGCCGACGACGCGGCGCTGCTCGCCGACGATGTTCGCGCCGACGTCGCCGACCGGGTCCTCCGCGAGACGGTCGGGCTCGGGCCGCTCGAGGAGCTCCTGCGCGACCCCGAGGTCGAGGAGGTGCTCGTCAACGGCCACGACCAGGTCTGGGTCGAGCGCAGCGGCAGGCTGCTGCGAACCGCGGTGACGTTTCCCGACGAGGAGGGGCTGCGGGACGTGATCGAGCGGGTGCTCGGCCCGATCGGCCGCCGGGTGGACGAGCTCAGCCCGATGGCCGACGGTCGCCTCGTCGACGGCTCGCGGGTCAACGTCGTGATCCCGCCGCTCGCCGTCGACGGACCGGCCCTGTCGATCCGCCGGTTCGCGGGGTTCCGTCCCGACCCCGACGAGCTCGTCGCGCGGGGCAGCTTCGACGTCGAGCTCCGCGACCTCCTGGCGGATGCGGTCCGCGCACGCCGCAACCTGATCGTCAGCGGCGGCACCGGGTCGGGGAAGACGACCGTGCTGAACGCGATCTCCTCGTTCATCGCCGTCGGGGAGCGGGTGATAACGATCGAGGACGCGGCCGAGCTCCGGCTCGGCCAGCCGCACGTGGTGCGGCTCGAGAGCCGGCCGGCCGGAATCGAGGGGACGGGGGAGGTGACGATTCGCGACCTCGTCCGCAACGCGCTGAGGATGCGCCCGGACCGGATCGTGATCGGCGAGGTCCGCGGCGCCGAGGCGATGGACCTCCTCGTCGCGCTCAACACCGGCCATCGCGGAGCGCTCTCGACCGTCCATGCAAACGGGCCGGCCGACGCGATTCGCCGGCTCGAGACACTGGCGATGATGGCCGGGCTGGACATCCCGCACGAGGTCGTGAGCGAGCAGCTCGCCGACGCGGTCGAGCTCATCCTGCATCTCGATCGCGATGGCGACCGACGTCGGGCGGTCGAGCTCTGTGAGGTGACGCGCGTCGCCGGGAAGCCGGCGGTGCGCGCGATCTGGAGCCGGAAGCGATGAGCGCAGCGGCGCCGGTCCTCTTAGCCGCGCTCGGCGGTGCCGCGGTCGCGGTGGCGCTTCGCGAGTGGCTCGCCTTGCTGCCGTCGCTGCAGGGGCACCTGGCGGCGGCGGCGCGGGCGCTGCTTCTCGCCGGCCGCGAGAACCGGGCGCCGACCGGGCAGGAGCGTCGCCGGCTCGGGCTGATCGCGGGGGTGGCCCTCGCGGCCCTCGCGGTGCTCGCCTCCGGCTCGATCCCCCTCGCCGGCGTCGCCGCGGCCGGCCCGGCCGCCGCCGGCTGGATCGTCGCCCGCCGCCGCCGCCGCTACCTGCTCGCCGTCGAGGCCGACATCCCGGTGATCGCGACGGCGATCGCGGACTCGGTCGCGGCGGGTGGCTCGCTGCGGATAGCGCTCCCCGCGGCCCGGACCGGCCTGCTCGGCCCCGGCGGCGTCGAGCTGGCCCGGGTCTGCGCCGACCTCGAGCTCGGCGTCCCCGCCCATCGCGCCCTCGTGGCGCTCGGCCGCCGCGTGCCCTCGGAGCGGGTCGAGGCGCTGATCGCCGCAGTCCTCTCGCAGGAGCGGGCCGGCGGCGACCTGGCAGGCCTGCTGCGCCGTCACGCCCGCGCGGCGGCCGAGCGCGCCCGGGCCGAGAAGGAGGCGCGCTCGGCGACGGCGCAGGCGCGAATGACCGGCGGCCTGGTCGTCGCGATGCCGCTGGTGATGGCGTCGCTGGTCGAGCTTCTCGCCCCCGGATTCGTCGCGGGGATGGCGTCCGAGCCCGCCGCCGTGATCCTGCTCGCGATCGCCGGCTCTCTCCAGGTGGCCGGCTTTGTCGCGATCCGCAAGCTCGGCGAGGTGCGGCGATGATCCCGCTGGCGCTGATCGCCGCCGTCCTCGCCCTCGCCGCGGTCCGCGAGCTGGTCGGGGCCGGCGGGGAGACCGGAGCGGCTCGGGTTCGCCGGCGGCTGCGCGCGGCATTCCCGGGCCGGGTCCGTCCTGCGCCGGCGCCGGGCGGGCGGGAGCGGCGGCTGCGGGCCGCCGGGCTCGGCGGTCGGGTCTCGGCTCTCGAGCTCCTCCTCGCGAAGGCGGCCGCCGCGGCGGCCGCGGTCCCGCTCGCGCTGCTGGCGGCGCCCGCGGCGCCCGGGCGGCTCGGCATCCTCGTCGCGGTCGGCGTGCCCGTGGCGGCCTTCGCGGCTCCCGACCTGCTGGTCGAGGCGGCGGCGCGAAGGCGGCGCCAGCGGCTCGCGGCGGCGCTTCCGGACATGCTCGACCTGATGGCGACGGGAGCGGCGGCAGGGCGCGGCATCGCGGCGCTCGTCGAGGAGGCGATGGCCACCAGCTCGGGGCCCCTGCGCGAGGAGCTCGCGGCGACGGTCGCCGCGATCGAGTGCGGGGGCTCGCGGTCGGAGGCCCTGCGCGCGCTCGGCGAGCGCTCGCGCGGGACCGCCCTGGCCGGGCTCGCAGCCGCGCTCGAGCGGGTCCGCCGCCACGGCGCGCCGCTCTCCCGCACGCTGCACGAGCAGGCGCGCTCGCTGCGTGCCGATCAGCGTCGCGAGGTCACCGAGCACGCCGCCCGGGCGGCGCCGAAGATGCAGCTCGCGGTGGCGTTGCTCCTGGTCCCGTCCGTGCTCCTGATCGTCGCCGCCGCGATCGTCGCCAACTCCGGGTCGCTGCTGCCGGGGTTCTGATCCCGGCGGCGCCCCGCCGCCCCGCTCGCGACCGCCCTACTCGGATGCCTCCTCGGCGAGGCGTCGCGCGACCACCCCGGCGGCGCCGCAGAGCCGATCGAGCCTCGCGGCGTCGTCGTAGTGGCCCTTGACGTTGACGCAGAGGCTTCCGGCCGACAGCTCGAAGGCGAAGCCGTCGGGTGCCTCGGTCGTCAGCCAGACGATGAAGCTGGGCGAGAAGAGCCGCTTCATCCAGACCGGGTCGTCGCCGGCCCCGAAGAAGATCTCGTAGCGCTTGTCGAGCGCCTCGCTCTCGAGCTCGAGGCGCTGCATGCGCCGGAAGACGTCCTCGGCCGCGTCCATGAACCGGAACCCCTCCCTGCGCTGGCAGTAGACGTCCGAGCAGCGGACCGCGACCGCGGGCACGTCGTGGAGGACGACCGTGAAGCGGTAGTAGTCGGTGTCGGTGTTGCCCTCGCTGTCGGTCGTCTTGACCTCGTAGGTGTAGAGGCCGATCGCGCCCGGCGCCCCGCCGGGCAGGGCGCCGTTCATCACCTGCTCGGCGTAGCGGCGATCGCCCTTGCGCAGCAGCGGCGTCGAAGGCGGCAGGCTCGTCCGTCCGCTCGTCCGGTCGAGGCCGCGGGCCGTGGCGTAGGCGCCGAAGAAGTCCTCCCGCGCCCGACCGGACGCGATCACGTAGGCGACCGAGACGACGAGGATGGCGGCGGCGGCGGCGGCGGCGAGCCCGACCCCGATGCCGGCGGCGAGCGTGCCGGCGACGAGGCCGCCGATCACGAGCGTCGCCCCGAGGCTGAGCGTGACCGGGCTGCGGAGCAGCGTGCGGAAGTGGACGCCGCGGGTGTCGTCGGAGTCGAGCGGGACGGCGGGCGGCGCGACCTCGCCGCTCCCCGCGATCGCCGCGACGGGCTCGGCTCCGGGGGGCGGCTGCGACGCGGGGCGGTCGGGGGGCGTGCTCATGGCGCCCAGGCTAGCTGCGCGGTCGGCGTCGACCGCAGCCGGCCCGGGCCGGGACGGCCCGATCCCTGCCGCTGCAATCCGACTTGCACCCGCACCGGCGTCGGCGCTGCGGCGACCCGGCGCAGGGACCCGCTTGCGCAAGCGGTATCCGGGCGGGTTGACGGTCCGCTAGCAAGTCCGTCCGACGGAGGCTGTGCAATGCGCGACCAGTGTTGTGTTGCAAAGTGGGGCGTTGTGGGTTACCGTGGCGCCCGAGTGAAGTTGTGAACCACACGAAGGAAGGCCGGGGAGGCGAGGTTCCTCCCACCTCACCTCTCCGGCCTGACTTCTCCTCGCCCCGCATGCGCATACCACGTCCATCGACCTCGAGCCCCACCTCCCTCGGCGCATGACCTTCCGCGGCCTCAACGAGCACTCGCTTGACAGCAAGGACCGGATCACCGTGCCGGCCCAGTACCGCGGAGCGCTCGCCGGGGGGATCGTCCTGATCCGGAGCGTCGAGCCCTGTGTCGAGGTCTGGCCGGCGGACGCCGCCGAGGAGATGGAGCGGCGGACGCTCTCGGCCCTGAACCCGATGAGCCGCGACGCGCGCCGGATCCAGCGCCGCTTCTTCGCCCACTCGGAATCGGCGGAGCTCGACGCCGCCGGCCGGATCCGGCTCAGCCGCCACCTGGTCGAGCACGCCGGTCTCGACGGCCGCTGCATCGTCTCGGGGATGGGCACCCGGCTCGAGATCTGGGCCCCCGAGCGCTGGCTCGAGGAGGACGAGGAGAACGAGCAGCGGACGCCGGAGCTGACCGAGAGCCTCGCCGCGCAGCAGGCGCCGCCGGCCGCGGGGAGCGCGTAGTGGGATGGTGACGCTGACCTACATGCCGACCGATCACGTCCCAGTCCTCGCCGCGGAGGTGATCCGCGAGACCGATCCCCGCCCCGGGGAGACCGTGATCGACTGCACGTTCGGCGGCGGCGGGCACGCGCGCCTGCTGGCGGAGCGGATCGGCGTCGCCGGGACGCTGATCGGCATCGACCGCGATCCCGCCGCCGCCGACCGCTTCGAGCAGGTCGCCGCCGAGGCGCCCTGCGAGATGCGGTTCCTGCGCGCCGACTTCGACTCGGCCCTGGCCGAGCTGGTGGCGGAGGGGGTCGAGCCCGATGTCGTCCTCTTCGACTTCGGGGTCTCCTCGATGCAGATCGACGCCTGGGAGCGCGGGTTCTCGTACTCGTTCGACGCGCCGCTCGACATGAGGATGGACCCCGACGCCGGGCTGTCGGCCCGGATGGTGGTCAACGAATGGCCCGAGAGCAGGATCGCCGAGGCGCTCCGCAACTACGCCGACGAGCGCCACGCGCGGTCGATCGCCCGCCGGATCGTCGAGCGCCGACCGCTCACGACGACGGCGGAGCTGGTCGAGGCCGTCCGCGACGGGCTGCCGCCGTCCGCGCGCTTCGGTCGCGGCAATCCCGCCAAGCGCACCTTCCAGGCGATCCGGATCGCGGTGAACCGCGAGCTCGAGGCGATTGACGCGGCGCTGCCCGAGGCCTGGGAGATGCTCGCTCCGGGCGGGCGCCTCGCCGCCATCTCCTTCCACTCGCTCGAGGATCGCCGCGTCAAGCGCTTCCTCGCCGACCGCGCCCGCGGCTGCGTCTGCCCGCCGGAGCTGCCGGTCTGCCGCTGCGGCCTCGAGCCGGAGGCGAAGCTGCTGACCCGTGGCGGCCTCGTCCCGAGCCCCGGCGAGCTCGCCGAGAACCCCCGCTCGGCGTCGGCGCGGCTCCGGGTGGCTCGCAAGCTCGGCGGGGTGGAGGGCTGATGGGCGCCCCGGCGGTCTCCCCTCGGGTCCGCCCGGCGCCGCGGCCGAAGCCGCGGCCGAAGCCCGCGCCGCGGCGCCGGCGGACGACGCCGCCGGCGGGCCGCCGAGCCGCCGCGACACGGCCCCGCGGCCCGCTCGCCGCCGGGGGCAACGTCGCGATGCTCCCGGTGAACGCGATCGGCGGCATCGCCGATTCGGGCTTCGTGGTCGGGATGGCGCGGGGCCGGGCCTGGATCGTCGTGCTCGGGATCCTCCTCTGCGGCATCGTCGCGATCAACGTCCTCGGCCTCAGCCTCAGTGCCGCCGGCAGCGAGACGTCGACGAAGATCGACGAGCTGCAGCGGCAGAACAGCGTCCTGCGGACGCGAATCGCGAACCGGCTCTCGAGCGAGCGGATCTCGGAGTCGGCGGCCGCGCTCGGCCTCCAGGTGCCGGCGCCCGACGCGGTCGACTACCTGCGGGCGCGCCGGAGCGACGCCGAGCGCGCCGCCGAGCGCCTCGCCGGCGGCGAGATCGGCACCGGAGCGTCCGTGGCCCCGACCGGCGTGACGACCGACCCGGCGACCGCCGACCCGGCCGCGACGGCGGACGCCGTTCCCCTCGTCCCCACGACCACGGCGCCGACGACGACCGCGCCGGTCGCCCCGGCCGCCGACCCGGCCGCGACGGTGCCGTAGGAACGGGAGGCCGCTTGCGCCTGACCGAGAAGCGCGTGGGCCTCCTGTTCGCCGCCTTCGCGCTCGCGTTCTGCCTCGTCATGGTCCGGACGGCCTGGCTGCAGACGGTCAGGGGGGGCGAGTACAGCGCCGATGCCCGCAGCCAGCAGGTGGCGACGGTCGAGGTGCCGGGGATCCGCGGGGCGATCCTGGACCGGCGCGGCAACGCGCTGGCGGTCTCCGAGGAGGCTGCGACCGTGTTCGCGACCCCCTACCAGGTGGTGAACCCGCCGCGGACCGCGAAGGAGCTGGCGACCGTGCTGGACGAGCCCGAGGGCGAGGTCCTGAAGGCGCTTACGGCCCAGAGCGGCTTCGAGTACGTCGCCCGCAAGACCGACCTCGTCACCGCCGACCGGGTCGAGAGGCTCGGCCTCGACGGCATCGGGATCCTGCCCGACTCGCGGCGCGTCTACCCGCAGGGGCACGACGCCGGACGGCTGATCGGCGCCGTCAGCGAGGAAGGGCACGGCCTGTTCGGGATCGAGCAGTCGGAGGACCCGGTCCTAGCCGGGACCGACGGCGAGGTCGCGATCACCAAGGACGCGCTCGGCCAGGAGATCGGCCGCGACGTCGTCACCGGCGCCGTCGCCGGTCGCGACGTCCAGCTCACGATCGACGGTCGGATCCAGTCCTACGCGGAGAAGGTGCTCGACGAGATCGGCGAGGCCTACACGCCCGAGGGGGCGACCGCGATCGTCATGGACCCGCGCGATGGCGACGTGCTCGCGATGTCGAGCTGGCCGCCGGTCGACCCGGCCGACCTCGGCGAGGCCGACCCCGATCAGCTCACGAACATGGCGACCGGCTTCACCTACGAGCCGGGCTCCACCTTCAAGGCGTTCACGGTCGCCGGCGCGCTCGAGGACGGCGTCGTCAAGCCCGGGACCACGTTCGACGTCCCGCCCGAGATCCAGGTCGCCGACAGGACGATCGGCGAGTCCCACCCGGTCGGCTACCGGACGCTGAGCGTCGCCGACATCCTCGCCCAGTCGTCGAACGTGGGCACGGTGATGATCGGGCAGCAGCTCGGCGAGCGTCCGTTCGGGGACTGGGTCTCGCGGTTCGGGTTCGGGCGCCCGACCGGCATCGACTACCCGGCGGAGGAGATGGGGATCGTCCCGACGCCGCAGGAGTACTCCGGCTCCTCGATCGGCAACCTGCCGATCGGCCAGGGCCTCTCGGTGACGCCGATGCAGATGATGGCCGGCTACGCGGCGATCGCGAACGGCGGCCTCCTCCGGGCGCCGCGGCTGATCGAGTCGATCGACGGCGAGCCGGTCGACCGCTCGGAAGGGACTCGGGTGATTGGCAGCGAGACCTCGGCCGAGCTGCGAGAGATGCTCGAGGGCGTGCTCGGCGACGGCGGCACCGCCTCCGAGGTGAGCGTGCCCGGATACGTCCTCGCGGGCAAGACCGGAACCGCCCAGAAGGTGGTCGACGGGACCTATTCGGAGACCCAATACATCGCCTCGTTCGTCGGCTTCGCGCCGGCCGACGACCCTCGGCTGCTCGCGGCGGTGATCGTCGACGACCCCAAGGGCGACCATTACGGCGGCTCGGTGGCGGCGCCGGCGTTCGGTGAGATCGCGGCGTTCGCGCTTCCCTATCTCGGGATCGCTCCCGGCGCCTGAGACCGTCGCGGCGGCCGCGGCCCGCCGTTCCCACCTGCGCCGTTCCTAGAATCGCGGGCGATGAGGCTCGCCGACCTAAGCGACGCGCTGCCGGCCGGGGCTGCGCGGATCGCCGGGGCCCGGGGTGAGCCCGAGATCGCCGACATCGCCTTCGACAGCCGGCTCGCCGGCCCCGGAGTCCTGTTCTTCTGCGTGCGCGGGTCGAACGCCGACGGCCACGAATTCGCTCCCGCGGTGGTCGCGGCCGGCGCGGTCGCGCTGGTCGTCGAGCGCGAGCTCGAGGTCGATGTGCCGCAGCTCGTCGTCCCCGACTCGCGCCGGGCGATGGCGCCGATCGCCGCCCGCTTCTTCGGCGACCCGAGCGCCGAGCTGACGATGATCGGCATCACCGGCACGAACGGGAAGACAACGACGGCCTTCCTCGTCCACTCGATCCTCGAGGCCGCGGGGGTCCGCACCGGCCTTCTCGGCACGGTGAGGCGGGTCGTCGGCGGCGAGTCCGAGGGGGTCGAGCGGACGACGCCGGAGGCGATCGACCTGCAACGAGCCTTCCGGCGCATGGTCGACGGCGGCGATCGCGCCTGCGTGATGGAGGTCTCCTCGCACGCGCTTGCGCTCGGCCGCGCCGATGCGATCCGCTTCGACGTCGCCGCGTTCACGAACCTCACCCAGGACCACCTCGACTTCCATCGCGACATGGAGGACTACTTCGCCGTGAAGCGCCTGCTCTTCGCCCCCGGTGAGCACGGCTTCGCCCCCGGCGCGGCGGTCGTCAACGTCGACGACCCCTACGGGCGCCGCCTCGCCGCCGACCTTCGGGGCGGAGCGCCGCGGCTGACGACGTTCTCGGCCGCGGGCCATCTCGCCGACCTGACCGCAAGGGAGGTCGAGTTCGACGCCACCGGGGCCAGGTTCGCCCTCTGCGGGGACGGGCGCTCGCGGCGCGTCGAGATCGGCCTGCCGGGGCTGTTCAACGTCGAGAACGCGCTCGCGGCGCTCGCGGCGGCGCGGGCCGCGGGGGTCGGGGTCGACCGGGCCGTCGCGGCGCTCGCCGGCGCCGAGCCGGTCCCGGGGCGGATGGAGCCGGTCGACGCCGGCCAGGCGTTCGGCGTGCTCGTCGACTACGCGCACACCCCGGACTCGCTCGAGAACGTGCTCCGCGCGGCGCGGCGACTGACCGCCGGCCGGCTGATCTGCGCCTACGGCTGCGGCGGCGACCGTGATGCCGCCAAGCGGCCGTTGATGGGGCGGGCCGGGGCCGAGCTCTCCGACCTCGCCATCGTCACCTCCGACAACCCGCGCTCGGAGGACCCGGACGCGATCATCGAGCAGATCGTCGCCGGGATCCCGGCCGGGGACGGCGACGCCGTCGCGGTGGAGCCCGACCGCCGCGCCGCGATCGCCCTGGCGATCCAGACGGCCGCGCCCGGCGACCTCGTGGTGATCGCGGGCAAGGGCCATGAGCAGGGGCAGGAGCTCGCCGGCGGCCGCAAGGTCCCCTTCGACGACCGAGAGGTCGCGCGCGAGGAGCTCGCGGCGCTCGCGGCTGGGTCGGGCCGATGATCGAGATCGCCCCGGACCGGATCGAGGCAGCGCTTGGCGGCACCGTCGCCGCGACCGGATCGAGTGCCGGCTCGCGGCCCGAGCGCGCCGTGATCGACTCTCGCGAGTGCCGTCCGGGCGACCTCTTCTTCGGCCTCTCCGGCGCCAAGACCGACGGCGGGCGCTTCGCCGCGAAGGCGGTCGAGCTCGGGGCGTGGGGGGTGGTCGTGAGCCGGTCCCGCGCCCGCGAGCTCGCGGGCGCCGATGCCTGGGTCTTCGGCGTCGATGACCCGCTCGCGGCGCTGCAGGCGCTGGCCCGGGCTTGGCGGCGGGAGCTCGCCTGCCCGGCGATCGGCGTCACCGGCTCGACCGGGAAGACCTCGGTCAAGGACATCGCCAGGGCGATCCTGCCGCGCCGGGTGCATGCCAGCCCCGAGAACTTCAACACCGAGGTCGGCATGCCGCTGGCGATGCTCTCGGCGCCGCCCGAGACGGAGCTCCTCGTGCTCGAGATGGCGATGCGCGGCCCGGGCCAGATCGAGGAGCTCTGCGCGATCGCCGAGCCCGACGTGGCGGCCATCACCAACATCGGTCCGGTCCACATCGAGCTGCTCGGATCGCTCGAGGCGGTCGTCGCCGCGAAGGCCGAGATCCTGCACGGCCTCGGGCCGACGGGACGGGCCGTGATCCCGGCCCGGGAGGAGGCGCTGGGGCCGCATCTGCGCGACTCGCTCGAGGTCCTGACGTTCGGCCCCGGCGGCGACGTCTTCGCGCTCAGCTCGTCGGTGGCCACGGGTCGCACCTCGGCGCTGATCGGAACGCCGAACGGGGAGGCCGAGTTCGATTTCCCCTTCGCCGAGGCCTACAACCTGACCAACGCGCTCTGCGCGGTCGCGATCGGCTCCGCCCTCGACCTCGACCCCGCCGCGATGGCGGCCCGGACGGCGCGGATAGAGTTCTCGCGCCTGCGGGGCGAGCGGATCGAGCTGCCGGGGCCGATCGTGCTGCTCAACGACTGCTACAACGCGAACCCGATCGCGATGCGGGCGGCCCTGGAGAACCTCGCGGCGTCGGCCGGAGGCGATGACCGGAGGGTGGCGGTGCTCGGCGGGATGGCCGAGATCGGCCCCGAATCACCCCGATTCCACGCCGACATCGCCGCGCTCGCGCGCGAGCTCGGCATCGGCCCCCTGATCGGCGTCGGCGAGCTCGCTCGCGACTACGAGCCCGACGCCTGGGCGCCCGACGCCGACGCGGCGATCGCGGTCGTCGCCCCCGAGCTCCGGCCCCGGGACGTGGTGTTGGTCAAGGGATCGCGCTCGGTCGGCCTCGAGCGGCTGGCCGACGGGATCGTCGCGCGGCTCGGCGAGGCAGGCGGGTGATCGCGGTCGCGCAGGCGGGCGGCCTCAGCACCGTCCCGATCGACCGCGGGGCGATCCTGATCGCGGGGATGGCGGCGATGCTGATCACGATCTTCCTCGGGCCGAAGTTCATCGAGCGCCTCCGCGAGCGCGAGTTCGGACAGCAGATCCGCGAGGAGGGGCCCGAGGGGCATCACACGAAGGCGGGGACGCCGACGATGGGAGGGCTGGTCATCTTCGCCGCCATCGCCGTGCCCTACCTGGTCCTCTCCGATCGCGACACCGAGAGCCTGACCGTGTTCGCGATCGCGTTCGGCAGCGCCGCGATCGGCTTCGCCGACGACTACATCAAGATCGTCAAGCGAAGGTCGCTCGGGCTCTCGGCCCGCTGGAAGCTCTCCTGCCAGATCGCGCTGGCGGTCGTCCTCTGGTGGGTCGCCTTCCAGGAGATCGGGCTCGACCCGAGCCTGCAGCTGCGGGTCTTCGACGCCGAGGTCTACCTCGGCCCGGTCGTCTACGTGATCCTCAGCTTCGTCGTCCTCGCCGGCGCCAGCAACGGCGTCAACCTCACCGACGGCCTCGACGGCCTCGCGGCGGGCTGCTGCGCGATCGTCTTCCTCTCCTACCTCGCGATCACGATCACGACGGGCCAGCGGGACCTGGCGCTGCTCTCCTCCTGCTTCGTCGGCGCGTCCGTCGGCTTCCTCTGGTTCAACGCCTTCCCGGCTCAGATCTTCATGGGGGACACCGGATCGCTCGGCCTCGGCGGGGCGATCGCCGGCCTGGCGATCATGACCCAGACCGAGATCCTGCTGATCATCCTCGGCGGGATCTTCGTGATCGAGGCCCTCTCGGTCCTGATCCAGGTCTTCACCTTCAAGTCGTTCCGGCGCCGCGTCTTCCTGATGGCCCCGCTCCACCACCACTTCGAGATGAAGGCCTGGTCGGAGACGAAGATCATGATCCGCTTCTGGATCCTCGGCGCCGTCCTCGCCGGGATCGGCTACACCCTGTTTCAGAACAGCATCGGCTGACCGGGCGGGGGCGCGGGCGGTCTCAAGGCCGCAGCGGCGCGGCCTTCCGGACGACCAGTGGCGTGACCGGGGTGCCGTCGCTCCAGCGTCCCATCCAGGTGTGCTTGCGTCCCCTGCGGAGCGCGTAGGAGCAGTCCCGCTGCTCGTAGGCGCAGGACCTGAGCGCGTCCCAGACCTTCCAGCAGAAGCGCCAGTCGTAGGCATCGGCCGTGCCCTTCTCTCCGGCGCAGACGCCGTGCACCGAGGACAGGGTCGGCGTCCCGTATCCATCGGTCCGGGTCATGACGAGGCCCTTGTTCCGGTTCGGGATGTGGCTGATCAGGGGAAACACCGCGTTGCAGCTCCCGTCCTTGAGCCGCGGAACCCCGATCACCCCTTCCGCGCCCGAATGGCACTCGAGCTTGACGTCGGGCGGGATCCCGGCGAGCGAGTCGTCGAGCGCCGGCTCCCCGATGCCGGCGAGCTCACCGTCATGGGGGTCGTCGAGGAAGATCGCCCTCGGCCGCGGCAGCTCGAGCTGCCGGTATCGGTTGGCGAGGTTGGCCGTGAGGATGCCGCCGTAGGAGTAGCCGAAGTAGCTCGTCCTGCCCAGGCGCGGGCTGACCCGGTTCTCGCCGCCGAGCAGGTAATCGATCCCGTCATGGATCCCCGTAGTCGCGGAATCGACGCACGGCTCGATGTTGAACGGGCCCGGGCACGGCTCGGCGACGCCGGTCTGCCAGCGCGGGAAGACCACCACGCTGCCGCTCAGGACCGTGTGGCGGATCAGCTCGTAAAGCCGGTCGTAGCCCTCGAACTCGTAGTAGCCGTGGGTGACGATGGCCAACGGCGCCCGCGCGGGGCGAGGCTTGATCGGCTCGAACGCGTACCAGGCATCCGGTCCCTCGCCGCCCTCGCTGACCCGCCAGCCGCGATGCTCGTAGTCGACGTTGCCGGGACCGGTCCGCAGCGGCTCGGGCTGGACGATCGTGTTCGGGGAGATCACGTCCGGAACCGCGGCCGCGGCCCGGTCGCGGCCGAGATCCACGAGCAGCAGGGCCGCCGCCAGGCCGAGCGCCACCGACGCTCCGACTCCGGCAGCCGTCACGGGACCGACACGACCGCGCATGCTCAGCTTCAAGGCGCTCCTCCTCGTTGGTATCAGCGTAGAGCATACTACGCAGATAGCCGGAGGCGATCGCCCGGCCGGCGCGGGGGCCCGCGGCGATCTAGCGGAACAGGTCTGTGACCCAGACGGCGAGCTCGTCCGCGAGCGCCCCGAAGTCCGGCTCGTCCTCGGTGTCGAGGGCATCGGAGGCCAGCTGGCGGGTGACGTAGATGACGCCGATGTAAGCGCTCCATGGCAGCGCCTCGGCCGGCCGGCCGGTGGGGGAGGCATCGCCGGTGACGGCCCAGAGGTGATGGGCGAAGAGCATCAGAGCGTCGCGGCGGCGCTTGCGGGCGGGGGCGCCCAGGGAGTCGATCTCCACCTGGTAGGCGCGGGCGACCACCGGATCGCTCTGCAGGGCCCCCAGGTAGGCCCGGATCAGGGCGCAGACGAGCCCGGGGCGATCGTGCGCTTCGACGTCGACGGCGTTCATGTGGGTGAACAGCACCTCGATGAAGCGGTCGTAGCCGGCCAGCACGCACTCCTGCTTGCCGTCGAAGCAGTCGTAGAAGGCGGCCAGGGAGACTCCCGCGTTCCTCGCGATCTCGCCGGATCCGACCTTGCCGATCCCCCGGCTGGCCATCAGCTCCGTCATCGAGATCAGGATCCGCTCGCGCTGGATCGCCTGGACCTGCTCCTCGCTCAGGTTGTGCCGTCCCCGCGGCAGCGCCTGCGGCGGATCGAAGAAGACGCCCTCCCTGACCCTCTCGGGAGCGTCGGTTGACGACTCGACGGGCATGGCGCTGAGGATATCCGTCGAGCCTCCGGAGCCCGCTCCACGGTCCCCGCCGGCCCTCGCGACGGGCTGTCCCGCCGCCTCTGGTAGCATCGGCGTAGAGAGTATTTCCTCTAGTGGAGGAGGGATTGAGCGGTGTCCGATGGTGGCTTGAATACCGATTCCGTGAGCGCGGACGATCGTCGCGGCCTGACGCGCCGGCGGTTTCTCGAGAAGTCCGCGGCGACCGCCGCGGCGACGAGCGTCGCCGGCGCTGTCGCGACCGCGCCGGGCCAGGCGGCACAGCGCCGCGGCGGCCGCGGGCCTGGCGGGAGCCGGGTGCCCGGAAGCCGCGATGTGGTGCCGCTGCCCTCCGCAAAGCAGGTTCGCGCCGACTATCAGCGGATGGTGGACTTCGGCCCCCGCCTGCCCGGGTATCCGGAGCACAACGAGTTCTGCGACTGGATCGAGGACCAGCTCGTCAAGGCGGGCCTCCAGCTGCTGCCGTCCGATGAGTTCCGGTACCGGCCCTGGCGTCCCGATCCCTCGTCGGTGTCGCTCGAGGTCGGAGGCACCGGGTACGACCCGGCGACGGTCTTCGTCCGCACTCCGGGTACGCCCGACGAGGGCGTGACGGGGCCCCTCGTCAACGAGGGCGACGGGTCGGCGGACGGGAGCATCCTGCTCGTCGAGCTGGCGGTCCCGGGAGCCATGACCGCCGCGATGTTCCTCGGGATGTCGAGCTACTGGCAGTGGGACGGTCACACCGCCGAGGAGGTCGCATCCGAGGAGTTCCGTCGGTTCGCGTTCTCCCCGTGGCCCGCCAGCCTGCAGTCCTACGCCGATCAGGGGGCCAAGGCCGTCGTCTTCATCGTCGACAGCACCCGGGACCAGCTCGAGGACAACTACTCCCCCCACCAGAGCATGGTCCAGCCGCTGCCGGCGGTGGTGGTCGATCGGGACACCGGGGCCGAGTTGAAGGCCCGGGCCGCCTCGCAGCCGACCGCGCGGCTGCGGGTGAAGGCGTCCTGGGAGGACTCCCACGTTCGCCAGATCACCGGCATCCTGCCCGGCGAGAGCGACGAGGTCGTGATCGTCAACTCGCACACGGACGGGCAGAACGCGTTCGAGGAGAACGGTGCCGTGGCGCTCGTCCACCTCGCCCGCCACTTCGCGTCGCTGCGCGGGAGCCAGAAGCTGAAGCGAACCCTGGCCTTCGTCGCCTGGCCCGGCCACATGGCCGACGTCCGCGACATCCCGGGCGATCCCAACGTCCTGCCCGAGCAGTACGGCTGGATACCCGCCCACATGGACCTGTTCGAGCGTGCCGTCGGGGCGGTGACGATCGAGCATCTCGGTGCAACCCGGTGGACCGAGTACGAGGAGCCGGAGAAGGGCTATCACCCGACCGGCGAGGAGGAGGCCTACGCGATCTGGACCACGCAGGGTCCGATGCAGGAGCTCTGCGAGGAAGCGCTGATCGAGTCGCGGTTGCAGCGGGTCATGCTCCTGAAGCCACCCGTCCAGGTGACCCCCGGGGTCGCCTGGCACCGGAACGGCATCCCCCACGTGGCCGGCATCGCCGCCCCCACCTACCTGCTGGTCGCCTCCGAGAACGGGGAGATGGACAAGCTCGACCCCGACCTCGCGGCGCGGCAGACCGCCTACTTCGCCGATGTGATCAGGCGGATCGACACGGCCGACGCCGTGGCGCTGCGGAGCAACGACCCGACGCTTGGCGACTGGCCGATTCGCGAGGACATCAGCACCCGGGCGCGGTCCGGCCCGCCACGGCAGGTGGTGTTCGACGCCGGCGGGGGGCGCCGGCTGGCGGTCCTCGTAGCGGGAAGGCGGGACCGTGGACGCGATGTCGCCGTCAAGGTCGCGGCGCTGGACGGCCGGCTCTCCGGCGTGGTCCTCGAGATCTACAGCGACGACGCGCTGGTCGGGCGATCGGGTCCCGTGACCGCCACGCGCAAGCCCCGCAGGGTGCTGGTCCGGCGTCGCGGTCACCGCGGCGGGTACGGCTCGGGCACTTTCACGCTGGTCGTCAGCCGCGGCGAGGTCGTGCTGGGGCAGCGCAACATCACCCTCGGCAGGCCGCGACGCTAGCGCCGATCCCGGCCGGGCCCGGGTCGGACCCACGGGGTGGGGCCGGGCGAGCGGGCCGCCGCGTGCCGGCATCCGCGGAGGTTCGTCTGCCCGCTCGGCGAAGCTTCGAACGTGCCGTCCGACATCCCGCGACCACCCCTGCCCGGAGGCCCCTTCCTCGTCGTCGGCCTCGCGCGCTCGGGGGTCGCCGCCGCCGAGGCGCTGCGCGCGCGGGGAGAGCGCGTGTACGGCACCGACAGCGGAAGTCCTGCCGACGCCGGAAGGCTTGCCGGGACCGGCGTCGAACTCGATCTCGATGGCGACGGAACCAGGCTGCTGGAGCGCGTGAGCGCCGTGGTCAAGAGCCCCGGGGTCCCTCCGCAGGCCCCGGTGGTCGCGGCGGCGCGGGCGGCCGGCAAGCCGGTCCTCGGCGAGCTCGAGCTCGGCTGGCGGCTGGCGCCGAACCGGTTCGTCGCCGTCACCGGGACGAACGGCAAGACGACCGTGACCGAGTGGCTGGCGCACGTCTTCCGCGCCGCCGGTAGGCCGGTCGCTGTCGCGGGCAACGTCGGAACGCCGCTGACGCGGGTCGCCGACGGGCTCGACCCGGAGGCCACGGTGGTCTGCGAGTGCTCCTCGTTCCAGCTCGAGGACACGATCGCGTTCGCGCCGGAGGTGGCGGTGCTCCTGAACATCAGCCCCGATCACCTCGACCGCCACCCGACGCCCGCCTCCTACCTCGAGGCGAAGCTCCGCATCTTCGCGGCCCAGCCCGAGGGGGCCACGGCCGTCTGGGACGCCGACGAGCCCGCCCTCGACGAGACGGCGATCCCGGGAGCGGCGCGGCGGCGCCGCTACGGGATCGAGGGCTGCGCGGGCGGCGGCTGCACGGTCCGCTTCGAGGACGGCTCGATCCGCGACGCCGAGGGGGTGCTGGTCGGCGGCGACGAGGTCGCTCTCGGCGGCGAGCACAACCTGCGCAACGCGATGGCGGTCGCGACCGCGGCGCTCGCCGCCGGCGTTCCCCGCGAGGCGGTCGCGGAGGGTCTGCGGGGGTTCACCGCGATCCCGCACCGGCTCGAGCAGGTCGCCGAGGTCGCCGGCGTCCGCTACGTCAACGACTCGAAGGCGACGAACGTAGCCGCCGCGCAGGCCGCCTTGGCGACCTTCGGGGACGGCGTCCACGCGATCTTCGGCGGCAGCCTCAAGGGCGAGCGGTTCGGCCCGCTGGTGCCGTCCGTCGCCGGCCGCTGCAGGGCCTGCTACCTGATCGGCGAGGCGGCGGAGCGGCTCGCAGCCGACCTCGCCCCGGCCGGCGTGCCGCTGCGCCGCAGCCGCGACCTCGAGACCGCGGTCGCGGACGCCGCCGCGGCGGCGGAGCCGGGGGAGACCGTGCTGCTCGCCCCCGCCTGCGCGAGCTTCGACGCTTTCGCGGACTACGAGGAGCGGGGGCGGCGCTTTCGCGAGCTGGTGGAGGCGCTGTGATGAGGGCCGTGCTCGCCGGCCTCCGGGGCGGGGGGCGGCCGCGGAGGAAGGACAAGCCGCTCGAGTACACGCTGCTTCTGACCGCGACGATGTGCCTGCTCACGTTCGGCGCCGTGATGGTCTTCAGCGCCAGCTCGAGCGCGTCGCTGCTGGACGACGGCGACAGCCTCTTCTACCTGAAGAAGACGCTGATGTTCGGCGCCGTCGGGCTCGTCGTCATGAAGATCCTCTCGGTGCAGCGGCTCGAGAACGTCCGCCGGCTGACCGGTGCGTTCCTGATCGGCGCGATCGCGCTGCTCCTCGCCCTGAAGGTGATCGGGACGACTCCCGTCAACGGTGCCCAGCGCTGGATTCCCCTCGGCCCGATCCAGGTCCAACCCTCGGAGCTCGCCAAGGTCGCCCTGCTGCTCTACGGGGCGAGCGTGCTCGCCGAGCGGCCGCGGATGACGCGCGATCTCCGCGGGATGCAGCCGATCCTGCTCATGGCCACCGCCGTCTGCGGGCTCGTCGTCCTCGAACCCGACCTCGGCACGGCGATGGTCACCGCCCTGTCGGTCGCGGCGCTGCTCGTCGCGGCCGGCGCCAAGATCCGCCACCTCGCGATGATCGCCGGGGCGATCTGCCTGCTCGTCGTCGTCGCGGTCATCCTCGAGCCCTACCGGATGGCGCGCCTGACGAGCTTCCTGAACCCCGGCGCCGACGCCTCCGGGGCGGGCTTTCAGGGCCAGCAGGCGGCGATCGCCCTCGGCTCCGGCGGCATCTTCGGCGTCGGCATCGGCGAGAGCGTCCAGAAGGCCTTCTACCTGCCCGAGGCCCACACCGACATGATCGCCGCGGTGATCGGGGAGGAGCTGGGGCTGCTCGGGATGTCGCTGCTCGTCGGGCTCTACATGGTGCTCGGCTACGCCGGCTTCCGGACCGCCCAGAAGGCGCGGGACCGTTACGGTCGCCTGCTCGCCGCCGGGCTGACGGCGATGATCCTTCTCCAGGCATCGATCAACCTGTTCGCAGTCCTCGGCCTCGCACCACTGACCGGAGTCACGCTTCCATTCGTCTCCTACGGAAACAGCAGCCTGATCGTCACCCTGGCCTCGGTGGGCCTGCTGCTCAACGTCGCCAACGGCGGCTCGGCGCGGATGGCCGCGGGCAGGCGGCGGCTGCGCGTGCTCGATGGCGGGCGTGCGGGCACGAGGGCGGCACCGGTCCGCGCGACGGCGGCCGGAGGTGGTTCCCGTGCGGGTCGTGATCGCAGCCGGCGGCACGGCGGGGCACGTCGTGCCGGCCCTGGCCGTCGCCGCGGCGCTCGCTGAGCGCGGCGTCGCGGTGAGCTTCGTCGGCACGCGCGATCGCGCCGAGGCCGAGCTGGTCCCCGCCGCGGGCTACGAGATCGACCACGTCGACGTCACCGGGATCGACCGATCGAGCCCGCTGCGGGCGGCGCTGGCGCTGGGCCGGGCCGCGGCAGCGGTCCGCGTCGCCCGGCGCCATCTGCGCGCGCGCCGGGCGGACGCCGTGATGGGCGGCGGCGGATACGTCGCCGCCCCGACCGGGATCGCGGCGGCGACGATGGGGCTGCCCCTGGTCCTGACCGAAGCCGACAGCCACCTCGGGCTCGCGAACCGGCTGCTCGCGCCCCGCGCCGATCGGGTCTGCCTGGCCTTCCCGGTCCCCGGGCGCGAGGGCGATCGCTACCTGCTCACCGGGCGCCCGGTTCCGGCCGCGATCGCCGCCGCCGACCGCGGCCGCGCCCGCGAGCGCTTCGCGATCGCGGGCGAGGCCCCGTGCCTGCTGATCTTCGGCGGCAGCCTCGGCGCCCTTCGCATCAACCGGGCCGCGGCGGCGGCGTTCGGGCGCGGCGGCCCGGCCGCCGAGCGGCCCTACCACGTGCTGCACGTCGCCGGGTCGCGCGATTACCCCCTCGTCGCCGCGGCTCTCGAGGGGGCGTCCCGCTACACCCTGCTCGAGTACCTGCCCGACCTCGGCGACCCGCTCGCCGCTTCCGACCTAGTGCTCTGCCGCTCCGGCGGCTCGGTCTTCGAGCTTGCCGCGGCCGGCCGGCCGGCGGTGCTCGTTCCCTACCCGCATGCGGCGGGGCGCCATCAGCACGCCAACGCCCGCTGGATGGAGCGGGCGGGCGCGGCGACGATCGTCGAGGACGCCGAGCTCGACGCCGGGCGCCTGCTCGCCGAGGTGGCGCCGCTGCTCTCCGATCGCGGCCGGCTCGAGGCGATGGCCGCGGCGGCGCGGCGGATCGCGATGCCCGACGCCGCCGAGCGGGTCGCCGCCGAGATCGTCGCCGCGGCGGAGAACGGCGCACGGGGGGAGCGGCGGTGAGCGCCGAGCCGCGGCGGCCGCTGCACTTCATCGCCATCGGCGGGGCGGGAATGAGCGGCCTGGCGCTCGTCTGCCACCGGCTCGGCCACCGGGTGACCGGCTCCGACCGGGTCGAGTCGGCCTCCGTCGAGCGGCTCCGCGCCGCCGGGATCGAGCCCTCGATCGGCCACGAGGCCGACGCCGTCCCGGCCGACGCCGAGGTCGTCGTCTCGACCGCGGTCCCCGAGGACAACGAGGAGCTGGTGCGCGCCCGCGAGCGCGGCCAGCCGGTCATCCATCGCGCCGAGCTGCTGGCTCGCCTCTGCGCCGGCAGGCGTCTGATCGCCGTCGCCGGAGCGCACGGCAAGACGACGACCGCGGGGATGATCGTCCACGCGCTGCGGGCGGCCGGCGCCGATCCCGCGTTCGTGCTCGGCGGCGAGCTGCCGGGCGCCGGGCCGGAGGGGGCTCCGGCCAACGCCGCCTGGGGAGGCTCCGACTGGATCGTCGCCGAGGCCGACGAGAGCGACGGCAGCTTCCTCAGGCTCAGCCCCGAGGTCGCGGTCGTGACCAACGTCGAGCTCGACCACCACTCGCACTGGGGCGGGGAGGGGGAGCTGATCGACGCCTTCGCCCGCTTCACCGCGCCGGCGGCGGCGCTGATCCGGCCCGCCGACGCCCGCCTCGGGGCGCTCGACGGGGCCGGCCGGGTCCTGAGCTTCGCGGTCGCGCCCGCCCCCGGCGACGCCCCGCCGCCGCCGCCGGCGCTGCTCGCGAGCGAGATCGTGCCGGAGCGTGGCGGCACCGCCTTCCGGCTCGCCTCGGAATCGCTCGGCGGGCATCCGGTCCGGCTCGCGGTCCCCGGCCGCCACAACGTCGCCGACGCGACGGCGGCGATCGGCGCCCTCGCCTGCGCCCGCGAGCGCGACGACGGCCTGCCGCCGCTCGCCGACATGATCGCGGCGCTGGAACGCTTTCCCGGCATGGCCCGGCGGCTCGAGCGCAAGGGGGAGCGCGAGGGCGCCGTCGTCTACGACGACTACGCGCACCATCCGACCGAGGTCGCGGCCTCGCTCGCGGCGCTGCGCGAGCTCCCGCACCGGCGCCTGATCGCGGTCTTCCAGCCCCATCTCTACTCGCGCACGAAGGCGCTTGCGGCGCGGTTCGGTCGCGCCCTGGCGGCGGCGGACGAGATCGGCGTGCTCGACGTCTACCCGGCCCGCGAGCTTCCGGTCGGACCGCTCGCCGGGGTCAGCGGGCTCGCCGTCGCCGCCGCCGCCGCCGATGCCGCACCCGGTCGCCGGGTCAGCTGGATGGTCGACGCCGACCGGGCCGAGCGTGCGCTCGCCGGCCGGCTCGGCGCCGGCGACATCGTCGTCACGCTCGGCGCCGGCGACGTCTTCCGCCTCGCCGACCGCCTCGTGGCGGCCGGGGGCGGGCGGTGAGGGGCGGTAGGAGTGGCGTGCCCGGGATCGAACCTGGACCCAGCGACGATGCTCTCCACGGAACCGCAACCGAGTCCGGCAGCGCTCTCGCGCGTCCCGGGCGCGGCGGCCGCCGGCGGCGGCGCCGGACGGGCGGGGGCCGCCCGGGGCCGAGCCGGCCGGGGCGAGGGGGAACCGCGATGACGGCCGGTGCCGCGCACCTGGCCGGCCGCCGGCGCCGCTTCGCCCTGCCGTCGTGGAAGCGGCTTCGCGCCGGGCTGCTCATCGCCCTGGTCGGTGCGGCGGCGCTGCTCGCCGCCTACATGCTCTGGTTCCGCGACTCCTCCTTCGTCGCGATCGAGGAGGTGGCGGTCACCGGCACCGACGTCCCCCCGGCCGTCGCCGGCGAGCTCACCACCGCCGCCACCGGGCTCAGCACGCTTCATCTCGACCGCGACGCGATCGAGGCCGCGGTCGCCGGCGAGCCGTCCGTCGCCGGGCTGAAGATCGACACGCACTTCCCGCACGGGATCACGATCGACGTCGAGGTCCGCCCGGCGGCGGGCTGGATCGACGCCGACGGCGGGATCGCTGTAGCCGCCGACGGGACCGTGCTCGAGACCGGGATCGACCGGCCCGACGGGGTGCCCGAGATCGCCGGCGACGCGCCGGACGGCGACCGCGCCGCCGACGCCGAGCTCGCGGCCGCGAAGGTCCTCGGCGCGACGCCGGGTCCACTGCGCGGGCAGGTCGTCGAGGCCCGGGTCGACCGCGAGCACGGGGTCGTCGCCGAGCTCGAGGGCGGCATCGAGCTGCGCTTCGGCGCTCCGGCGGCGGCCGACCAGAAGTGGCGCGCCGCCGCCGCCGTGCTGGCCGATCCGGAGCTGACCGCCGCGACCTACATCGACCTCTCGGCCCCCGAGCGGCCGGTAGCGGGGTAGGCGCGAACCACCCTCGACCGTCGCCTGAGGCGTCCCAAAGCCTCAACCCTTGGTTGAGACAGGGATCTTGCAGGGGTCTGCGGGTGACGTTGACAGCAGCCGCGTAGTCGCTTACTTTGGCTGCTGTTTGCGGGCTGGGACGCGCAAACTCTCAACTATCACTCAAGCTCCGGACGGATAGAGAAAGGCGAGTGAAGCTCAGATGGAGGCTTCCAGTTACCTGGCGGTGATCAAGGTCGTCGGCGCGGGCGGCGGCGGCAGCAACGCGGTCTCGCGGATGGTCGATGCCGGGCTCAAGGGGGTCGAGTTCCTCGCCGTCAACACCGACGCGCAGGCGCTGCGCTCCAGCGACGCCGACGTCAAGCTCGCGATCGGGCAGGACCTGACCCGCGGCCTCGGCGCCGGCGGGCAGCCCGAGGTCGGCGCCGGCGCCGCGGCCGAGAGCCGCGATGACATCAAAGAGGCCCTGAAGGGCGCCGACATGGTCTTCGTCACCGCCGGCGAGGGCGGCGGCACGGGCACCGGCGCAGCGCCGGTGATCGCCGAGATCGCCAAGCAGGAGATCGGCGCGCTGACCGTCGGCGTCGTCACCAAGCCGTTCGAGTTCGAAGGCGCGAAGCGGATGCAACAGGCCCTCGACGGGATCGAGAAGCTCCGCAACGAGGTCGACACCCTGATCATCGTCCCGAACGAGAAGCTGCTGAACATCGTCGAGCGGCGCGAGCCGATCAGCGAGGCGTTCCGAAAGGCGGACGACATCCTCCGCCAGGGCGTGCAGGGGATCACCGACCTGATCACGGTCCCCGGCTTGATCAACCTCGACTTCGCCGACGTCAGGGCGATCATGTCCGACGCCGGCTCGGCGCTGATGGGCATCGGCACCTCCTCGGGCGAGAGCCGCGCCGCCGAGGCGGCGAAGGAGGCGATCTCCTCGCCGCTGCTGGAGTCGTCGATCGACGGCGCCACCGGGATGCTGCTCAACATCACCGGCGGCGAGGACATGGGCCTGTTCGAGGTCAACGAGGCCGCGGAGGTGGTCGCCGCCACCACCGACAAGGGCGCCAACATCATCTTCGGCGCCGTCGTCGACAACACGATGGGCGACGAGCTCCGGGTCACGGTCATCGCCACCGGCTTCGAGGGCTTCGAGATGCTCGCCCGCCGGCCCGCGGAGGTCCGCCGCCGCAGCCGGCGCCGCGGCGTCCAGCCGCCGAGCGACCGCGAGATCCGCTCGCTCGAGGTCTCCGACGACGAGATCGACATCCCGCCGTTCCTGCGCGACTAGGTCGGAGGTCGGAGCTCCGACCTCCGACCTACTCCAGCGCGAGGGCGAGCTCCCGGATCGCCGCGGGGTAGCGGTAGGCGATGCCGCCGTGGCGGCCCTCGAACAGCTCGAGGGTGTGCTCGACCCCGAGCTTGCCGAGCTCGGCGGCGAACGCCTGCGCGCCGAGGTCGAGGTAGTACTCGTCGCCCTTGCCGGCGTCGATGTAGACGCGGCGCAGCGAGCGCAGGGCGTCGGCGTGGCGCGGGGCCATCACGACCGGGTCGTGGTCGAGCCAGCGGTCCCAGACATCGTGGACCATCCGGCCGCTGGCCGGCTCGAACGGGAGCAGCGCCTTCCCCGGGCGCGCCGGATCGGGCGAGTAGCAGGCGGCGTAGCCGTACATCTCCAGCGGCCCGCCGTGGTGGCCGAAGTCGAACGGATCGGCCTCCGGCAGGCGCTCGAAGAAGACGTCGTAGGAGGACTCGTAGCGATCGCGGAGGGTGCGGATCGTCGCCGCGATGCTGGGCGGCATCGACAGCTCGAACAGCGAGTCGCCGGCGTGGGTCGCGAGCGCCGAGAAGACGTCGGGGCGCATCATCGGCACCACCATCGCGCCGTAGCCTCCCGAGGACTTGCCGGCGATGCCGCGGCTCTCACGATCGGCGGCGGTCGGATAGCGCTCGTCGACGAAGGGGACGACCTCGTCGCAGAGGTAGGACTGGTAGCGCCCGGTGCCGGTCGAGTCGAGAAACTGCGAGCCGCCGTAGCTCGTCCAGCAGTCGACCATGACGACGATCGCGTCGGGGCATTCGGGGGTTGCGAGCATCGCGTCCATCCGCTCGATGAAGGTCGGCTCGAAGGCGCTTCGGCTCGTCCACATGTCGAGCTGGCCGGTGTAGCCCTGGATCACGTAGATCGCCGGCAGCTCACGTGGGTGGTCGAGCTCGACGCCGGGCGGGCGCAGCACGTAAAGCGGTCGTCGCGCCGGATCGCCGAGCGGGTTGCCCGCCAGCAGGTCGGATTCGACGACGAGGCGGTCGAGCGTGCCGCCCAAGGGCCGGCTCCACGGCCGACCGAGCTCGCCCTCGTCCGTCGCGCTCTCGTGGACCAGCCGCATCGCCCGCACACTACCCGCGCGAGGCCGCGTGCCCGCGTACCCGCCGGTAGCCTGAGCGCGTGACCGCCGGGGAGCTCCGCAAGACGCCGCTGCACGGCGAGCATGTCGCCGCCGGCGCCCGCCTCGTCCCGTTCGCCGGCTGGGAGATGCCGGTCCAGTACGAGGGGGTCGCCGCCGAGCACCTCGCGGTTCGCGAGCGCTCGGGGATGTTCGACGTCTCCCACATGGGCCAGGTCGGAACCCGGGGCGGCGACGCGGCCGCCTTCCTCCAGCACGCGGTCTCCAACGACGTGACGAGGCTGGCGCCCGGAGGCGCCCAGTACTCGTGCCTGTGCGCCGACGACGGCGGCATCCTCGACGACCTCTTCAGCTACCGGCCCGACGGCTGGGGGGTCGATTACCTGACCGTCACCAACGCCGCCAACCACGACCGGGACCTGGCGCGCTTCGGCGAGCTCGCGGCGGGGTTCGACGTCGAGGTCGTCGATCGCGCGCCCGACTTCGCGATGATCGCCGTCCAGGGACCCGAGGCGCGGGCTGCGGTCGCCGGCCTCGCGTCGGCGGAGCTGCCGGCGCGGATGCGCGCCTCGACGCTGGAGGTCGCGGGCGCGAGGGCGCTGGTCTGCGGGACGGGGTACACCGGCGAGGACGGGGTCGAGGTCCTCGTCGCCCCGGCCGACGCCCCGGCGCTGTGGCGGGCGCTCGCGGCGGCCGCGGTCACGCCCTGCGGGCTCGGCGCCCGCGACACGCTCCGGCTCGAGGCCTGCTTCCACCTCCACGGCAACGACATCGGACCCGACCGCAACCCGATCGAGGCCGGCCTCGGCTGGTGCTGCAAGGAGGAGACCGGCTTCGCGGGCGCGGCGGCCATCGCCGCCGTCCGCGCCGAGGGGCCCGTCGAGCGCCTCGTCGCCTTCGCGATGACGGGGCGTGGGATCCCGCGCCGGGGCAACCCGATCCTGCTCGGCGGCGAGCCGGTCGGCGCCGTCACCAGCGGCAGCTTCTCGCCCTCGCTCGGGATCGGGATCGGAATGGGATACCTTCGCGCCGGGATCGCCGAGCCCGGCACCGCGATCGAGGTCGACGTTCGCGGCCGCCGCCGGCCGGCGGAGATCCGCGCCAAGCCGCTGTACGAGAAGAGCGCCTGACAGGAAAGGACGAGATGGCAACCGAGGAGAGCTACCCGGAGGACCTGCGCTACCACCCCGAGCACGACTGGGCGCGGATCGAGGGCGAGGAGGCGACGCTCGGGATCACCTGGTTCGCGCAGGACTCGCTCGGCGACGTCGTCTTCTTCGACCCGCCCGAGGTCGGGGCGACGATCGCCAAGGACGAGCCCTACACCGAGGTCGAGTCGGTCAAGGCCGTCTCCGACGTGATCGCCCCCCTCAGCGGCGAGATCGTGGCAGTCAACGAGCGGGCCGGCACGAACCCGGAGCTGATCAACACAGATCCCTACGGCGAGGGCTGGATGGTCCGCATCCGCCTCGGCGACCCCGGGGAGGCGGACCGGCTTCTCGACGCCGCCGCCTACCGGGACCTGGTCGCCGACTGACGGGCCGGCGTCGACGACCGCGTCCCGCGCGATCCCACCCGCGGCCGCGCGCGCGGTAGGTTCCGTCCGTGGCCACACCCGACGAGATCGAGGCGGAGGTGGGCAGGGCGGCCGAGACGGGGAGGTTCCTGGCGGCCCTGGCCGAGCGGATCGGGGCCCGGGCGCGGTCATCGGCCGTCTTCGGGCCGGCCGTGGAGCGCGGCGACGTGACCGTGATCCCGGTCGCCCGGGCGAGCTGGGGCTTCGGAGGCGGCGCCGGCGGCGAGGGCGGCGGCGAGGGCTCCGGCGGAGGGGGAGGGGGGATCGTCTCGCCGCTGGGCTACATCGAGGTGCGGGAATCGGGCGCCGAGTTCAGGCCGATCCGCGATCCGCGGCTCGCCGCGGCTGGCGCCGCGACCGCGATCGCCGTCGCGGCGCTGATCGGCCGGGCGTGGTCGCGGAGCCGCACCTGACCTCCGGCCGGGTGCCGGCTCTCGCCGGGGAGGGGCATCCCCAGCCGGGCGGGCGCAGGCGCGCTCGGCCCGCCGGCGCGCCGGGCCGAGAGGGCGCGAAGCGGAAGATCCGCTCGGGCGATCGGGCGAGCCCGCCGCCGGGGCCGGCCGGACCGGAGGCGAGGCGGAGGATCCCGCCGGTTGATCTAACCTGCCGCGCGTGAGCGGCTACACCTCAGCCACCGACGGCGAGCGCCGGGAGATGCTCGCGGCGATCGGCGTCGACTCGATCGACGATCTGTTCGACGTGCCGGCGGGGGTCCGCTTCGACCGCGGGCTCGACCTGCCGGCCGGCCTCGACGAAGCGGCGGTCTACGAGCGGCTGCGGGAGCTGGCGGCGCGCAACGCCGACGCCGAGTCGGAGGTCTGCTTCCTCGGGGCCGGGATGTACGACCACTACGCGCCGGCGATCGTCGACGCGATCGTCTCGCGCTCCGAGTTCCTCACCCCGTACACGCCGTACCAGCCGGAGATCTCGCAGGGCGGGCTGCAGGCGATGTTCGAGTTCCAGACGGCGATGAGCGAGCTGACCGGGCTGCCGCTGTCGAGCGCGGGCCTCTACGAGGGTCCCTCGGCGGTCGCGAGCGCCGGCTACCTCGCGATCGGCGCGACCGGGCGCCGCCGGTTCGTCGTCTCCGTCGGCGTCAACCCGCACTCGCGCGAGACCCTGGCGACGTACTCGGAGGGGTATCAGGCCGAGGTGGTTCCGGTCGGCCTCGTCGACGGGCGCACCGATCTCGACGCGCTCGCCGCCGCCGTCGACGAGGAGACCGCGGCCGTCTTCGTCCAGTACCCGAACCACCTCGGCGCGGTCGAGGACCTCGAGCCGATCGCCGCGACCGCCCACGACGCCGGCGCGCTGGTAGTCGCCGCCTGCGACCCGATCGCGCTCGGCATCCTCCGGCCGCCGGGCGACGCCGGCGCCGACATCGCGGTCGGAGAAGGGCAGCCGCTCGGCAACCGGCTCGACTACGGCGGCCCCTCGTTCGGCTTCTTCTGCGCGACGGAGGCGCAGATCCGGCGGATGCCGGGGCGGATCGCCGGCGAGGCCGCCGACGTCGACGGCCGGCGCGGGTTCGTGCTGGCGCTGCAGACCCGCGAGCAGCACATCCGTCGCGAGAAGGCGACGCACAACATCTGCACCGCGCAGGCCCTGAACGCGCTCGGCGCGACGATCTACCTGAGCTGGCTCGGCCGGCGCGGGCTCGTCGAGCTCGGCGAGCTGCTCGTCCGCCGCACCGCCTACGCCCGCGAGCGGCTGACCGCGATCGATGGGGTCGAGGCGCTTCACGGCGCGCCGGTCGTCCGCGAGCTCGCGATCGGCTTCGACGCGCCGGTCGGGCGCGTGCTCGACCATTGCGCCGCGCACGGAATCGCCGCCGGCGTCCCGCTCGGCGGCGAGTACGGCAACGGCATTCTCGTCGCGATCACCGAGCGGCGAACCGTCGAGCAGATCGACCGGTTGGCCGAGGTCCTGGCAGACGCCTTGGAGCGGGCAGCGGGCAGCGGGCAGCGGGCAGCATCGGCAACGCCATGAGCGGGGCCGACGTCAACCCGCCGGCGACCGCCGCCGTCCCGACGCCGATGCAGCGGGAGCGGGCGACGACGATCTTCGAGCGCTCGGTCCCCGGCCGCCGCGCCGCGGCCGTCCCTCCGTCCGGCGTCCCCGGCGGGGACCGGCCGATCGACGAGCTGATCCCGGCGGCGCTGCTCCGCCGCGAGCCGGCGCGGCTGCCGGAGGTCTCGGAGCCGGAGATCGTCCGCCACTACACCCGCCTCTCGCGCCGCAACTTCGATCTCGACTCCGGCATCTACCCGCTCGGCTCGTGCACGATGAAGCACAACCCGCGGCTGAACGAGCGCGTGGCGGCGCTCCCCGGGTACGCGCGGCTGCACCCGGCCCAGGCCCCGGCCCGCGCCCAGGGAGCGCTCGAGCTGATCTGGTCGCTGGAGCGCGCGCTGAGCGAGGTCTGCGGGCTCCCGCACGTCAGCCTGCAGCCCTCGGCCGGCTCGCACGGCGAGCTCGCCGGGCTCCTGCTGACGCGCGCCTTCCACGCCGACCGCGGCGAGGGAGAGATCCGGACCCGGGTGCTGGCGCCCGACACCGCGCACGGCACCAACCCGGCGTCGGTGACGATGGCCGGCTACGAGGTCGTGAAGATCGCGACCGACGGGCGGGGCGGCGTCGACCTCGACGACCTCCGGGCGAAGACGGACGAGAGCGTCGCCTGCCTGATGCTGACCAACCCGAACACGCTCGGCCTCTTCGACCCGAACATCGCCGAGATCACGGCGACCGTTCGCGAGGCCGGCGGGACGCTGTACTACGACGGCGCCAACCTGAACGCGATCATGGGCCACTCCCGGCCCGGCGACATGGGGTTCGACATCGTCCACGTCAACCTCCACAAGTCGTTCAGCCAGCCCCACGGCGGCGGCGGGCCCGGGGCCGGACCGATCGCCGTCTCCGACCGGATCGAGCCGTTCCTGCCGGTGCCGCGGGTCGAGCGGGTCGAGGGCGCCGGCGGCAACGGTGCCGGCGCGACCCGCTTCGACCTCCGCGACGAAGCGGAGCATCCGCGCTCGATCGGCCGCCTGCGCGGCTTTCAGGGCAACTTCGGCGTCTTCGTCCGCGCCTACGCCTACATCCTCAGCCTCGGCGCCGACGGGCTCGCCGAGGCGTCGGAGACCGCCGTCCTCAACGCCAACTACCTGCTCGCGCGGATGCGGGAGGGACGCACCGGCCGCTACCTGCCGCTCGCCTTCGACCGGCGGCCGATGCACGAGTTCGTGCTCTCCGGCAGCGGCGCCAAGCGGGAGCTCGGGATCAAGACCCTGGATCTCGCCAAGCGCCTCCTCGATCACGGGATGCATCCGCCGACGGTCTACTTCCCGCTGCTCGTCGACGAGGCGCTGATGATCGAGCCGACGGAGACCGAGACCCGTGAGTCCCTCGACGGCTTCGCCGCGGCGGTCGAGGCGATCCTCGCCGAGGCGGAGGAGGATCCCGAGATCGCCCGGCGGGCGCCCTACACGACGCCGGTCCGGCGCCTCGACGAGGCCGGCGCGGCCCGCAACCCGGTGATCCGCCAAGCGCTCGATTGAGCCGGCTCAGAGGCTCGGCAGCTCCTGCTCGAGCTCGAGCACCGGCGCGAACAGGTCGCCGTCGCGCCCGAACCGCTCGAGGACCTCTCCGGCGCCGAACCGGAGCTCGTCCGGGCTGCTCGCGGAAGCCGCCGCCTCGACCTCGTCCCAGCGGAGCGGGGCGGAGGCCGTCGGCAGCGCCCCGGCCCGCAGCGAGTATGCGGCGACGGTCGTCTTCGTGCGCGTGTTCTGACTCCAGTCGACGAACACCTTGCCGGGTCGAAGCGACCTCGTCATCCGCGACGTGACGAGGCCGGGCTCGGCGCTCTCGAGCGCCCGCGCGACGGCGCGCGCGTAGGGCTTGGTCGTCGCGTAGGTGAGCTCCCCGTTGAGCGGCACGTAGACCTGCATCCCCTTCGCCCCCGACGTCTTCGGGAACGCCGCCAGCCCGAGCTCGGCGAAGAGCTCGCGGATCCGCAGCGCCACCGCGCAGCACTCGACGACCGTCGCCGGCTCGCCCGGATCGAGGTCGAACGCGAGCACCGTCGGGCGCTCGTGGTCGGATGCGAGGGCGAGCGAGGGGTGGAGCTCGATCGCCGCGAGCTGGGCGAGCCAGACGAGCGTCGGCAGGTCGTCGCAGACGGTGAACTCGACGATTCCGGCCCGGCCGCCGACCCCGATCGGCGCCGTCCGGACCCAGCCGGGACGGTGCGAGGGGCTGTTCTTCTCGAAGAAGTGCCTGCCCTCGACGCCGTCGGGGAAGCGGACGACGGTGAGCGGGCGGTCGCGCAGGTGCGGCAGCAGCGCCGGCGCGATCCGGACGTAGTAGTCGATCACCTCGCCCTTGGTGAAGCCCGCCTCGGGGTAGAGGACCTTGTCGAGGTTGGTGATCGACAGCCGGCGGCCGTCGATCTCTACTTCGCGGCCTTGGCCTTCGACTTGCTCTTCGCCTTGCTCGCCGGCTTCTTGGCGGCCGCCTTGCGGGCCTTCGGCTTCGCCGGCTTGCCGGCGCCGCCGAGCTCCTCGCCCTCGATCGCCGCCAGCGATTCCTCGAGGGCGGCCATCAGGTCCGGCGCCCGGGTCGGCTTCGGCGCCTCGGGCGCGGCCGCGAGCACGTCCTCGCCGGCGGCCTTGCGCTCGATCATCGCCAGCAGCTCGGCCCGATGCTCGTCCTCGTAGGCACCCGGGTCGAAGTCCTTCGCCAGCGACTCGATGAGCCGCTTCGCCATCTCGACCTCCTGCTCGCGCGGCGGCGTCTCCGGCTCCTCGCCGAGCAGGCCCTCGAGCTGGGCCGGCGGGACGACCTCGTCGGCGAACCGCATCGTCGCCAGCGTCAGCACGCCATCGGCCGCCCGGATCGCCGCCAGGCTCTCGCGGTTGCGGAGGACGAAGCGGGCGATCGCCACCTTCCGCTGCTCGCCCATCGCCTCGGCGAGCAGGGCGTAGGCGCGCTCGGCGCCCGGCGCCGGGCCGAGGTAGTAGGGCTGGTTGAAGTAGATCGGGTCGATCTGCTCGAGGTCGACGAAGTCCTCGATCTCGATCGCCTTCGACCGCTTCGGATCGAGCGCCTCGAGCTCGGCGCGGGAGAGGATCACGTACCGGTCGGGAGCGATCTCGTAGCCCTTGACGAGGTCCTCGTACGCGACCTCCTCCTCGTCGGCCTCGGCGACGCGTTTGTGGCGCACTCGGGAGCCGTCCTTCGCGCGCAGCTCGCGGAAGCGGATCGCCTTGCTCGAGACCGCGGAATAGAGCTTCACGGGCACGTTCAGGAGCCCGAAGCTGATCGTGCCTGTCCAGATCGCGCGCGGCATGGATGCAGTCTTTCGACGATACCGTGCCGCATCCGCTTCAAACCCGGTGATCGGTCGCGATCTTGCGCCCGGCGGCGGGCCCGGCCCCCGGATCCGGTCGGGCCCAGCCCCGGCGAGTAGATTCCCCGCCCGTGGGCGCGGGCGCGAACAACGCGGGACGGCGGATCTTCAGCGGGATCCAGCCGACGGGCCGCAAGCACCTCGGCAACTACATCGGCGCGATCCGTCAGTACGTCGCCGGGCAGGATGGCGCGGCAGCCGCCGACGAGGCGATCTTCTGCATCGTCGACCTGCACGCGACTACGGTCGCCTACGACCCCGCCGACCTCCGCGAGCGGCTCTACGACACGACCGCGATCCTGCTCGCCGCGGGCCTCGACCCCGATCGCTGCGTGCTGTTCCGCCAGGGGGACGTCCGCGAGCACACCGAGCTGACCTGGCTGCTGGGCGCGGTCACCGCCTGGGGGGACCTGAACCGCATGCACCAGTGGAAGGCGAAGCGGGAGCTGGCCGAGGGGAAGAGCGGCGCGTTCGTCCCCGCGAGCCTCTTCAACTACCCGATCCTGATGGCGGCCGACGTGCTCGCCTACCGCGCCACCGAGGTCCCGGTCGGCGACGACCAGCGTCAGCACGTCGAGCTGATGCGCGAGATCGCCCGCCGCTTCAACGAGCGCTTCGGCGAGACCCTGGTGGTGCCCGAGCACCGCATCCCAGCGGTCGGCGCGCGGGTCATGGACCTCCAGGACCCGACGAGCAAGATGTCGACGACCGGCGGCAGCGAGGCGGGCACGGTCTACGTGCTCGACGAGCCCGACCGGATCCGCGGGAAGCTGAAGGGCGCCGTCACGGACTCCGGACGCGAGGTCCGGCGCGGCGGGCCCGGGGGCGGCAAGGAGGGGATCGAGAACCTGATCGAGATCCTCTGCGTCGCCCGCGGCGTCGGCCCCGAGCAGGTCGAGGCGGAGTTCGAGGGCAGCGGCTACGGGGACTTCAAGGCGGCGGTCGGCGACGCCGTGGTCGAGTTCCTGACGCCGGTCCGCGAGCGGTACGCGGAGCTCCGCGCCGACCCGGCCGAGCTCGAGCGCGCGCTCGCCGCCGGGGCCGTCAAGGCGCGGGCGCTCTGCGGCCCGGTCCTCGCCGACGTCCGCGAGGCGATGGGCGTCGCCGGGCCGCGCGAGCGGTAGGCCGACCGGCAGCCCGCCTAATCTCCCGTTCGTGCGCACCGCCGACCTCGAGCTCGATCTCGACGTCTTCACCGGCCCCTTCGACCTGCTCCTGGCGGTCGTCCTCCGCGAGGAGGTGAGCCTGCTCGAGGTCGAGCTCGGGGCCGTCGTCGTCGCCTACGTCGGGCACCTCGAGGAGGAGGGCGATCTCGATCTCGAGGCCGCGACCGAGTTCCTCGTCCTCGTCGCCGCCCTGCTCGAGCTGAAGTCGCGCCTGATGTTGCCGGCGGAGGAGGAGGCCGGGCTCGACCTCGGCCCCGAGGAGGCGGCCGACGAGCTGCTCGCGCGCATGCTCGAGTACCGCCGCTACCGCGATGCCGGCGCCGAGCTCGGCCGCCGCCTCGCCGCCGAGGCGCCCTACCTCCACCGCGCCGCGCCGCTGCCGCCGGAGCTTCGCCGCGTCTCGATCGAAGCCGCTGTTCGGGCCTACGATCCCGATCGCCTCGGGGTCGCCCTCGGCGACCTGCTGAGCGCCCCGCCCGTCCCCGATACCAGCCACATCCGCCCGACGGTCTCGCTCGAGCGGCGCCTCGGGGTCGTCCGAGCCCTGCTCCGGCGCGCGTCGCGGATCGATTTCGACGAGCAGTTCGGGAGCGAGGACCGGCTGACGCAGGCGGTGACGATCTTCGCCCTGCTCGAGCTCCACAAGAAGGGCGAGGCGACCTGGAGCCAGCACGAGAACTTCGGGCCGATCGAGGTGCGGGGAGAGATGGTCGAGGGCCGAGGGCGGAGGGTCGAGGCCGGCGCCGGGGGGCGGGGATGAGCGACGGCAGCGCCGCCGAGCTGGCGCGGATCGTCGAGGCCCTGCTCTTCCTGGCGCCCGATCCGGTCCCGGTCGGCGAGCTGATCGAGGCCTGCGAGGTGAGCGAGGTCCAGCTCCGCAACGCCCTCGACCTGCTGGCCGAGGAGCTGGCGCCGGGCCGGCGGGGCATCGTCCTGCGCGAGGTCGCGGGCGGCTGGGCGCTCGCGACCGATCCCGCCGCCGAGGCTGCCGCCCGGCGCCTGCTCGCGCGCCCGAAGACGCCGCCGCTGACGGCCGCCCAGGCCGAGACGCTGGCGATCGTCGCCTACCTGCAACCGGTCTCGAGGCCCGAGATCGCGCGGATCCGCGGCGTCAGCTCCGAATCGGCGGTGCAGACGCTCGGGGAGCGGGGCCTGATCGAGGAGGCCGGCCGTTCCCGCTTCGGCGCGGTGATCTACCGGACGAGCGCGCTTTTCGAGCGCCTGTTCGGCCTCCGCGGGCTCGAGGATCTGCCCGACGTGTCGAAGTTCGACCCCACCCCCGAGGACGCGGCCGACCTCCGCGAGCGGCTGCTCGAGGCGGGCGAGCAGCGCGCCGCTCCTTGAGCCCCGTCGACCTCACGCTGCTCGAGGGGGAGCTCGCCGTCATCCGGCTCGGCACCGGCGACGCGGTCCCGGAGTGGGCCCGGCCGGGCGCCGGCGGCCTGCTGTCGACGACGGTGACCGCGGCGGAGACCTCGATCGTCTGCCGCGCCGACGACGTTCCGGCCGATGCCTGCGTGTCGCGAGGCTGGCGCGCGCTCGCGGTCGCCGGCCCGCTGGATCATGCGCTGACCGGGGTCCTCGCCTCGATCGCCGCGCCGCTCGCCGAGGCGGACGTCCCGGTGTTCGCCGTCTCGACCTTCGACACCGACTACATCCTCGTCCCGGTCGACCGGGCCGGCGCGGCCGCCGACGCTCTGCGCGGCGCCGGCCATCGCCTGCGCGGGCTCGGGCCGACGGAACGCTGACCGTGCGGCTCAGCCGCTATCTCGCCCATTGCGGTGTCGCCTCGCGGCGCGCCGCCGAGCGGCTGATCGCCGATCGGCGGGTGTCGATCGACGGGGTCGTCGTCACCGATCCGGCCCGGGACGTCGATGCCGCGAGCGGCGTCGCGTTCGGCGGCCGGCCGGTGCTGCCCGAGCCGCGGGAGACCTGGATCGTCAACAAGCCGCTCGACGTCACCTCGACGGCGCGCGAGCCGGGCCGGCGGCGGGCCGTGGCCGACCTCGTGACGAGCGACCGCCGGCTCTACCCGGTCGGCCGTCTCGACGCCGATTCCACGGGCCTGATCCTGCTCACCAACGACGGCGAGCTGGCGAACCGGCTCACCCACCCCCGCTACCGGGTGCCGAAGGCCTACAGGGCGGTCCTCCGGCGGCCGATCGGCGCCCGCGAGCTCGCCCGGCTCCGATCCGGAGTCGAGCTCGATGACGGGCCGACCGCGCCGTCCGAGGTGGACCGGGTCGGGCCGCGCGAGATCGAGATCACGATCCGCGAGGGCCGCAACCGCCAGGTCCGGCGAATGGTCGAGGCGGTCGGCAACCGGGTCTCCGCTCTCGAGCGGGTCCGGTTCGGCTCGCTCGTGCTCGGCGACCTGCCGCCCGGCGCCGTACGGCGGCTCTCGCGCTCGGAGCTGAGGCGGCTCTGGAAGGATGCGGGGCGATGATCAGCCGGGGCCGAGGCCGGAGATGAGCGACGAGCGCGTGTTCGCCCTGCGCGGCGCCGTGCAGGCCGCCGCGAACGAGCGCGCCGCGATCCTCGAGGCCACGGACGCGCTGCTTCGCGAGCTGATCGATCGCAACGGCCTCGCCCCGGAGCGGATGATCAGCTGCGTGTTCACCTGCACCGGCGACCTCGACGCCGAGTTCCCGGCGGTGGCCGCCCGCAACCTCGGACTCGACGCGGTGCCGCTCCTGTGCGCGCGGGAGATCGAGGTGCCGGGCGCGATGGACCGCGTCATCCGCACGATGCTCCACTACTACGCGCCCGCCGACCACGTCCCCGCCCACGCCTACCTCGGCGCCGCCGCCGATCTCCGCTCCGACCTGAAGTCGGCCCAGTGAGCGGGCCGCGATGACCGTCCGGTTCGCGAAGAAGCTCGAGGCGCTGCCGCACTACGAGGGCGGCATGGACATCGACCGCGCCCGCCGCACCTACGAGGCCTCGGACGTGATCAAGCTGGCATCGAACGAGTCCCCCTGGGGGCCGCACCCGGCCGTGCTCGAGGCGATTCGCGAGGCGGCGATCGGGTCGAACCGGTATCCGGACCAGCACGCGGCGCGGCTGCGGCGCCGCCTCGCCGACCGCTTCGAGGTCGAGCCTGGCGGGATCGCGGTCGCCAACGGCTCCTGCGAGATCCTGCTCGCCGCGGCGCTCGCGCTCTGCGAGCCGGGCGCCGAGATCCTCTACGCGTGGCCGTCGTTCTCGATGTATCCGCAGCTCGCGCCGCTCGCCGGCGCCCGCGAGATCCGCGTGCCGCTCGACGATGCCTACCGCCACGACCTCGACGCGATGGCGACCGAGGTGACCGCGGCGACCCGGCTCGTCGTCGTCTGCAACCCCAACAACCCGACCGGGACCTGCCTGCCGCCGGACGCGATCGCGGCGTTCCTCGATCGCGTGCCCGACCACGTCACCGTGGTCGTCGACGAGGCCTACGTGGAGATGCAGGTCCTCGACCATCCCGACGCCACCGTCGACCTGCTCGCCGAGCATCCGAACCTGGTGCTGTTGCGAACGTTCAGCAAGGTCTACGGCCTCGCCGGCCTGCGCTGCGGCTACGCCCTCGGCTCGGCCCGCTTCCGGGGCGCGGTCGACGCGGTCCGCCAGCCGTTCAGCGTCAACCTGCTCGCCCAGGCTGCCGGTGCCGAGGCGCTCCTGCACGGCGACGACGTCGATTCCCGGGTCGAGCGGACGATCGCCGAGCGGGTCGCCGTCGAGGAGGAGCTCCGCGGCCTCGGCCTGCGGACCGCGGACACCGAGGCGAACTTCTCATGGATCGACCTCGGCGATCGCGACGAGGGGGAGATCGTCGAGGGCCTGGGCCGCCGCGGCGTGATCGTCCGCGCCGGGACGCCGCTCGGGGGCCCCGGGCACGTCCGCGTCACCTACGGGACCGCGGCCGAGAACCGCCGCTTCCTCGATGCGCTCGCCGAGCTGCTCTGATCCTCGGCGCTTGCGGCCCGCCGCCCCGCCGTGCTACAAAGCACGGAATGCGCACGCCGACGACGACCGCACCCGTCTCCGGGATCCCCGCGCCCACCGGCGCCCGTCGTCGCGCCCGCCTCTCGTATCGCTCCTGGCGATTTAGCTAGGCGTCCCGGCCGGCGTCGTAACACCGGTCGCAACCCCGAGCATCGACCCCCGAGCCAGCTCCGCCGGCCGTCGCGACCGGCCCCGATCCGAAAGGCAGCAGCATGAACACGACAGCCCTCGACCAGATCCCCGCCGGGCCGGCCGGGAACCCCGCGCGCGGATTCGACGTCGCCGGTCGTCACGTCGGCGCCGGCTTCACGCTGATCGCCGGCCCCTGCACGGTCGAGAGCCGTGAGCAGACGGAGGCGGTGGCGGACGCGGTGGCGGCCGGCGGCGCGTCGATGCTGCGCGGCGGTGCCTACAAGCCGCGGAGCTCTCCCTACTCGTTCCAGGGGCTCGGACGCGAGGGGCTCGAGATCCTCGCCGAGGCGAAGCGGCGAACCGGGTTGCCGGTGGTCACCGAGCTGCTCGATGTCCGCGACCTCGAGGACGTGGCCGCCGTCGCCGACGTGATCCAGGTCGGCGCCCGCAACATGCAGAACTACCCGCTGCTCACCGAGCTCGGGCGCGGCGACCGCGCGGTCCTGCTCAAGCGCGGGCTCGCCGCCACCCTCGACGAGCTGCTGCTCGCCTCCGAGTACGTGCTCAAGGAGGGCAACGAGCGGGTGATGCTGTGCGAGCGGGGGATCCGCACCCACGAGACCGCCTACCGGTTCACGCTCGACCTGCTCGCGGTCCCGGCGCTCCAGGAGCGATCGAGCCTGCCCGTGCTCGTCGACCCGAGCCACGCGCCGGGCCGCCGCGACTGGGTCGAGCCGATGTCGCTGGCCGCCGCGGCGGCGGGCGCCGACGGGATCATCGTCGAGGTCCACCCCGACCCCGAGAACGCGATCTGCGACGGCCCGCAGGCGCTGGCCGCCGACCGGTTCGGCGCCTACGCCGATCGCGTCCGGCGGGCGGCGGCGATCGGAGGACGGGCGCCCGCCATCCCCGGGGGCCCGGTTTGAGCGATGATCGGCGCGTGGCCGAGAGCCCTGACCATCCGCCCCGGGTAGCGGTCCTCGGCGTCGGCCTGATCGGTGGCTCGATCGGCCTCGCCGCCCGACACCGGCTCGGAGCCGAGGTCGTCGGCTACGACCCCGACGGCGCCAACCGCGATCGAGCCGTCGCGCTCGGAGTCCTCGACCGGGCCGCGGTCTCGATCGCCGACGCCGTCGCCGACGCCGACGCCGTCTTCTGCGCCGCCCCGGTCGCGGCGCTGCCGGGCCTCGTCGCCGCGGCCCTGCGGGAGTCGCCGCCGGCGACGGTGGTCAGCGACGTCGGCTCCACCAAGCAGGCGCTCGTCGAGGCGATCGCCGCGGATCCGTCGGCCGACCGCTTCATCGGCGGTCACCCGCTCGCGGGGGCCGAGACGGCCGGCGTCGAGGGCGCGCGCCAGGACCTGTTCGAGGGCGTGCGCTGGTACCTGACGCCGACCGAGCGCTCGCAGGGCGTGCTGTTCGACCGCCTCCACGGCGTGCTGGCGGGGATCGGGGCGCGTCCGATGGCTCTCGACCCCGCCGCCCACGATCTCGAGATGGCGACGATCAGCCACCTTCCGCACGTTCTCGCCAACGTCCTCGCCGGGATCGCCGCCGGCTCGCTGCCCGCCGGCGCGGAGCGCCGGCCCGAGGTCGGCCGCAGCTTCCGCGACGCGACCCGGGTGGCCGGCGCGAACCCGGCGGTCTGGGCGGACATCTTCAGCTCCAATCGCGCTGCGGTCGCGGCCGAGATCGACGAGGCGGTCGAGCGCCTGCGGTCGGCGGCGGAGCTGATCCGCGGCGGCGATCGCGAGCGGATCCAATCCTGGCAGCGATCGGCCCGCGACGACCGCCGCCGGATGCTCGAGGCGGAGCTGGCGACGGCGCCGCTCGTCGAGCTCCGGATCGCGGTCGAGAACCGCCCCGGGACCGTCGCCGAGATCGCCCTGGCGCTCGGTCGCGCCGGGGTCAACATCGAGGACATGTCGCTGTTCCCGGCGGCGGATCGGCGCACGGGCGCGATCTCGCTCTGGATCGCCGGCGTCGAGGAGGCCGTGCAGGCCGCCGAGGTGGTCGCCGGCCTCGGCCACGAGGTCGCGCCGGTCGCCGAGAGCGGAGGCGGCTGATGCGGGGGCGGGTCGACGCGCACTTCGCCGCGGTCGGGCCGCCTGCCGGCAGGCTCGAGGCGCCGCCCGACAAGTCGATCTCGCATCGCGCCGCCCTGCTCGGCGCGTTCGGCGACGGGTCGACCCGCGTCTCGGGCTACCTCGACTCGGCCGACACCCGCAGCACGCTGTCGGCGATCGAAGCGCTCGGGGCGGCGGTCGAGGTGCGCCCCGGCGATCGCGGCGGCGCCCTCGATGTCGGCATCGGGGGCTTCGGGATCGCCGGCGCCGCCGAGCCGGTGGGCGCGATCGACGTCGGCAACGCCGGCACGCTGATCCGCCTCCTTGCCGGCCTCCTAGCCGGCCAGGAGGGTCGCGGCTTCCGGCTCGACGGCGACGGGTCGATCCGGATGCGGCCGATGGCCCGCATCGCCGAGCCGCTGCGGGAGATGGGGGCGGCGGTCGAGACGGCGCCCGGAGGGCGGCCGCCGCTTGCGATCGACGGAGGTCGCCTGCACGCTATCCATCACGAGATGCCCGTCGCGTCCGCCCAGGTCAAGTCGTGCCTGCTGCTCGCGGGCCTGCTCGCGGAGGGCCGGACGACGGTACGTGAGCCGGCGGCGTCGCGCGACCACAGCGAGCGGATGCTCCGCGCCGCCGGCGCCGCCGTCCGCGTCGAGCGGGAGCGGCCGAGCCTCCCCGGCGATCCGGTCCGGTCGACGATCGCGGTCGAGCCGGCGGAGGGGATCGCGCTGCCGCCGATGCGGGTGCCGGGCGATCTCTCCTCGGCCGCCTTCCACCTCGCCGCCGCCCTGCTCGTCCCGGGGGGCGACGTGACCGTCGCCGGGGTCGGCCTGAACCCGACGCGGATCGGGCTGCTCGGGGTCCTGAACCGGATGGGCGCCGATATCGAGGTCGTCGAGGAGGGGCGCGAGGGCGGCGAGCCGGTCGGCTCGGTGCGGGCGCGCCACGGCGGGCTCGCGGCGGCGCGCGTCGTCGCCGCCGAGGTCCCGGCGACGATCGACGAGCTGCCGCTCGTCGGCCTGCTCGGGTGCTTCGCCGAGGGGACGACGCACGTCGGCGGCGCCGCCGAGCTCCGCCACAAGGAGTCCGACCGGATCGCCGGGGCGGTCGACGCGATCAACGCCATCGGCGGCGACGCCGAGCCGCTCGAGGACGGGTTCGCGGTGCGGGGCACCGGCGGCATCCGCGGCGGCGAGATCGACGCCCGGGGCGACCATCGCCTGGCGATGCTGGGCGCCGTCGCCGGCCTCGCCTCGCGCGAGGGGGTCACCGTGCGCGATTTCGGCTGCGCCCGGGTCAGCTATCCGGGCTTCGAGGGCGACCTGCGCTCGCTCCTGCCGGGCTGAGGGATCGACCCGAGGGAAGTCGAGCGCCCCGGGGCGCGGGTCGCGGGATCACTTGGTGGCGGCGTTGAGCAGGATCAGCGCGCCGCCGACCGCGGTCAGGGCGGCGGCGCCGGCGACGCTCCGGGGCGTGCTGTTGCCGGCCGCCCGCGAGGCGACGAACGAGTAGACGGCGAGGATCCCGAAGCCGGACCACTGCGAGAGGATGAAGGCCCCGCGGAGCTCGATCGCATCGAGCACCGCCAGCAGGAAGAACGCGATCGGGATCGCGGCGACGACGAGGCCGGTGAGCGCCTCGCGGTACTCGCGCCGCCGCTCCGCCTCGTTCGCCGGCCGCCGCTCGCTGACCGAGATCCCGACCCGGTCGGCGAAGAGCTCGGCCAGGGTCAGGGCGATCGCGGCGCCGATCGTGTAGGCGAGCACCTTGCCGGCCCGGTCCTCGACGCCCTCGAGCGCGACCGTGACGGCCATCACCGCGATCAGGACGTAGATCGCGCGGTCGGCGTGGCGCACGAGGTCGAGCACGGTGGCCACCCTGACGCCGCGAGCGGACGGCATGCGGGGGTCGTCTCGGGTTCCCGGGCGGGCGGCTTCCGCTTGCTCGCCGCGATCGGCGGGTACCCTGCTGCCGCTCATGGTGATCGCCATCGACGGGCCCGCCGGGGCCGGGAAATCGACCGTGGCCCGGGCGCTGGCCGAGCGCCTCGGCTTCACCTACCTGGATTCCGGGGCGATGTATCGCAGCGTCGCCCTGGCGACGCTGCGGGCCGGGCTCGATCCCGACGATGCCGAGGGAACCGCCGCGCTCGCCGCCGCGCTCGAGCTTCGAATCGAGCCGGGCCGGATCGCGATCGACGGCGAGGACGTGAGCGCGCCGATCCGCGGGCCGGCGGTGTCGGCGGCGGCCTCGCGGGTCTCCGTCCACCGCGGCGTCCGCGACGCGATGGTCGCCCGCCAGCGCGAGCTCGTGTCCACCGGCTCGTGGGTCGCGGAGGGTCGTGACATCGGCACGGTGGTCTGCCCCGACGCTCCGCTGAAGATCCACCTCAGCGCCTCGGAGGAGGAGCGGGCGCGCCGTCGCGCCGCCGAGACCGGCGACGACGAGGCTGCCGTGCTCGCGGCGCAGCGCGATCGCGATGCCCGCGATCGCGATCGCGAGCACGGGGCCCTGACGATCGCCGCCGACGCGGTCGAGCTCGACACGACGGGGCTCGGGGTCGACGAGGTGGTCGAGCGGATCGCCGCGATCGCTCGCGGGCGTGGCCTGGCGTGAGCGGGGGCCGACGATGAAGGTCGCGGTCGTCGGCTACCCGAACGCGGGCAAGAGCACGCTGATCAACCGCCTCAGCGGCCGCCGCGAGGCGGTCACCCACGAGGAGCCGGGCGTAACCCGCGACCGCAAGGAGATCGAGACCGAGTGGAACGGCGTGCCGCTGGTCCTGATCGACACCGGCGGCGTCGACCTCGCCGCCTCGGACTCGCTGTCGCGGGCGGTCCAGCGCCAGGCCCGTGAGGCGATCGCCGACGCCGACGCCGTCCTCCACGTGATCGATGCGAAGGCGGGGCTGGGGCCCGGCGACGCCGAGGTGGCGGCGTTGCTGCGGGCGGCGGAGCAGCCCGTCGTCGTCGTCGCCAACAAGGTCGACGATCCGGCCGACGTCCACCTCGCCGCCGAGCTCAACGCGCTCGGGCTCGGCGAGCCCGTCGCCGTATCCGCCGCCCACGGCCTCGGCACCGGCGACCTGCTCGACCGCCTCAGCGGCCTCGCGCCGCCGTCGTCGGAGGCGATCGAGCGCGAGCAACCCCGGATCGCGATCCTCGGCCGGCCCAACGTCGGCAAGTCGTCGCTTCTCAACGCGCTCGTCGGCAGCGACCGGACGATCGTCAGCGACGTCCCCGGGACCACCCGCGACGCGATCGACACGGCGATCGAGGTCGATGGCCGGCGGGCGCTGCTGGTCGATACCGCGGGCATCCGCAGGCGCACCAAGGTCGCCGGGACGATCGATTACTACGCCCAGCTCCGGTCCGAGCGCGCGGCCTCCCGCGCTGACGTCGCGATCCTCGTCTGCGATGCCCGCGAGGGCGTGACCGCCGAGGACCTGCGGATCGGCGAGCTCGCGATGAAGGCCGGCTGCGCGACGCTGGTCGTCCTCAACAAGTGGGACGTGGTCGCGGTCGACCTCGACGACGCAAAGGCGCGGATCGCCCGGCGGCTGCGACAGCGGCCTGCCGTGATCACGATCTCCGCGCTCCGCGGCCGCAACCTCGCGAAGGTCTTGCCGAAGGCGCTCGAGCTGGCCGACCGTCGGGCGGCGCGGGCGCGGACGCCGGAGCTGAACCGGATCCTCGCCGACGCGGTCGAGCGCAACCCGCCGCCGGCCCGGCGCGGCAAGCGCCTGCGCCTCTACTACGCCGCCCAGGTCGGCGAGGCGCCGCCGCGGATCGCGATCCAGGTCAACGACCGGACCCTGGTCTCGCGCGACTGGGCCTACTACCTCGAGAACCGGTTCCGGGAGGCGCTCGGGCTCGAGGGGGTGCCGCTTCTGATCGATCTGACGCCGCGGCGCCGGCGCCGGCGCCGCGGGCAGGTATAAACGCGCGGGTGCCGGAGGAACCGCCGAAGCCCGCGCCCGGGTCCCCGAGGAAGCCGTTCTCGGGGCCGCGCCCGGAGGCGCAGCTCGGCGCGCCCGCCGACGGCCCCGGCGCCATCGGCCGCCGGCTGCGGGCGCTTCGCGACCACGGGCCCGGGAGCGGGACCTGGACCGCCTGGCTGCGCAGGTCCCGGCAGCGGGCCGGCGGCGCCTGGCGGCGCCTCGAGGCGACCACCCGCCACCGGATCGCCGCGGTGGCGATCGTCGCCGCGGTCGTGGCGCTGATCTGGCTCGTGCTGGTGCCAGCCGCGCCATGCGGCCTGTCGGGCGGCGATTCGTGCCCGCCGGGAGACGATGCGATCGCGCTCGTCCCCGAGGACGCGCTCGCCTACGTCCACCTCGACGTCGATCCCGAGTCCGAGCGGTTCGCGGCCGTGGCCGACATCGGTGGTCGCGTCCCGCTGCTCAGCCGCCTCGCCGTCGGGGCGCTCACCGGCCTCACCGGGATCCGGTTCGACTACGAGCGCCAGATCGAGCCCTGGGCGGGCGGCGAGATCGCGCTCGCGGCCCTGCCTGCGGGCCGGAGCGGGCAACGGGTGCTGATGGTCGAGGCCGCCGACGAGGAAGCCGCGGACCGGTTCGCGTCCGAGCTGCTCGGGCCGCGGCAGTCGACGGCCTCCGTCGCCGGCGTCGACGTCGCGGTCGGCCGCGGTGACACCGCCTGGGCCATCGACGGGGGCTTTCTGCTGCTCGGGTCGCGGACCGGGCTGACGGCGATGCTCGAGGCGGGGGGGTCGCTCGAGGGGTCGGCCGGGGCGGACGTGCTCGACGAGCTCCCCGAGGATCGCGTTGCCACCGCCTACCTGTCCGCCGACGGAGCCCGGACGCTGCTCTGGTCGGGCGGCGGCCTCGGCGTGCTCGAGCCGCTCGTCCAGGCCGCCGCAACCGAGGGGGCGGCGGCCTCGCTCGGCGCCGACGCCGACGGCCTCCACCTCGCGATCCGCAGCGACCTCGACCCGGCGCGGGCTGAGGACCGGCCCGGCGTCTTCACGACGCTGCCCCGGTTCACGCCGGCGCTGACCGCCTCGATCGGCCCGCGGCCGCTGGCCTACCTCGGGCTCGGCGACCCGGACGCGGGGATCGGGGCGCTGCTCGACCAGGCCCGCACCAGCTCGCCCGGGCTGCTGACCGCGTTTCGCCGCGCCACCGGCCGGCTCGGCCGGGACGCCGGCGTCGACCTGATCCGCGACGTGCTGCCGCTCCTCGGCGACGAGGCGGCACTGTCGCTGCAGCCGGTCGCGATCGGCTCGGAGGCCTCGGTGCCCGGAGTCGCGGCAGGTGCCGGGACCCCCTACGCGAGCCTGGTCTCGAGCGGAGTCGATCCCGAGGCGGCGCGGCGCTCGCTGGCCCGTCTCGAGCCCGCGGTCGAGCGCGCCGCCGGCCCGGACGGGGGGCGCGAGGCGACCTTCGAGTCGATCCAGCTCGCCGGCGTCCAGGCCCGGTCGCTGGTCGTCAGCGATGCGGTCGACCTCACGTACGCGGCCTGGGACGACCGGCTGGTGATCGCGACCGACTCGCTCGGGATCGAGCAGGCCCGCTCGCCCGACGGCGGCCTCGAGGACTCGGAGCGGTTCCGCGAGCTGACCGACGGGATGCCGGAGGAGGTGTCGCTGATCGCCTACCTCGACCTCGGCGGACTCCTCGACCTCGGAGAGCAGGCCGGGCTCGCGGTCGATCCCGACTACGCCGCCCTCGCGCCGGACCTGCGAGCTGTGACGGCGGCGGCGCTGACGGTGGTCGGCGGGAAGGAGGAGATCGACACCGACCTCAGGATCGCCGTCGGGCCCCGGCAGGTCCCCGAGATCGATCCCTCGCCGTTCGGCGAATAGCGAATAGCATTGCGGGACGCCCGCCGGGCCGGGCGAGGCCGCGATCGGGGCCGCAACGCGAGCGAAGAGAGGCCACCAGGTTCCAGATGAGCACCGAGAGCACCGATTACATCGAGATCGGCGAGGGGGAGCACCTGTTCACGTCGGAGTCGGTCACCGAGGGGCATCCCGACAAGATCTGCGACCAGATCTCCGACGGCGTCCTCGATGCGGTGCTCACGGAGGATCCGCAGGGCCGGGTCGCCTGCGAGACCCTGGTCAACACCGGCCTCGTCGTCGTCTCCGGGGAGATCTCGACCAATACCCACGTCGATGTCCCGAAGATCGTCCGCGAGACGATCACGGCGATCGGCTACGACAGCGGCGAGTACGGCTTCGACGGGCACAGCTGCGCGGTGATGACGACGATCGACGAGCAGTCGGCCGACATCGCCCAGGGGGTTGACGAGGCCTACGAGGTGCGGACCGACGCCGCCGACGAGGACGAGATCGATCGCGACGGGGCCGGCGACCAGGGGATGATGTTCGGCTACGCGACGAACGAGACCCGGGCGTTGATGCCGATGCCGATCCAGATCGCGCACACGCTCGCGAGGCGGCTCGCCGAGGCCCGCAAGGACGGGACGCTCGACTACCTGCGACCGGACGGCAAGACGCAGGTGACCGTCCGCTACCGCGACGGCGTCCCGGTCGAGATCGTGCGGATCCTGATCTCGACCCAGCACGCCGACGGCGTCGACTGCGAGGAGCGGATCAAGCCCGATCTCTGGGAGCACGTGATCGTCCCGGTCCTCGACGGGGAGTACGGCGACCTCTACGACCCCGAGGAGCTGCGGCGGACCCTGCTCGTGAACCCGACCGGCAAGTTCGTGATCGGCGGCCCGGTCGGCGACGCCGGTCTGACCGGCCGCAAGATCATCGTCGACACCTATGGCGGCGCCGCCCGCCACGGCGGCGGCGCCTTCAGCGGCAAGGACCCCTCCAAGGTCGATCGGTCGGCGGCCTACGCGGCCCGGCACGTCGCCAAGAACGTCGTCGCCGCGGGCCTCGCCGACCGCTGCGAGGTCCAGCTCGCCTACGCGATCGGCGTCGCCCACCCGGTCTCGGTGATGGTGCAGACGTTCGGCACCGGCAAGGTCGACGACCCCAGCCTCACCGCCGCGATCCGCGAGGTCTTCGACCTCCGGCCCGGCGCCTTCCGCCGCTACCTGAAGCTGCACCGGCCGATCTACCGGAAGACCGCCGCCTACGGCCACTTCGGCCGCGAGGACGAGGACTTCACCTGGGAGCGGACCGATCGGGTCGACGAGCTCCGGGCCGCCGCCGGGCTCGGTGAGGGGGTCGCGGCCTCGGCCTGAGCGGCGCCGCGACGGCCCGGCTAGACGCCGGGATCGAAGCGGGTCTCGGCCTGCTCGCGCCGCCGCTGGGGACGGGCGCCGGGCTCGGTCGCCATGTGGACGCGCTCGACGACCTCCTCGGGGTTGGCGACGCCGGCGAAGACGAAGTCGGACTCGGAGTTGTCGGCGGCGGTGTCGAAGTCGACGTCCCCGATCTTCATGATCCGCTGGAAGACCGACTGGCGGTAGTTGACGTCCTGGACCCGCTCGATCTTCGTCTCCTGGACGTCGCGGGAGACGATCCCGTGCTTGATGTTCAGCCGTCGCGTCGTGATCGTGTAGCGGGTCGCGACGCGACGCACGAAGCCGATCAGGACGACGAGAACCGCGCCGGCGACGACGATCACGGTGATCAGGGCGACGTCGGAGCCGCCGCCGATCAGGGCGGCGAGGGCGGCGACGACGGCGACCACCACGATCCCCTTGATGTAGAAGCCGAGGATCGCCCGCCAGGAGGGATGGCCCTCGAAGACGACCTCCTCTCCCGGTCCCAGGTTCAGCGCCACGGGGGCAAGATATACCGGTCGGTTCGGTCGCGGGGAGGCGGTCGGGCCGGGCCGAGCGTCCGCGCGTGCGCGTAGGTTCAGCGCTTCGATGGAGATCGCCAGGGTAGAGCCGATGACGACCGCGCGCGCGGTGCGCGGACCGTTCGACTACCGCCTGCCGGAGCCGATGGTCGCCGCCGGCGTCGGCGTCGGCTCGCTGCTGGTCGTGCCCTTCGCCGGCCGTCGCCTGCTCGGCGTCGTCGTCGAGGTCGCCGCCGCCAGCGACCTGCCGCCGGAGCGGCTCGCCGAGCCCCTCGAGGCGCTCGAGGCGGGCGCCCCGGCCGAGCTGGTGCGGCTCGGGCTCTGGGTCGCCGAGCGATACTGCTCGACCGCGTCCCGCGGCCTCGCCCTGGTGCTGCCGCCGGGGACGCGGACCGGCCGCGTGCCGCGCTCCCCGAAGCCGCGGACCGAGCGTCGCGCCGCGATCACCGACGCCGGCCGCGCCGCGCTCGAGCCCGGCTCGGATGCCCGCCTCGGCGTCCGCCAGCGGGCGGCGCTCGAGCGCCTCGCCGCAGCGGGGGAGCTCGCTGGAGCCCGGCTGCGCGAGCTCGCCGGAGCCGACTCCGTCGTCCTCGCCAGGCTCGAGCGGCGCGGTCTCGTCGAGCGTCCGCTTCGCGAGCTCCGGCGCGTCCCGCGGTTCGACGCCGTCGGGGCGCCCGCGGGGGCGTCGCGGCTCACGGCGGCGCAGCGCGGCTGCGTCGCGGCGCTCGTCGCCGGGCTCGACGGCGAGGGGCCTCGGGAGCGGCTGCTGCACGGCGTCACCGGCTCCGGCAAGACCGAGGTCTACCTGGCCGTGATCGAGGCCGCGCTCGAGCGCGGCCGCGGCGCGATCCTGCTCGTCCCCGAGATCGGCCTCACCCCGCAGACCGTCGGCCGCGTCGCCGCCCGGCTCGGCGACCGGGTTGCCGTCCTCCATTCCGGCCTCTCGGAGGGGGAGCGCTTCGACGAGTGGCGGCGGCTGCGCTCGGGCGAGGCCCGGGTCTGCGTCGGCCCCCGCTCGGCGGTCTTCGCGCCGATCGCCGGCGTCGGCCTGATCGTCGTCGACGAGGAGCACGACCCCTCCTACAAGCAGGAGGGGGACCCGCGCTATGACGCCCGCGCCGTCGCCCGCCACCGGGCCGCCGGGGCCGGCGCGGTGTATCTGGCCGGGAGCGCGACCCCGCGGCCGGAGAGCTGGGCCGAGCTCGATCGACTCGAGCTGCCCGAGCGGGTCGATGGCCGGTCGCTGCCGCCGGTCGAGATCCTCGACATGCGCGAGGTCGCGGGCGGCGTCGGGCCGCTGCATCCGACCACCCGTGAGGCGCTCGCGACGCTCTCGCGGGGCGGGGCGGGGGCGAAGGCGATCGTGATGCTCAACCGTCGCGGCTATGCGCCGCACCTGAGCTGCGGCGCCTGCGGCGCCGCGGTCGTCTGCCCGAGCTGCGACGTGTCGCTCGTCCTCCATCGCGGGCGCGCCGCGGTCCGCTGCCACCACTGCGGCCACGTCGAGCCGGTGCCGGCCGCGTGTCCCGGTTGCGGATCGGTCTCGATCACGCGTCACGGGGCGGGAACCGAGCGGATCGAGCGGATCGTCGGCGAGATCGTCGCGCCCGCGCCCGTGTTCCGCCTCGATGCCGACGCCGTCGGCGGTCGCGACGGCCACGGCCGGATCCTCGCCGCGTTCGACCGGGCCGACGGCGGCGTCCTCGTCGGCACGCAGATGGTCGCCAAGGGCCACGACTTCCCGGATGTCGCCCTGAGCGTGCTGATCGACGCCGACTCGACCCTGCGCTACCCGGACTTCAGGGCGGAGGAGCGGACGTTCGCGCTCGTCGCCCAGCTCGCCGGCCGGAGCGGTCGCGGTGAGCGCGGCGGGCGCGTGCTCGTGCAGACGCTCGCGCCTTCGGCGCCGCCGATCGCGGCGGCGGCCGACCACGACGCGGCGGGCTTTCTCGCCGCCGAGCTCGTCCGCCGGCGCGAGTTCGGCTACCCGCCCTTCTCCGCGCTGCTGGCGATCGAGCTCAGCGGCGCCGACGAGGGCGAGCTAGCCGCCGCCGCCGCCGCGATCGCGGCCGAGCTCGGCCCCCGGCTCGGATCCGACGCGGAGCTCCTCGGTCCGGCGCCGCGCTTCCGCCGCCGGGGGCGCTTCCGCCGCCGCCTGCTGGTCAAGAGCGGCCAGCCCGAGCGCGACGCGGCGGCGGCGCGGGTGGCGCTCGAGCAGCCGGGGGTGAGGGCGGCGCTGCGCGGGGTGACGCTCGCGGTCGACGTCGATCCCCAGTGACCGCGCCGGCCCCCTAATAAGATCGTCACATGGCCGAGACCGAGGCGAGAGAGGCCGAGGCGGGCGCCGAGCCCGGGGTCGACGACGAGACGCTCGAGCGGCGCCGGCGGGCGCTCGGCGAGGTACGCCAGTTCGGTGACCCGGTGCTGAAGTCGAAGGCCTCGCCGGTGACCGACTTCGGCCCCGAGCTCCGGGCCGCCGCGGAGCGGATGCACACGCTGATGGAGAACGCGCTCGGGATCGGCCTCGCCGCCACCCAGCTCGGCCTGATGCGGCGGCTGCTGGTGTTCCAGTCCACCCTCGACGCCGAGCCGCGGGCGATCGTCAACCCGAGGGTCGAATGGGCCTCCGGGGAGCTCGCGACCGCCGAGGAGGGCTGCCTGAGCCTCGCCGACATCCTCGTCGACGTCGAGCGGCCCCTGCACGCCCGCGTCAGCGCCGTCGACCTCGGCGGGACGCCGCTCACGATCGAGGCGTCGGGTCTCGAGGCGCGGGTCCTCCAGCACGAGATCGATCACCTCGACGGGATCCTGATCCTCGACCGGACCGAGCGCCGGCAGCGGCGGGCAGCGCTGCGGGCGCTGCGCGAGGGCGAGCGGTTCGAGCCCGCGATGCTGGAGGGGGACGGGGAGCCCGAGCCCGGGTCGGAGTGATCCCTTGAGGATCGTCTACCTGGGCAGCTCCGGGTTCGCGGCCGCCGTGCTCGAGGAGCTCGCCGCGGGCCCGCACCGGCCGCTGCTCGTCATCACCCCCCCGGACCGGCCCCGCGGGCGCGGTCGCAAGCTCGCGCCGCCGCCGGCCGCGGCGGCGGCGGCGGGGCTCGGGATCGAGTTGATGCAGACGGCCGACGTGAACGAGCCGGAGTCGCGTCGGCGCCTGCTCGCGACCGGCGTCGAGGTCGGCGTGGTCTGCGCTTTCGGCCAGCTCATCGGGGCCGAGCTCCTCGCCGCGATCGAGCTCCTCAACCTGCATCCGTCGCTGCTGCCGCGGTGGCGCGGGGCGGCGCCGATCGAGCGGGCGATCATGGCCGGCGACGAGGTCACCGGCGCCTGCGTGATGAGGGTCACCGCCGGGCTCGACGCCGGCCCGGTGGCGGCCCGCGAGTCGACGCCGATCGGGGCCGCGGAGGACTACGGCTCGCTCGCGGGTCGCCTCGCCGGGATCGGCGCCCGGCTGCTCGCCGGGACGCTCGACCTGCGGGCGACGGGGACGCTCGAGCTGGTCGACCAGGCGGCGGCAGGGCTCACCTACGCGGAGCGGATCGGGCCCGCCGAGCGCCGGATCGACCCCGGGGCCGGAGCCCGGGCCGAGGCGCTGCGGATCAGGGCCCTGACGCCTCACATCGGCGCCTTCGTCGAGCTCGCCGGCGGCTCCCGCCTCGGCGTCCGCGATCCGGTCGTGCGCGCGAGCGGCCCGGCTCCGGGTGAGCTCGCGTCCGCGGGGGACGCCCTCGTGCTCGGCTGCCGCGCCGGCGCCCTCGAGATCGGCTCGGTGCAGCCGCCGGGACGGCGGTGGATGAGCGCCGGCGACTACCTGCGCGGCCACGGCCTGCCCGCGGCCGCCGAGCCTTGAGCGTCCCGACCGCGGCTCGCCGCGCCGCCTACGTGACCCTGCGGCGCGTCTTCGAGGAAGGGGCCTGGGCGGACCGGGCGCTGCGCGCCGAGGCGGAGCGGCTCGGGCTCCGGGGGCGCGAGCGGGCCCAGGCGCAGGCGCTCGCCTACGGCGCCGTCCAGCGCCGCGGGACGAGCGATCACTTCGCGGCCGCGCTGACCGGGCGCTCGCCGCAGCGGATCGACGCGCCGCTGCTGGCGGCGCTCCGGCTCGGCCTCTACGAGTTGCTCTTCGCGGCCGCGGGCGCCGAGCATGCCGCGGTCGACCAGGCGGTCGCGCTGGCGAAGGGAAGGGGCGGACGCCGCCGCGGCGGCGGCTTCGTCAACGCCGTGCTCCGCCGCGCCGCGCGCGAGCGCGACGAGCTCCTCGGCTCGCTCGACGACGGCGACCCGGACGCGGCGGCGGTCGCGCATTCGGTGCCGCCGTGGCTCGCCGGTCTCTGGTGGCGGGAGCTCGGGGCCGAGGATGCCCGATCGCTGCTCAAGGCCGTCAACGAACCGCCCGAGCTGGCGCTGCGGGCGAACGGGCTCCGGGGCGACCGCGCGGCGGCGCTGGCGGAGCTGGCGGCCGCGGGGGTCGAGGCTCGCGCCGCCGACCCGGCGATCCCGCCGGCGCCGGCGGGATCGATGGTCGTGACCGGGGGCGAGCGAGGCGCGATCGGGGGGCTCGTCGCCGCCGGGGCCGTCGTGCCGCAGTCGCGGGCGTCGGCGTCCGTCGTCGAGATCCTGGCGCCGCGGCCGGGAGATCGCGTCCTCGACCTCTGCGCGGCGCCCGGCGCCAAGGCCACCCAGATCGCCGCCGCGCTCGGCAGGCGCGGCGCCGGCCTCGTGGCGGTCGAGCGGCACCCCGGCCGTGCCCGCCGGCTGAGGACGACGCTCGACCGCGTCGGCGCCGACGCCGCCGCGGTCGAGATCCGCGACGCGAGCGGGCCGCCGCCGGGCCGCTTCGACGCCGTCCTCGTCGATCCGCCGTGCTCCGGGCTGGGGACGCTGGCGACGCGGCCGGATGCGCGCTGGCAGCGCGACCCCGAGGGGATCGCGAGGATGGCGGCGGCCGCCGGCCGGATCCTCGAGCGGGCGCTCGAGGCGGCGCCGGGCGGCCGCGTCGTCTACTCGACCTGCACGATCAGCCGGGCGGAGAACGAGGGCGTCGCCGCCGCCGCCCCGGCGCGGATCGTCGACCTCGGCGCCGACCCGGCCCGGGCGTCGCTCGCCCTGCCCGCCGACCGGCGCTTCCTCCAGACCCGGAGCGATCGCGACGGCACCGACGGGTTCTTCGTCGCCGCGCTCGAGGCCGGATGAGCGGGAACGGCCCGAGCTACGGGGCGGCCGCCGGAGCGCGACTTGGCGATCGACCCGGGGGCGGTGGCCGTCGCCCGCCGGCGGCCGCCTCGGCGGCCACTACGATCGCGGCATGAGCACCTCGCCGGAGCCCGGGCAGTCGACGTTCTCGCGGCCAGCCTGCCCCGGGTGCGGGGAGCCGTGGCTGCGGCCGACGCAGCTTCCCGGCCGCTTCCGCTGCGTCAACTGCCTGCAGCGGTTCGAGCTCGTCTCGCAATGCCCGGACTGCGGGACGCACCAGACGATCGTGCGGATGAGCGTCGACCAGGACCTGCGCTGCCAGGAGTGCGGCTCCTCGATGCTGCGGGTGCTCTGAATGGAGGGGCGGGCGGACGTGCACCGGTTGCCGGCGGGGTGCCGGGTCGCGCCCTCGATCCTCTCCGCCGACTTCGCCCGCCTCGGAGAGCAGGTCGACGAGGTGCTCGCCGCCGGCGCCCGGGTGATCCACGTGGACGTCATGGACGGGGACTTCGTCCCGCCGATAACGATCGGACCGCTGGTCGCTTCGGCGATCGCCGACCGCGTCCACGGCGCCGGCGCGATCGTCGACTGCCACCTGATGATCGCGCGCCCCGAGGCGCAGGTTGCCGAGTTCGCCCGGGCCGGCGCCGACTCGATCACGGTCCACGCCGAGGCCACCGCGCACCTCAACCGCGTCGTCCACGCGATCCACGAGTCCGGCTGCAGCGCCGGGGTCGCGATCAACCCGGCGACCCCGGCGGGCGCGCTCGAGGCGATCGCCGCCGACTGCGACCTCCTGCTTTGCATGAGCGTCAACCCGGGTTGGGGCGGGCAGGCGTTCCTGCCGGGCACGCCGGCGAAGCTGACCGCCCTCGCGGGGCTCGCGCCGGCCGCGGTGATCGAGGTCGACGGCGGGATCGACGCCGCGACCGCGCCCGCCGCCGTGGCCGCGGGGGCGGCCTGGCTGGTGGCCGGCTCCGCCGTCTTCGGCGCCGCCGATCCGGCGGCGGCGTACGCGGGGATCGCGGCGGCGGCCGGCGCGGACTGAGCCGGCGCCGGCCGGCCGACCGTGGCCTCAGCGCAGGTCGGGAGCGTCGACCGACCCGATCGCCTCCTGCAGCCAGGCGCGGTCCTGCGGCGAGACCGCCTCGCGGCGGGCGCGGCGCGTGCACCAGCGGGAGAGGTCGTGGCGGCCGCCGACGGCGACCAGGTCGGGGCCCGTGACCGCGAAGCGGCCGTCGGCGAGGGCGACGACCGCGGCGGGGACGTCGGGGCGCGTTCGCAGGGTCAGCACGACCTCGATCCCGTCGAGGGCAGTCGGGGCGCCGGTGTCGCCGTCCTCGGGGCGCGTCGGGCGCACCGTGAAGATCGCAGGCGAGCCGCGCATCTCGACCGCGATCGACGGGGGGCCGGGGATCGGCCCCTCGTGCCAGGTCTCGAGCAGCCGCTCGATCTCGCCGTGGAGCTCGCGCCGGATCAGCAGGTGGAGCTCGTCGCCGCCGGCGATCATGGTCGAGCCGCGCGGGAGCACGGCCTCGCCGTCGCGGACGATCACCGAGATCAGCGCCTCGCGCGGGAGCCCGAGCTCCTTGACCATGCGGCCCGCGGCGGCGTCGCCCTCGTCGATCCGGATCGCGAACACGTCGCCGCCGAGCTCGCGGATCGTCCCGGTCTCGACGATCGGCTGCGCCAGGGCGGCCCCGCTGGTCGTCAGCCCGAGCCGGCGCGCGAGCGGCTCGAACGTGAACCCCTGCAGCAGCGTCGAGATCACGACGACGTAGAAGATGTCGTTGAAGAGGAACCCGCTGCCCTGGACTCCGGCGATCACCGGCAGCGTCGCGAGCCAGATCGGGACCGCCCCGCGGAGCCCCGCCCAGCTCAGCATGATCCGCTCGCGGAGGCGGTACCGCTCGACCTGGGTCGCGACGAGGGTGGCGATCGGCCGGGCGACGAAGATCAGCGCGAGCGCGAACGCAGTGCCCTCGAGCGCGACCTCGGCGAGCTGGCTCGGGAGGACGAGCAGCCCGAGCAGGAAGAAGAGCGAGATCTGGGCGACCCAGCCGAGCCCCTGGTGGAAGGCGGTGACCGTGCGCTGGCCGGGGACGATGCCGGTCCCGAGGGTCAGGCCCGTCAGGTAGACGGCGAGCAGGCCGGAGCCGTGGCCGATGTCGGCGATGCCGAACGCGAGCGCGGCGGCGGCGATCGAGGCGACCGGATAGAGGCCCGGCGTCGGGTAGTCGAGCCGGACGAACGCCCAGCGCGCCCCGAGGCCGACGAGCATGCCGACGACCGCGCCGACGACGATCTCGCCGGCGAAGCTGAGGAGCATCTCCTCGACCCCCCAGCCGGGCTTCTGCAGCCACGAGATGAACCCGGTGACGAGCAGGACGGCGACGGGGTCGTTGAGGCCCGACTCGCCCTCGAGCGCCCGGGCCACCCGGCGGCGCAGGGACGAGCCACGCAGCACGGAGAAGATCGCGGCCGAGTCGGTCGCGGCGATCGCCGAGCCGAGGATCAGGGACTCGAGCGTGCCCAGGCCGAACAGCCAGGCGGCCGCGGCGGCGGCGATCACCGCGGTCAGGATCGTCCCCACGACCGCCAGCGAGATCGCCGTCTTCAGCACCGGCCGGATCTCGGGCCAGCCCGCGTTCAGGCCGCCTTCGAACAGGATCAGGACGATTCCGATCGTCCCCAGCGTCTGCGTCAGCTCGACGTCGTCGAACTCGACCCCGCCGGGACCCTCGCTGCCGACCAGCATGCCGAGGCCGAGGAACAGGACGAGGCCCGGCACCCTGACCTTGTCGGCGATCATCGCGGCGGCGATCCCGGCCCCGAGCAGCAAGCCGCCGATGAGGATCAGCTCGGCGTCGGTCACCAGGTGTCGCTCCTCGGTCCGGGGGCGGCGAAAGGGGAGGATAGATGGGGCGTGCGGGATCGGACGGATCGGCTCGCGCCCGGGACCGGTCCGGGCCTTCTCGCCCCGCCGGGCGACGGGCCTCCGGGCCCCGCAGCGGCTCATCTCCGGCCGGCGGCTCGCGCCCGGGAATCGGGGCTCGCGGTCGCTAAGATGCCGCTGACTGACCAGTCAATCAACGCCGCGCAGGAGCGCTTCAAGGATGAGTCGGAGCCGGAACGTCGCCACCGGGGATCGAACGCCGATGGGGCGGGCGCTCGAGCTCGCGGCCGCCGGCCGCGGCGCCGTCAGCCCGAACCCGCTGGTCGGGGCGGTGATCGTGGATCGCGGCGGCGCCGTCCTCGGGGAGGGCCATCATGCCGTGCTCGGCGGCCCGCACGCGGAGGCGGCCGCGCTCGCCGACGCGCTCGAGCGCGGCGCCGACCCGGCCGGAGCGACGATGTACGTGACCCTGGAGCCCTGCGCGCACGAGGGCCGGCAGCCGCCGTGCGCCGACGCGATCCTCGACGCCGGAATCGCCCGCGTCGTGATCGGCTGCGACGATCCGAGCGCGAAGGCGAGCGGCCGCGGCCCCGGCATCCTCCGCGACGGCGGCGTCGACGTCGCCTGGGCGGAGGGCCCGGATGCCGCTGCCGCCCGCCTGCTCAACCAACCGTTCCGCAAGCACGCCCGGACCGGCAGGCCGCTCGTGACCCTGAAGTCGGCCGTGACCCTCGACGGGCGCACGGCCACCGGCGGTGGCGAGTCGCGCTGGATCTCGGGACCGGCCTCGCGAGAGCTCGTCCATCGCTGGCGGGCGGAGGCGGACGCGATCGCGGTCGGGATCGGGACGGCGCTCGCCGACGATCCCGCCCTGACGGCGCGCGGGGTGGCCGTCCGGCGTCAGCCGCTCCGCGTCGTCTTCGACGCGAAGGCGCGGCTGCCCACCGCCTCCCGGCTCGTCGCGACGCTCGACGAGGGCCCGATCCTCGCCCTCGCCGGGGCCGGGGCGCCGCCGGGACGCATCGCCGCTCTCCGCGATGCCGGCGTCGAGGTTGTCCAGCTTCCCGGCGCGGGCGCCGCGCAGGTCGGGCCGGCGCTGGCCGAGCTCGGCCGTCGCGGGGCGACGAGCCTGCTCCTAGAGGGCGGCGCGACGCTGGCCGGCGCGTTCCGTGACGCCGGCGAGATCGACGAGCTGCGCCTCTTCCACGCCCCGATCCTCCTCGGAGGCGCCGCCGCCAGGCCGCTCGTCGGCGGGGCCGGGGCCGGTGGGATCGCCGCGGCCGAGCGGGCGCTCGCGGTCGATTGGGAGCGTTCGGGCGAGGATCTTCTCGTGCGCGCGCGGATGCGGGAGTGGTGAGGGTGTTCACGGGGCTGATCGCCGAGGTCGGGACGGTCGAGTCGGTCGATCGCGACGAGGCAGGGGCCCGCCTCGGGATCGCGGCGGCGCTCGGCGCCGAGCTCGCGCCGGGCGACTCGGTGGCAGTCGCCGGGGTCTGCCTGACGGCGGCCGAGCCGCGGCCGGACGGCTTCGTGGCGGACGTCATGAACCGGACCCTCGAGCTGACCGGGCTCGGGACGCTCGCGCCGGGCTCCGCCGTGAACCTCGAGCCCGCGCTGCGGGCCGGCGACCGGCTCGGGGGCCACTTCGTCCAGGGCCACGTCGACGCCGTCGCCTCGGTCGCGGGCGTCGAGCCCGACGGGTTCGCGCGCCGGGTTCGCGTCGAGCTCCCGGGCGGGCTCGACCGCTACGTCGTCGCCCGGGGGTCGATCGCCCTCGACGGTGCCAGCCTCACCGTCGCCGGGATCGAGGGGCGTATCGTCGAGGTCTCGCTCATACCGGAGACCCTGCAGAGGACGACCTTCGGCGCGATCGCGCCGGGGGACGCCGTCAACGTCGAGGTTGATCTGATCGCTCGCCACGTCGAGCGGCTGCTGGGAGGCATTGCCGAGAATGGAACCTGAAGACGCGATGATGACCAGGAAGACGCCGAAAGCACCGTTCACGACGATCGACGAGGCGATCGAGGAGATCCGGCGCGGCCGCATGGTCGTCGTCTGCGACGACGAGGATCGCGAGAACGAGGGCGACCTTGTGATGGCGGCGCAGTTCGCCACGCCCGAGGCCGTCAACTTCATGGCGACCCACGGCCGCGGGCTGATCTGCCTCGCGCTCACCGCCCGGCGCTGCGACGAGCTCGGCCTGAACCTGATGGCGGCGAAGAACGAGGCGCCGCTGCAGACCGCGTTCACCGTCTCCATCGAGGCCGCGGAAGGGGTCACCACCGGGATCTCCGCCCACGACCGCGCGCGGACGATCCAGGTCGCGATCGATCCTTCGTCGGGACCCGAGGACGTCCGCATTCCCGGCCACCTCTTCCCGCTCAAGGCGAAGGGGGGAGGCGTGCTGGAGCGGACCGGCCACACCGAGGCGAGCGTCGACCTTGCCCAGCTCGCCGGCCTCAACCCGGCGGGCGTGATCTGCGAGATCATGAACGACGACGGGACGATGGCGCGGGTGCCGGACCTCGCCTCCTACTGCGCCCAGCACGGGCTGAAGATGATCACGATCGCCGACCTGATCGCCTACCGGCGCCGGCGCGAGAAGCTCGTCGAGCGGATCGTCGCGACCTCGCTTCCGACCGGGTTCGGTGACTTCACCGCGGTCGGCTACCGCTCGCTGGTCGACGACAAGCACCACGTCGCGATGGTCAAGGGCGACGTCGCCGGCAGCGACGACGTGCTCGTCCGCGTCCACAGCGAGTGCCTGACCGGCGACGTCTTCCACTCGCTGCGCTGCGACTGCGGCGAGCAGCTCGCCGCGGCGCTGGCGATGATCGAGAGGGAGGGCACCGGCGTCCTCCTCTACCTCTCGCAGGAGGGCCGCGGGATCGGGCTGCTGAACAAGCTCAAGGCCTACAAGCTGCAGGAGGAGGGGCTCGACACGGTCGATGCCAACCTCAAGCTCGGCCTTCCCGCGGACCTCCGCGACTACGGGATCGGCGCCCAGATCCTCCGCGACCTCGGGCTCGGCAGCATCCGCATCATCACCAACAACCCGAAGAAGATCATCGGGCTGGAGGGCTACGGGCTCTCGGTCAGCGAGCAGGTCCCGATCGTCGCCGTCGCCAACCCCCACAACGCGGGCTACCTCGCGACCAAGCGCGACCGCATGGGCCACACGCTCCACCACCAAGGGCTCGGCTTCGATGACGAGATGATCCACGGCGAGCGGCAGCGCGGCGGCGGGCGCGGCGAGGGGGAGGATGGCTGAGGGCGCGGCCGGGTCGGTGCGCCGCCGCCTGGTGGCCGCCGCCGGGTGGGCGATCTGCGTGGCCACGTTCTACGAGGACCTCGCCGAGCGCCTGACCGCGGGCGCCGTCGAGGGCTTCATGGAGCTCGGCGCGAGCGCGGGGGCGATCGAGACCTTCGAGGTCCCCGGCGCCTTCGAGCTGCCGCTGGCCGCGAAGCTCTGCGCCGGCTCGGGGAGGTTCGCCGGGGTCGCCTGCCTCGGCGCCGTGATCCGCGGGGAGACCGACCACTACGACTTCGTCTGCGCCGAGACCGCCGGGGGCCTCCGGCAGGTGACCCTCGAGACCGGCGTCCCCTGCTCGTTCGGGGTCATCACCTGCGACACGCGCGAGCAGGCCGAGGCGCGGGCCGGGGGCGGCAAGCGCGACCAGGGCCGCGCCGCCGCCGCCGCCGCCGTCCACATGCACCTGCTCGCGGCCGACGAGCGGCTCGCCTGAGCGCCACCCGGGGGCGGTCGCTACCATGCCGCGTCCGATGGCCAAGGTCTGTCACAGCTGCGGCAAGAAGCCCGCGGTCGGGAACTCGCGCAGCCACTCGATGGTCGCGACCCGCCGCCGCTTCAACCCGAACCTGCAGAAGGTCCGGATCGACGAGGGCTCGGGTCCGCGCCGGGTCTACGTCTGCACCCGCTGCCTGAAGGCCAACAAGGTCACCAAGGCGGCCTAGGCGCCCGCTGGCGCTTCGCGTCTCTGCGTCCGGCTCGGCCAGCCCGCGGTCCTGCCGCTCGTCCGACTGGCGGCCGGCGACGTCGCGGAGGCCGGCAACCCCGTCGACAGGGCTCCAGCCGCGCGTCCAAAGCCGCTCGCCGGACCGAAGAGCGGGGCCTTGGTGAAGCCGGAGCCGTCGTTGTCCCCCCAGCTGGCTCGCGCGGCTGGCGCTCCGTTGGAGAACGCTCGTTGCGCTCGCTCGGAGGCTCCAACCTCCAACCTCCGACCTCCAACCGATACAACTAGCCGCCGTGCCCGATCCCTCCGTCGTCCGCTTCCGGCGCGTCGTCGAGACCGCCTACGCCTACCTCGACGCCCGCCGCGACGAGGTCAACGACCTCAACGTCTACCCGGTGGCCGACGGCGACACCGGCGACAACATGGCGCTGACGATGCGCGCCGTCCTGGCCGAGCTCGACCGGATCGAGTCCGAGGAGGGGGAGGAGGTCGACCGGACCGAGGTCGTCCACGCGGTCGCCCGGGCGGCCCTGATGGGCGCCCGCGGCAACTCGGGGGTGATCCTGAGCCAGATCGTCCGCGGCGCCGCCGAGGAGCTTGCGACGCGACCGGGGGACCTGATCGACCCGGTGCTCGTCGCCTCGGCGTTCTCGGCCGCGGCCGATGCCGCCTACGACTCGGTCCGCAACCCGGCCGAGGGGACGATGCTGACCGTCGCCCGGGCGATGGCCAACGCCGCGACCATGCACCTCGCCCGCCTCGCCGACGGCGACATCAGCTTCAGCGCCGGCCTGGGCCAGGGGCAGCAGGACGAGATGCTGGCGGCGGTGCTGGAGGCGATCACTCGCGCCGGCGAGCAGGCGGTGCTGCGGACGCCCGAGCAGTTGGACGTCCTCGCCGAGGCGGGCGTGGTCGACGCGGGCGCTCACGGCCTCGTCCTGATCCTGGCCGGGATGGTCGCCGGGCTGCGCGGCGAGGAGGCGCCCGAGGTCGAGATCCCGGCGCAGGCGCCGCCGCGCTTCTCGGCGCCCGAGCACACCGACAGCCGCTATCGCTGGTGTGTCAACTTCATCGTCGAGGGCCAGGGGCTCGACGGCCCCTCCTTCGAGCGGCCGCTGCGCGAGCTCGGCGACTCGATCCTGATCGTCGGCGACGAGCGGACCCTGCGGGTCCACGTCCACACCGACGATCCGCCCGGCGCGCGGGCGGTGTTCGCCGGCCGCGGCACGGTCTCGCAGGTCGACGAGGCCGACATGCGCGCCCAGGTGGCGGAGCGCGAGCGCCGCCTCGCCGGCTCACGCTGCGGGCTTGTCGCCGTCGTCTCCGGCTCCGGCCTTCGCGATCTCTACGAGGGGCTCGGGGCCACGGTAGTCGATGGCGGCGAGACGATGAACCCCTCGACCGACGAGCTCCTCGCCGGGATCCACTCGGTCGGCGCCGAGGGCGTGATCGTGCTCCCGAACTCCTCCAACGTGGTCCTCGCTGCCGAGCAGGCGGCGGAGCTGACCGACCGCGAGGCGCGCGTCCTCGACTGCACCTCCCAGCAGGCGGGGCTCGTCGCGATGGTCGAGCTCGATCCGGGCGCCCCGCTCGCAGCCAACGCAGACCGGCTCTCGGAGGCGCTCGCGGAGACGCGGACGGGCGCGGTCGCTCCCGCGGCGAGGGACGACTCCGAGGGCCGCTTCGTTCGCGGTGACGCGGTCGGCTTCGTCGACGGCGAGGTGATCGCCTGGGGCGGGGCGGGCTCGACGCTCGCCGCGACGATCGCGACCCTCGCCGACGGTGCCGAGATCGTCACGATCGTCGAGGGGGCGGGGGCGCCGATCTCCCTCGACGAGGTCACCGGCCTCGTCGCCGACGGCATCGAGGCGGAGGCCCACCGCGGCGGGCAGCCCCTCTACTGGTGGTTGCTGGCGTCGCAATGAGCGTGGTTCTCTGGCACATCCCGATCTCCCACTACAACGAGAAGGTGCGCTGGGCGCTGGAGCTCAAGGGCGTCGGGCACGAGCGCCGGGCGCCGCCGCCGCCGAGCCACGTCGCGGTGGCGCTCTGGCTGACCCGTGGCGCCGCCCACACGTTCCCGGTGCTCGAGATCGACGGACGGGCGATCGGCGATTCGACCGCGATCATCGCCGCGATCGAGGAGCGGTTCGCGGGCCCGCCGCTCATTCCGGACGAGCCCGGCGAGCGGGCGCGGGCGCTTGCGCTCGAGGAGTTCTTCGACGAGCGGCTCGGGCCCTACTCGCGCCAGCTCGTCTTCCACGAGCTGCGGGCGGACGATGGCGGCCTGAGGCGGTTCGCGGCGACTGTCATGCCCGACCGGCTCACCCGCAGCGACCTCGCGGTGAGCGCATTCGCACGCGGCGCCGCCGCGTTCACCCGCGTCCGCTACCGGGTCGGCCCCGAAGCTGCCGCCGCCGAGTCGCGGGCGCGAATAGCCGCGGCCTTCGACCGGCTCGAGTCCGAGCTCGAATCCGGCGCGGGCGACTACCTCGTCGGGGACCGGTTCACGGTCGCGGACCTGACCGCCGCCGCCCTGCTCGCGCCGGTCGTCGCCCCGCCGCGGGCCCCGGCCGAGCCCGACCCGCCGCCCGCCCTGGTCGAGTACCGCGACTCGCTCCGCGGGCGATGCGGATTCGCCTGGGTCGAGGAGACCTTCGCCCGCCATCGCGGCGAGCCCGTCCGCCCCTGACCGCCGCGGTCGCCGCCGGTCCGCGATCGATCGACGGCCCGTCGCTCGCCGCCGCGACGAGCGCGGGTCTCGCCGGTTCCGTTCCGTCGCCTTCCTATCCTCGCTGCGTGAGGTCTCGATGTCATCGGCGGTGACCGCCGCGGAGCGGGCCCCGGCCCGCTCGCCGGAGCCGCCGCGGCGCTTCGCCGGGGTGGGGTCGGCCGACCGCGCGACCCTCCTGGCGGCGCCGCTCCGGTCGCGGCCGCCACGGGGTCCCCTCCGGCGGCCGCTGACCGACCTCCGCGGCGTCGGGCCCAAGGTCGCCGCGTCGGCTGCCCGGATCGGCCTCGCATCGCTCGCGGACCTGATCGAGCACTTCCCGCACGACCGGATCGACCGAGCGCGGCCGACCGAGATCGCGGCGCTCGAGCCGGGCCGTCCGGCGACCGTTCTCGCCGAGGTGAGGAGGGTGCGCGCGCGACCGACCCGACGCCGCAACCTGCGGGTCGTCGAGGCGACCGTCGCCGACCGCTCCGGCGCGATCGAGGTCGTCTGGTTCAACCGCGCATGGCTGGCCGAGAGGTTGAAGCCCGGCGTGCGGGTGCTGCTCAGCGGCCGTCGCGAAGGCCGCGGCTTCCGCCCCGAAGCGCACGAGATCCTCGGCCCTGGCGACGCCTGGGCGGGGACGGGTCGTGGCGAGCCGCTGCGCGATCGCGGCGACCCTCCGGCGGGCCTGCACACGACCGGGATCGTTCCCCTCCATCCGAGCGGCGAGGGGCTCCGGGTCGAGCGGATCCGCGAATGGGCATGGAGGGCGCTTGCGCTCGCCCCGGCGGTGCCGGAGCCGCTGCCGGCGGAGATGCGCGCCCGGCGCCGCCTCGCCGGCGCCGCCGACGCCCGGATCGCGATCCACTTCCCGCGCTCGCCCGGCGAGGTCGCTCCTGCGCGGGCCCGGCTCGCCTACGAGGAGCTGTTCATGCACCAGGCCGCGCTGCGGCTGCGCCGCGGCGAGCGCCGCACCACGAGGCGGGCGCCGGACCTCGGCCGGCGGGGCGAGCTCGTCGCCTCGTGGATCGGCTCGCTTCCGTTCGCGCCGACCGCGGACCAGCGGGCGGCGTTCGCGGCGATCGACGCCGACCTCGCCGCCGCGGCGCCGATGCAGCGGCTGCTGATGGGCGAGGTCGGCTCCGGCAAGACGGTCGTCGCCCTCTACGCGATGCTGCGCGCCCTCGAGGCGGGCGGTCAGGCGGCGCTGATGGCTCCGACTGAGACGCTCGCCGAGCAGCACTTCGCGACGCTCGAGGCGCTCCTCGACGGCGCCCCGGTTCCGATCGGCCTGCTGACCGGGTCGACTCCGGCGACGCGACGGCGATCGACCCTGGACCGGCTCGCGAGCGGCGAGCTGCCGCTTCTCGTCGGCACCCACGCCCTGGTCGAGCCCGCCGTCCGCTTCGCGCGGCTCGCGGTCGCGGTCGTCGACGAGCAGCACCGGTTCGGGGTCGAGCAGCGGCGAGCGCTCGACGACAAGGGCGGGAAGCTCGCGCCGCACGTCCTTCACATGACCGCCACCCCGATCCCGCGGACCCTGTCGCTGACCGCGTTCGGCGACCTCGACGCCACCGTCCTGCGCGAGCTTCCGGCCGGGCGGCGACCGGTCGAGACCTGGCTCGTCGGCGAGGAGCGGCGTGCCGGAGCCTACGGGTTCATTCGCAAGCGGTTGCGGGAGGGCCGGCAGGCCTACGTCGTCTGCCCGCTCGTCGCCGACTCCGAGCGCGACCAGGCGAAGGCGGCGACGAGCGAGGCCGAGCGGCTCGCCGGGGGCGAGCTGAGCGACTTCGAGGTCGAGGTCCTGCACGGCCAGATGCCGGCGGCGCAGAAGGCCGCTGCGATGGGCCGCTTCGCGGCCGGCGAGGCGGACGTGCTCGTCGCGACCAGCGTGATCGAAGTCGGGATCGATGTCGCGAACGCCTCGGTGATGCTGATCGAGGCCGCCGATCGCTACGGGCTCAGCCAGCTCCACCAGCTCCGGGGCCGGATCGGGCGCGGCGGGCACGCGTCGCAGTGCATCCTCTTCGCCGAGCCCGAGGGGGCCCGCGCCCGCGCCCGCCTCGAGGCCTTCGTCGCCGAGCGCGACGGGTTCGCTCTCGCCGAGGCCGACCTCGCGATGCGAGGCGAGGGTGAGGTGCTTGGCACCCGCCAGAGCGGGCTGCCGCGCTTCCGGATCGCCTCGCTCCCCGAGGACGCGGAGCTGCTTGCGGCGGCGCGCGCCGACCTGATCGCGCTGGTCGATCGTCACGGCTCGCTCGACGCGCCGGCGCTCGGACCGCTGCTCGACACCGTCCGCGAGCGCTACGGCGACGAGCGGACCGGGCCGATCGCCGCCTGAGATGAGCGGCGGGACGGAGTCGATCGCCTGAGATGCGGGTCGTCGCCGGAGAGCTCCGCGGCCGCCGCCTGCGGGCGCCGCGGGAGTCGGTCCGGCCCACCGCCGACCGCGTTCGCGAGGCGCTCTTCGCGATCCTCGGCGACGTCACCGGCCTCGTCGTCCTCGACCTCTTCTCCGGCACCGGAGCCGTGGCGATCGAGGCGATCTCGCGCGGCGCGGCGCGGGCCACCCTCGTCGACACCGATCCGGCGGCGGCGCGGGCGAACGTCGCGGCGCTCGGCCTCGAGGAGCGCTGCCGGGTCGTCGGCGGCGACGCGATCCGGTTCCTTCGTCGCGACCGTGGCCGCTACGACCTCATCTATCTCGACCCGCCCTATAGACTCGCCCGCCGCTTGGTTTCCGAGCTCGAAGATCTCGTCCCGGCGCGGCTCGCCGACGGTGGCCTCGCGATCGTCGAGTCGGCGAGCGCCGACCCGATCGAGCTCGGGCTGCCCACGCTCGATCGCCGCGACTACGGCGCGACCGCGATCCGGATCCAGGGGGTGCCACGATGAACGGGCGGGTCGCGATCTGCCCGGGGAGCTACGACCCGGTCACCAACGGCCACCTCGACATCATCGGCCGGGCCGCGCGGATCTTCGACCAGGTGGTGGTCGGCGTCGTCGACCAGCCGCTGCGCAAGCAGAAGACGCTCTTCTCTGCCGCCGAGCGGGTCGGCTTCATCGAGGAGGCGACGTCCGGGCTCGACAACGTCTCCGTGAGCGTGTTCTCGAACCTGCTGGTCGAGTTCGCCCGCGAGCACGGGGCGACGGCGATCGTCAAGGGCCTGCGCGCGATCTCCGACTTCGAGTACGAGTTCGAGCTGAACCAGCTCAACCGCAAGCTCGCCCCCGAGATCGAGAGCGTCTACGTGATGGCGTCCGCCGAGTACAGCTTCCTCTCCTCGACCGGCGTCAAGGAGATCGCAACCTTCGGCGGCGACATCGGCGACCTCGTGCCCTCCGGGGTCGCCGCCGCCCTGCGGGAGCGGATCGAGCGTTGACGGCGGCCGCGATGGGCAGGAGCTTGCATCGGGGCGGAGAATGTCTCGCCGGGGTGAGCCTTCTTCGCTGGCATCCCTAAGATTCGGCCGCAACCATGGACGTTCTCGTTCTCATCGACAAGCTCGACGACCTGATCCACAACGCGCGGCCGGTCCCGCTGACCGACCAGGTGCGGGTCGATCGCGAGGAGATCTACGACCTGCTCGACCAGATGCGGGCGACGATTCCCGAGGAGATCAAGCAGGCGCGCTGGATCGTCAAGGAGCGCCAGGAGATGCTCGCCGAGGCCAAGCGCGAGGCGGAGCGGATCGTCAAGGAGGCCCGTGACCAGCAGGCCCGGCTGATCTCCGAGGAGGAGGTCTACAAGCAGGCCGAGCGCGGCGCCGAGGAGATCCTCGAGGACGCCCGCGACACCGAGCGGCAGATCCGCCTCGGCGCCGAGGACTACGCCGACGAGATCCTCTCGACGCTCGAGGTCAACCTGCAGAAGTTCCTCGCCGCGGTGCAGCGCGGCCGCGACCGGCTCGCCGGACGCGACGAGGAAGAGGTGGAACCGGCGGAGGTGTGAGCGGGTCGCGCCCCGAGCGCGGTTCCGCTACTCGCCATAGACGGCGCGGATGACCACGAGGTCGTCGGTGCTCCAGACCACCTCGCCGCCAGCCCATTCCGCCAGGTCCACGGCCGGCTCCGGGAAGTCGTGGGCGGGGTCGACCGGCGCGACCCGCTCGCCGGTCTCGACGATGTCGGCGAGGACGAGCGCGCGGGCCTGCTCGCGAACGCGTCGGAACAGGTCCCGCTTCTGCTCGCCGGTGAGGTGGTGGACGCTGAGGACCGCGATGACGAGGTCCCACGGCCCGTCGGGGAGCGGGTCCTCCATCCGCGCCAGCCGGACCTCGATCCCGAGGCGGCGCGCGCGGAAGACCATCTCGGGGCTCGCGTCGAGGCCGGTGATCCGGGCTCCGGGGTAGGCATCGAGCAGCCGCCGCGACGTCTCGCCGGTGCCGATCCCGAGGTCGAGCACGGCGTCGGGGGCGAACGGGACCGCCGCCACCGCCGCCTCCTGGAGCGCGTCGAAGCTGGGGACCTCGGCCCGGATCATCTCCAGGTAGGTGTCCGGGTCCCAGTGGAACTGAGCGCTCACGCTACGCTCGATGCTAGTTGCAGATGGTGGAGCGACCGATCGACCTCGACGCCCTGGCGCTGCGGAGCGGCGCTGCGGAGCGGATCGAGCTCGACCTCGAGCCGGAGCCCCCCGCCGCCGGCGGCGGGGGGCTGACCCTCGGGTCGACGCCGGTCGCGGCCCGGATCGACGTCTCCCGGACGAGCTCGGGATGGGCGCTGCGCCTGCGAGCGGGCGTCGTCGTGCTCGCGGAATGCGCCCGCTGCCTCGGCCCGGCCCGGCTCGAGCTCGAGATCGACGTGCGCGAGGTCGAGCAGGGCGAGGCCGACGACCCGGACCTGCGCAGCCCCTACGTCGCCGACGGCCTGCTCGAGCCGGCCCGCTGGCTGCGCGACGCGATCGTGCTGGCGCTGCCCGACCGGGTCCTCTGCCGCGAGGACTGCGCCGGCCTCTGCGCGGTCTGCGGCGTCTCGCTGAACGAGGTGGACCCGGCGACCCACGTCCATGATCCCGAGCCCGACCCGCGCTTCGCGAAGCTCCGCGACCTCCTCGGCTGACGCCGGCCGCGGGCCATCTCCGCCCACGCGTGGCGCGGCTGGGCTCGCCCGTTGCGGCGCGGCCGCTACGATTCGCCGCCGCATGGCCGTCCCGAAGCAGCGCCAATCGAGTGCCCGTCGCGACAAGCGCCGCGCCCACGACGCGGTCGCGGCGCCGCGCCTGAACGAGTGCCCGCAGTGCCACAGCCCGAAGCTGCCGCACCGGGTCTGCCCGACGTGCGGGACCTACGCGGGCCGTGAGGTCGTCGTCGCCGACGAGCCGACCGATCTCGGCGGGCTCGAGGAGCGGTAGGTGGGAGCCCCGGCGGCGTCCCCGCCGGGCGCGACGCCGAAGCAGCGGGTCACGGTCGCCTTCGACGCGCTCGGGGCCGAGGCCGGGAGCGGGGCCGTCGCCGCGGGCGTGCGGGCGGCGGCCGCCGACGGGATCGCGGTCCGGGTCCACGGCCCCGTCGCGGAATACGGTGGGCTCGCCTCGGACCTGATCGAGATCGTCGACGCGACCGAGGTGATCGGCAACGACGAGGAGCCGGTCCGCGCCGTTCGCACGCGCCCCGACGCCTCGATCGTCCGCGCCGCCGCGGACGTCGCCGCCGGCCGCGCCGACGCGCTCGCCAGCCCCGGCTCGACCGGGGCGACGATGACCGCGGCCCTGCTCGCCCTGAAGCGGATCCGCTCGATCCAGCGGCCGGCGCTCGCCGTCGAGCTGCCGGCGCCCGGGCGGGAGCGGCCGCTGCTCATGCTGGACGTCGGCGCCAATGCCGACGCGCGGCCCTCGCACCTGGTCCAGTTCGCCTACCTCGGCGCCGCGTTCGCCGGCGCGGTCCTCGGGGTCGAGGCGCCGCGGGTGCGGCTGCTCAGCGTCGGCGCCGAGGCGAAGAAGGGAAGCGCCGCGGTCGTCGAGGCGCACGCCGCCCTCAGGGGGGCGGACGGGATCGACTTCGCCGGCAACGTCGAGGGACGCGAGTTGCTCGACCCCGACGCCGACGTCGTCGTCAGCGACGGCTTCACCGGCAACGTCGTGCTGAAGACGATCGAGGGCACGGCCCGGGCGGTCGGCGACGCCGTCGGCCAGGCGGCCCGCTCCGGCCCGCTCGCGGCCGCGGGCGGGCTGTTGCTGCGGCCGGCGCTCGGCGGCCTCCGGGCGGAGCTCGACCCCGACCGGACCGGCGGCGCGATCCTGCTCGGGCTTCGGGGCGTGGCCGTGGTCGGGCACGGCTCCGCGGGCTCGCTCGGGATCGCCGGCCAGATCCGTCTCGCGGCCCGCGCCGCGCGCGAGCGTGCGGTCGATCGGACCGCGGCGCTGGTCGCGGAGTCGGGCGCGGGACGCGGCGCGATCCGCGAGTCCCGAGCGCGGTCGTGATACACGTTCCGGGGCAATGAGCACGGCCGGCGAGCAGTCCGCTGTCGATCGCGAGACGATCTTCGCGATGGTCCGCGACCACCTCGCGGCGGAGCTCGAGGTGCCGGCGGGCGAGATCACCGACGAGACCCGCTTCCGCGACGACCTCGATGCGGACTCGCTCGACCTCTACGAGCTCGTGATGGAGCTCGAGGACACCTACGGGATCACGATGGGCGAGGACGAGGCGGCGCGGATCGAGACCGTGGGCGCCGCCGTCGACTTCGTCTTCGAGCAGCTGCCCGGTGCCTGACGCGGGATCGGCCGACCCGCTGGAGGAGGACCTTCCGACCCCGAGCGCGGTCGGGCCCCTGCTCGGGCTGATCGCCGGGCTCGAGTCCGGAGCCCGCCTGCAGGCGCTGACGCACAGCTCCTGGACCGAGCGCCGCGTCCGCTCCTGGGGGCGGCTCGCTTTCCTCGGCGACAGCGTCCTCGGGCTGGCCGTCGCCGAGCACCTCTTCGCCCGCTTCCCGCGATCGGACATCGGCCGGCTGACGAAGATCCACGGCCAGGTCGTGAGCGGTCGGGCGTGCGCCGAGATCGCGCTCGAGCTCGGGGTCCCGGCGATGCTGGAGCAGGCCTATCCGGACGGCTTCGAGGGCGGGCTGGCGCCGGCCGAGCTGATCGCCAGCGAGCGCGCCATGGCCTCGATCGTCGAGTCGCTGATCGGCGCCTGCTACCTGCAGTTCGGCCTCGACCGGACAGCGGCGGCGCTGCTGGCGGCGTTCGCGCCCCAGATCGAGCTCGCCTCCGGAACCCTGCTCGATTTCAAGTCGGCCCTGCAGGAGCGCCTCGCCCGCCGCGGCCGCCAGGTCCGCTACGTGGTCACGGTGGAATCGGGCCCTCCGCACGACAAGACGTTCGAGGTCGAGGCCCGGGTCGACGAGGTGGTCGTCGGCACCGGATCGGGGTCGAGCAAGAAGGCGGCGGAGCAGGCGGCGGCGGCCGAGGCGCTCGGCTCCGAGGCGGAATGAGCGCGTCCCGGAGGCGCCGGCGCGATCCCGTCCGGTCCGGCCAGCAGTCTTCAGCGGCGGGCCGGAGACCATGCACCTGAAGTCGATCACGCTGAAGGGCTTCAAGTCCTTCCCCGAGCGCACCGAGCTGGAGTTCTCTCCGGGCGTCAGCGTGATCGTCGGTCCGAACGGCTGCGGCAAGTCGAACATCACCGACGCGGTGCTCTGGGCGCTCGGCGAGCAGAGCCCGCTCGCCGTCCGCGGCCAGTCGATGCAGGACGTGATCTTCGCCGGCGGCCGCGACCGCGGAGCACGCAACGCCGCCGAGGTCGAGGTCGTCATCGACAACTCCGACGGCGCCGCCGGCTCGGAGTTCAGCGAGATCTCCGTCTCCCGGCGCCTCGATCGCAACGGCGAGGGCGGCTACCGCCTCAACGGCGCCCGCTGCCGGCTCGCCGACGTGACCGAGGCGCTCTCCGACGCCAGCCTCGGGCGCGAGATGCACTCGGTGATCGGCCAGGGGAAGGTCGAGGAGATCGTGCTTTCGAAGCCCCGCGAGCGGCGCCTGCTGATCGAGGAGGCGGCGGGCCTAGGGAAGCATCGCAGGCGCCGCCGCCGTGCCCAGCTGAAGATCGAGCGCACCCGCTCCAACCTCGATAGGGCGCTCGATGTCGAGCGCGAGGCCCGCTCCAGGCTTCGCCCCCTGCGCGAGCAGGCGAACGCGGCCGAGACCCACGCCCGCCTCGAGCGGCGGTCGCTCGAGCTCCGCCTCCGGCTGCTCGGCGACCGGCTCACCGCCGGCGGTGGCGACCTCGCTGCGGCGGAGCGGGAGGTGCGCGCGGCGCGAGGCGAGCGCGACGGGATCGAGGCCCGGCTCGAGCAGGCGAACCAGCGCCGCAGCGCGGTCGAGGAGCGGCTGGCCGCCCGCGATCGCGAGCGCACCGCGGTCTGGGCGGAGCTGACGGCGCTGCGCGCCGCCCACGAGCGGCTCGGCGCCCGCACCGAGGCGATCGCCGCCCGCGAGGCGGAGCTGGCCGCCGCCGTCGAGCGCAGGCGCGCATCGCTCGGGGCGCTCGCCGCCGAGCTGCGCGCGAGCGAGCGCGACGCCGAGGTGGCGGTTGTCCGCGAGCTCGAGTCGGCGCGGGCGGCCCTCGGCGAGGCGAGCCAGGCGATCGCGGCGGCCGCCGACGCCGCAGGCGTCGCGGCCCGGCTGGAGGCGCTGGCGACCGTCCGCAGCGGCTCCGAGCGGGCCGCCCGCTCGGCGCGGCGGGCCGAGGACCTGCTCGGCCACCGCCGCCAGGACTCGCTCGAGCGCAGGATCGAGGCCGAGGCGGAGCTCGCGGCGACGCTCGCCGCGCTCTGCACCGCCCTGGCGGCCGCCCGCGACGCCGTCGGCGCCCGCGCGGCGGCCGTCGAGGAGCAAGTGGTCGGCGCGACGGAGGGCGACGAGCTGGCGCTCGAGCTGCGCGACTGCTCGCGGGTCGAGGCCGAGCTCCACGGCGAGCTCCGCCTCGTCGCCGAGCGCGTCACCGGAGCCGAGGTCCGTGCCGCCGGCCTGCGCGACCGCCGCGAGGAGGCGGAGGCCGAGTGGGGGCGCATCGTCGCCCGGCTCGAGCTCGACCCGGCACCCGATCCGGTCGCGCTCGACGCCGCGGAGCGATCCTCCGTCGAGGCCTCGATCGAGAGGCTGATCCGGCGCCGCGAGCAGCTCGGGCCGGTCAACCCGCTCGCCGGGGGCGAGTACGAGGCCGCGAAGCAGCACGTCGCCGAGCTCGAGGGCCAGCGCGAGGACCTCGAGCGCGCCCTCGACGAGCTCGGCAGGCTGATCCGCCAGACCGACCGCGAGATCGCCGCCGCCTTCGACGAGACCTTCGAGGCCGCCGGCGAGAGCTTCAGCGAGCTGATCGAGCACATGTTCCCGGGCGGCAGCGGACGCCTGCGCTTGGTCGAGGAGCCGCGTCCCGCACGCGTGCTCGGCGGCGCCGACGCCGGCGGCGCCGCGGCGGCCGGAGCCGACGAGCCGGCCGCGGAGGCCGACGAGGAGGAGGATCGCGATCCGGCCGAGGTCGCCGGGGTCGAGATCGAGGTGACCCCCGCCGGCAAGGCCACGCGGCGGCTCTCGCTGCTCTCGGGCGGGGAGAAGTCGCTCGTCGCGCTCGCCTTCGTCTTCAGCGTCTTTCTCGCCCGGCCCTCGCCCTTCTACATCCTCGACGAGGTCGAGGCGGCGCTCGACGACGCCAACATCGACCGCTTCCTGCAGCTCGTGCGGCGCTTCTCCGACCGCGCCCAGTTCGTGATCGTCACCCACCAGAAGCGGACCATGGACGCCGCCGACGTCCTCTACGGGGTCAGCATGAAGGACGGGGCGACGAAGGTCGTCTCACGGCGGCTGCCGCGCGAGCCCCGGCTCGCCGGGGCGGAGCCGGACCGGCGCGCCGCGTAGGCTGCGCGCCCGTGCCGAAGAGCTGGGCCGACCTACTCGACCTCGGCGACCGTGACGCGGCCGCCGCCGCGCCGAGCCCGGAGGACGCGCCGAAGCGGCGCGGCTTCCTTCGGCGCCTGCGCGAGAGCATCTCGACCAGCCGCGAGGCGTTGGCGGCTGAGCTCGGCTCGAGCCTGTTCGAGACGCTCGATACGGCCGCCTGGGAGCAGCTCGAGGAGGCGTTGATCATGGCCGACGTCGGTGCCCGGACGACTGCCGAGGTCGTCGGCCGGCTCGAGGCCGAGGTCGAGGCCGGGCGGGTCGAGGGCGGGGAGGCGGCGCGGGAGCGGCTCGTCGAGCTCCTCGCCGAGCTCGCGGAGGCCGGGCGCGGAACCATCGACCTCCGCCCCGATCCGGCCGTCGTCCTGATCGTCGGCGTCAACGGCACCGGCAAGACGACCACGATCGGCAAGCTCGCCTGGCACCTCCGGCGCGAGGCGGGCTTGAAGGTGATGGTCGCCGCGGCCGACACCTACCGCGCCGCCGCGGTCGAGCAGCTCGGCGCCTGGGCGGAGCGGGCGGGGTGCGAGATCGTCAGGGCGGAGACCGGCCAGGACGCGGGCGCGGTGGTCTTCGACGCGATCGCCGCCGCCGAGGCCCGCGGCTGCGACGTCGTCCTCGTCGATACCGCCGGTCGACTTCACACCCGCCACGACCTGATGGAGGAGCTCGCGAAGGTCGGCCGCGTGATCGGCAAGCGCCTCGGCCGGGGCCCCTCGGAGACGCTGATCGTCGTCGACGCGACGACGGGACAGAACGGGCTCCGCCAGGCCAAGGCCTTCGCCGGGGCCGTCGACCTGACCGGCGTCGCGCTGACGAAGCTCGACGGCACCGCCAAGGGCGGCATCGCGCTCGCGATCGCCGGCGAGCTGGGGATCCCGGTGAAGCTGATCGGCGTCGGCGAGGACATCGAGGACCTTCGCCCCTTCGACGCTGGGGAGTTCTCGGCCGCGCTCGTGGGCGGGTAGATCACTCCGGCGGAATGCTCCGCTTCGCCTTCGCTTCCGCCGGCGCCGGCTCGGTGACCTGACCGCCGGCGGTGCTGAGATCACGGCGCCCCGTCCGGGGGCTCGACGGCGGGCATGCGGGGGAGAGGTCCCCCGGCCCCCGCAACGCTTACCCTGGCCCGATGTTCGACCAGCTCTCAGAGCGCCTCCAGGGCACGCTCTCGGACCTCCGCTCGCGCGGCAAGCTGACCGAAGCCGACGTCGACAAGGCGATGCGCGAGATCCGTCTCGCCCTGCTCGAGGCGGACGTCAACTTCAAGGTGGCCAAGCGGTTCGTCGCCGACGTCCGCGAGCAGGCGATCGGGGCCGGGGTCCTCGAGAGCCTCGATCCCGGCCAGATGGTCGTCAAGGTCGTCAACGAGCGGCTCGCGGAGCTGATGGGCGGATCCGGGCGCGAGCTCGCCTTCGCGGCCAGGCCGCCGACCGTGATCTTGATGGCGGGCCTGCAGGGCTCGGGGAAGACGACGGCGACCGCGAAGCTCGCCAGGCTCCTGATCGGCGAGGGAAAGACGGCGGGGGTCGCCGCCTGCGACACCCAGCGCCCCGCGGCCGTCGAGCAGCTCGAGCGCCTCGGTGGGCAGGCCGGGGCGACCGTCTACTCGCAGGGAACCGAGCGCGATCCGGTCGACATCGCCGAGTGGGCGCTCGGGCAGGCGCGCACGGCGGGCCTCGACGCGCTGATCATCGACACCGCCGGGCGCCTCCACATCGACGAGGAGCTGATGGCGCAGCTGGCCGAGATCAAGAAGCGGACGAAGCCGCACGACGTCCTCCTCGTCGTCGACGCGATGACCGGCCAGGACGCCGTCAACGTCGCCGAGCAGTTTGCCGCCGCGACGGAGTTCGACGGCGTCCTGATGAGCAAGCTCGACGGTGATGCCCGCGGCGGCGCCGCGCTGAGCGTCAAGGCCGTCACCGGCAAGCCGATCCTCTACGCCTCGACCGGGGAGAAGCTCGACCAGCTCGAGCGCTTCCACCCGGACCGGATGGCGCAGCGGATCCTCGGCATGGGCGACGTCCTGTCGCTGATCGAGAAGGCCGAGAAGGACATCGACGCATCCGAGGCCGAGGAGCTTGAGCGGAAGATGCGCCAGGACCGGTTCACCCTCGAGGACTTCCTCGGGCAGCTCAAGCAGGTGCGGAAGATGGGGCCGCTCTCGAGCGTGCTGGGGATGATGCCGGGGATGGGCAAGGCGATGAAGGAGCTGCGCGGAGCGAGCATCGACGACCGCGAGCTCGACCGGCTCGAGGCGATCATCCTCTCGATGACGCCCGAGGAGCGGGCGAACCCGGACGTGATCCGGGGCTCCCGGCGGCGTCGGATCGCGGCGGGCTCGGGGACGAACGTGCAGGCGGTCAAGCAGCTGACCAGGCAGTTCGAGCAGATGCGGAAGATGATGAAGCTGATGGCCTCGGGGAAGATGCCGAGCCCGGAGTCGTTGCTGCGCGGCCAGCTCGGGGCGCGACGGCGGTGACGGCCCCCGGGCGGGGCCTGTAACCTGCGCCGCCGTCACATGGCAGTGAGAATCCGACTGAGACGAGCGGGCTCCTCGAAGAACCCGATCTGGCGCATCGTCGTCGCCGACAAGCGCTCCCCGCGCGATGGCCGCACGATCGAGACGATCGGCAGCTACAACCCGCAGACGGAGCCCTCCGAGATCACGATCGACACCGAGCGCGCCCGCCATTGGCTCGACCATGGCGCCCAGCCCTCGCCGACGGTCGCCAAGCTGCTCCGCACCCGCGGCGTCGACGTCGGTGCCGGCACCTGAACGGCCGAGCCGTGCGTGAGCTCGTCGAGTTCCTCGTTCGCGCGCTCGTCGAGCAGCCGGAGCGCGTCGAGGTCGAGGAGTTCGAGGAGGGCGGCGACCTCGTCCTCGAGGTGTCGGTCGCCGAGGACGACCTCGGCCGGGTGATCGGCCGCGGCGGCCGGATCGCGAACGCGATCCGCACCGTCGCCCGGGCCGCCGGCGCCCGCGACGACCGTCGCGTCATCGTCGACATCCTCGACTGACGCGCGGGCCGCACCCCGGCCCGGCCCCCGACCCGCGCCCGCCCGGTCCCCGGCTCTCCCCGGCTGCGAGGTCGGCTTCCACCGGCGGCGTCGAGGCCCGCCGTCAAGGTCGACTCCCACGCCTGCCACCGGGCCTGGGCGCGGCGGCGGCGGGCCCGGAGCGGGATGCCGGCCTGGCCGCTCGCGACCGACCATCTAGGCTGCGGCGCCGGATGCGGCTCGACGTCTTCACCCTGTTTCCCCGGTGGTTCGACTGGTTCACGACCCAGCGGCACGTCGAGAACGTCGTCGCCGCCGGGTCGGAGCTGCGGTTCATCGACTACCGGGAGACGACGCCGCTCGGCGCCGGGCAGGTCGATGACTCCCCCTACGGCGGCGGGGCCGGGATGGTGATGCGGGTCGACGTCGTCGACGCCGCCCTGCGCGCCACCTACGGCAATCAGCCCGGGGACCGGCGGATCCTCCTGCTCACGCCCTCGGGCCGGATGTTCGACGAGGAGCTGGCGACCGAGCTCGCGGCGGAGCCGGAGCTGACGCTCCTCTGCGGCCGCTACGAGGGGGTGGACGAGCGCGTCCGCGACCACCTCGCAACCGATGCGGTTTCGATCGGCCGCTACGTCCTCGCCGGCGGCGAGCTCGCCGCGATGGTGGTCGCCGACGCCGTCCTGCGCAAGCTGCCGGGCGCGCTCGGGCACGCCGACAGCGTCCACGAGGAGTCCTTCAGCGCGGCGCTCGGCGGGCATCCCGAGTACCCGCACTACACCCGCCCGGCCAGCTATCGCGGCTGGGATGTGCCGGCGGTCCTGCTCTCCGGCGATCACGATCTCGTGCGTCGCTGGCGGCTCGAGCGCAGCCGCGAGCGCGGCCGCCGTGAGGGCGAGGGTTCTTAGCTACTATTCCCCGCCGCGCGGCCGCCCCGATGCCGGGGTCGCCCCCGGTGCGTCGGGCCCGCCGACCGGGATCGCCGCCACGGCGGCGGCGACACGCGGAGCCAATCCCCCATGAGCACGATCATCCAGAGCCTCGAGCAGGAGCAGCTGCAGCAGCGGCCCCGGTTCGCCGCCGGCGACCGCGTCCGCGTCCACTTCCAGGTGATCGAGGGCTCCCGCACCCGCACCCAGGTCTTCGAGGGCGTCGTGATCAAGCGCCAGGGCAGCGGCCTGCGGGAGACCTTCACCGTCCGCAAGCAGTCCTTCGGGGTCGGGGTCGAGCGGACCTTCCCGCTGCACTCGCCGAAGATCGAGCAGCTCGAGGTCGCCGCCCGCGGCGATGTCCGCCGCGCCAAGCTCTACTACCTCCGCGACCGCGTCGGCAAGGCCGCCCGCGTCGCCGAGCGCCGCTGGGGGATCGACGAGGGCATCCTCGGTGCCGAGGAGGACGCGGCCGTCGACGCCGAGGGCGCGACCCAGCTCGAGGCGCCGCAGGCCGTACCGGCCGAGGGCGAGGACGGTGAGGAGACCGTCCGCGAGGTCGAGCAGGTACCCGAGACGGCTGCCGGCGAGCCCGGGGCCGCCGCGGACGTCGAGGACGGCGCGGCCGAGCCCGCGGCCGAGGGCGGGGAGCCGGAGGCTGCCGCCGAGAGCGAGCCGGCAGGGGAGCCGGAGGGAGGAGTCGCGGCGTCGGCCTCCGACGCTGGCGCAGACGACGGGGACGCGCGGCGGGACGGCTAGGGCCGCCGCCGATCGAACCGCCATGCCGCGCCCGAAGTCGACGCTCGGTGCGATCGTCGAGCTGGTCGTCATCGTCGCGTTCGCGATCGGGCTGGCGCTGCTGATCCAGGCCTTCGTCGTCAAGCCCTACCAGATCCCGACCGGCTCGATGCTGCCGACGCTGGAGGTCGGCCAGCGCGTGCTCGTCCAGCGCGTCGGCTACCACTTCAGCGATCCCGAGATCGGCGACATCGTCGTCTTCCACCCGCCGAAGGGCGCCGACACGACCGAGACGTGCGGCGTCGAGCCGCTGCCCCCGGGCGAGGCCTGCCCCGAGCCCGTCGACGAGCCCGCCGACACGAACTTCATCAAGCGGGTCGTGGCGACGCCGGGGGATACCTTGAGGATCGAGGACGGTCACGCGATCGTCAACGGCGAGCCGATCCCCGACGACTTCATCAGGCCGTGCGGGAACTCGCGCGGCTGCGACCTCCCGAAGGAGATCACGATCCCGCCCGACCATTACTTCATGATGGGCGACAACCGTGGCGCCAGCGACGACAGCAGGTTCTGGGGACCCGTCCCCAAGGACTGGATCATCGGCGAGGCGTTCGCCACCTACTGGCCGATCAACCGGATCGGGCTCCTCTGAGGAGGGGTCGCCAGGCGGCGAGCGCGGGGCGCGGGCGAAGCGGCGGCGTCGCCGGCCGGACGGGCGTCGCACGGTCTGGCTCTTCCGCTTCGACCAGCAGTTCGGTCGCCGGTTCGTCGCCGGCGCCGACGAGGCGGGCCGCGGCTCGCTGGCGGGTCCGCTGGTCGCGGCCGGAGTGCTGCTCGACTACCGCTGCCTGACGACCGAGGTGCGCCGGTCGCTCGCCGGGCTCGACGACTCCAAGCGCAAGACCGAGGAGGAGCGGGAGCGGCTCTACCCGGCCGTGCTCGCCGCCGCGAGCCGCGTCGCGGTCACCGCCCGCTGCCCGGCCGGGATCGACTCGCGTGGCCTCCACGTCACCAACCTCGACGCGCTCGCCGATATGCTCGGGAGGGTCGCGGTCCCGGGCGCGGTCTGCCTCAGCGACGGCTTCCGCCTCGGCTCCCGCTGCCGGGTCGAGCACGAGGCCGTGGTCGAGGGTGATGCCCGCAGCGCGGCGATCGCCGCCGCATCGGTCGTCGCCAAGGTCACGCGCGACCGCTTCATGCGCCGCGCCGCCGACGCCTACCCGGGCTGGGAGTTCGCCGACAACGCCGGCTACTCCTCGCCCGGTCATCGCGAGGCGATCACGCGGATCGGGATCTGCTCGCTGCACCGGCGGTCGTTCGCATCGACCGCGTACAGCCAGCTCGAGCTCGGCCCGGCGTAGCCGGCGGGGCGCAACCGGGCCGGCCTGCAAGCCGCGTCGATCGCCGCGCGGCCCGATCAGAACGCTCCCGGGATGTGCTCGACGGCGACGGGGCTCGAGCCATCGAGGCTGACGCCGACGACGTCGAAGCGGATCGAGCCGTGGCGGGGCGGCACGTTCTCGGCCAGCCACGCGCGGGCGAGGCGGCGGACCTGCATCTGCTTGCGCCGTCCGACGGCATGGGCCGGCAGCACCGGGCCCGTGGTGGCGCCGGGCCGGGTCGTCTTCACCTCGACGAAGACCAGCGTCTCCCGGTCGAGCGCGATCGCGTCGAGCTCGCCGAACCGGGTTCGGCAGTTGCGGGCGACGATCCGCAGGCCGCGGCGCTCGAGGTGCCGGCAGGCCGCCTCCTCGCCGATCCGGCCGGTCTCGAGCCGCGCTCTCGTCATCCTTCCCGGTCCTCCATCGCCGGGATGCTGGCGGGGCGGTCGTCACCCGTGGGTCCGCGAACGTGCCGGAGCGTGACGGAATCGTGCCGCGGTGGCGACCTTCGTGCGCGCGCTCGTGATCCGGCATGCTCGCGCGCGGGAATCGGCACGCCGATGCGCTACACGTGCGTCGCCGCCGCCTAGCGTCGGCGGCGTGCTCGCGCGAACCAGGACCCTCGCGATCGTCGGCGTCGATGCGACGGGCGTCGACGTCGAGGTCGACATCCGTCGCGGCCTGCCGGCCTTCACCCTCGTCGGCCTGCCCGATGCCGCGGTCCGCGAGGCGCGGGAGCGGGTCCGGGCGGCGATCGTCAACAGCGGGTTCGAGTTCCCGTTGCAGCGGATCACGGCCAGCCTCGCGCCGGCGGACCTCCGCAAGGCGGGGCCCGGGTTCGACCTGGCGATCGCGGCGGCGGTGTTGGTCGCGGGAGGGCAGCTCGAGGGCGCGGCACTGGAGCGCTGGTGGCTCGCCGGGGAGCTCGGGCTCGACGGATCGATCCGGCCGCTGTCCGGGGTGCTGGCGATGGCCGAGCAGGCGGGGCACCTGGACGGCGACGGGATCGCGGTCGCGGCGGCGAACGCGACCGAGGCGCGCCTGGTCGAGGGGCTGCGGGTGGCCTCCCTGGGCGGGCTTCGCGACCTCGTGGCGCTCGCCTCCGGCGAGGTCCCCCGGGCGCCCGCCCCCGAGCCCTCGCCGCTTCGCGGCGGCGCGCCGCTGCCGGATCTCGCCGACCTGAAGGGCCAACCCGGCCTGCGCCGCGGCCTCGAGGTCGCGGCGGCGGGCGGCCACGCGGCTCTCGTCGTGGGCCCGCCGGGAGCCGGCAAGTCGCTCGCGGCGCGACGGCTGCCCTCGATCATGCCGCCGCTCTCGCGCCGCGAGGCGATCGAGGCGACGAAGATCGCCAGCGTCGCCGGCCGGCCGTGCCGGGACGGGACGCTGGCGAGCCGCCCCTTCCGCGCCCCCCATCACACGATCTCGACCGCGGGGCTGGTCGGCGGCGGCAGCCCGCCGCGCCCCGGCGAGATCACGCTCGCCCACCACGGGGTGCTCTTCCTCGACGAGCTCGGCGAGTTCTCCCGGCCCGCGCTCGAGGCGCTGCGGCAGCCGCTCGAGGACGGCGCCGTGACGATCGCCCGGGCGCGCGGGTCCGTCCGCTTCCCGGCCCGCTTCCAGCTCTTCGCCGCCGCCAACCCGTGCCCCTGCGGCCACGGGGAAGGCTCGCCGCGCTGCGGGTGCAGCCCCGAGCGGATCCGCGCATACGCGGCGAGGCTGAGCGGCGCGCTCGCTGACCGCTTCGACATCGCGCTCGGGGTCGAGCAGCCCTCGGCGGCGGCTCTCGACGGCGATCCCGGCGAGTCGTCCGAGGTCGTCGCCGGGCGTGTGGCGGCCGCCCGCAAGGCCCAGCGCGTGCGCCTCGGCGAGGGTCGGAGCAACGCGACGATGAGCGACCGCGACATCGCCGAGACCGCCGGCCTCGATCGCGACGCGCGGTCGCGGCTGGTCGACGGCCACGCGAGCGCCCGGCTGAGCGGTCGCGGCTGGATGCGGGTGATCAGGATCGCGCGGACCTGCGCCGACCTCGCCGGGTCCCGCGCCGTCACCGCCGACCACGTGGACGAGGCGCTCTCGATGCGGCGGCGAGGCGGCAGGTGAGCGCCGAGACGGAGTCGACCGGTGCCGCTGCGACCGATCGGCGGCGGTCCGGGCCGGCCTGCCCGCGCTGTGCCCGGCGCGGCTTTCTGCTCAGCAACCTGGCGGGCCGCATCGAGCGGTCGGTGGGCGAACGCGCCGGCGCCCGGGCGCGCGACCTGCTCGCGCTCGACGACGAGCGGCTGGCCGCCGCGATCGCGCCCGCCGACTGGCGCCGGCGCCTGCGCGAGGCCGGGGCCGCGGCGAGGGCGGCGGCCGCCGGGCCACCCGGCGACCGGCGGCCGGGGGAGGAGGCGGAGCGGCGGCGGGCGGGTGCGCCGCGAGCTGCGGAGGCCGGCCGCGGCGGCGGTGGCTGGAGCATCTGCGCCCACTCGCCCCTGCCGGCGGCCCTCGACGTGCTCGACGCATCGCGGCCACATGCCCTGTTCGGCCGTGGCGATCGCGAGCTGCTCGCCGCGATCGAGCCGAAGCGAGCGGTCACGATCGTCGGCGCGCGCCGCGCCGGCCCGTACGGACGCGAGGTCGCATTCGAGCTCGGGCGGGCTCTCGCCGGCGCGGGGATCGTCGTCGTCAGCGGGCTGGCGCTCGGGATCGACGCCGCGGCGCACGAAGGGGCGCTGGCCGGGGGCGGCGCCACGCTCGCCGTCCTCGGCCCCGGTGCCGAGCGGGCCTACCCGCGTTCCGCCGGTGGCCTCTACCGGCGGGTGCTCGACTCCGGCGCCGCGATCTCGGAGCTGCCGGGCGCGCCGCCGACCTTTCGCTGGATGTTCCCGTCCCGCAACCGGCTGATGGCGGCGCTCTCCGGCCTCACCGTGGTCGTCGAGGCCGCTGAGCGCTCGGGATCGCTGATCACCGCCGAGATGGCCGGCGATTGCGGGCGCATCGTCGGCGCGGTCCCCGGGCCGGTGAGCTCGTGGCGGTCGAGCGGTACGAACGGGCTGCTCGCCGACGGCGCCGCGGTGATCCGCGACGCCCGCGACGCGCTCGATGCGCTCCTCGGCCCGGGCGCCGACCCGGCGCCGATCACCGGGCCGCAGCTCGGGGTGGAGGGCGCGGCGACGCTCGACGCGGTCGAGACCGGCGCCGCGACCCCCGACGCGGTCGCCGTCGCCGCCGGGCTCGAGCTCGGCTCGGCCCTGCGGGCCCTGGCCACGCTCGAGCGCCACGGCTACCTGACATGCGACCACGGCGGCCGCTGGACGCGGACGATGCTGCAGGCGCCGGCGCCGAGCGCTCCGTCCGCGGGGTGCGGATCCCGCTGACGGCCGGCCGCCCCGGCCCGATCGCGGTCACCGTGGGCGCAGGTCGGGACCGGCACGGGCGCGCCGGTCCCTAGGATCGCCGCAGTGGAACGCTCGCGGACACCGGTGGCGCTGGCGATCGCCGGCTCGGATTCCGGAGGCGGGGCGGGGATCCAGGCCGACCTAAAGGCATTCGCCGCGGCCGGCGTCCACGGCACGACCGCGATCACGGCGATCACCGCCCAGAGCACGGTCGGCGTCACGGCGATCCACCCGGTGCCGGGCGACGTGATCGTCGCCCAGGTCGAGGCCGTCGCCGGCGACATCGGGGTCGACGCGGTCAAGGTCGGGATGCTCGGGAACGAGGCGATCATCGACGCCGTCGCCGCGGCGCTGGACCTGGTCGGCGACGCCCCCGTTGTCGTCGATCCGGTCATGGTCTCCGAGAGCGGCGCTCGGCTCCTGGACGAGTCGGCCCGGGGGGCGCTGATCGAGCGGATCCTGCCGCGCGCGGCCGTCGTCACGCCGAACCTCCCGGAGGCCCGGGTCCTGGCGGCGGCCGGCGGGGCCGCGAGGGGGGCGGAGCTGGCGGGCGCGATCCGCCGGCTCGGGCCGCGGGCCGTGATCGTCACCGGCGGCCACGCCGACGGCATCGACCTCCTCGACGACGGCGGCGAGGCGCTGCCGATCCCGGGCGCCGTGCATCGATCGGGGGCGGCACACGGGTCGGGCTGCACGCACAGCTCGACCGTGGCGGCGCTGCTGGCGCTCGGGTTTCCGCTTCGCGCCGCGGCAATCGAGGCCCGCCGCCGGGCGGGGGAGGCGGTCGCGGCCGGGCTCCGCGACCTCGGCGCCGGCGCCGGACCGGTCGACGCGCTCGCGATCGCCGACCGGCGCCCGCGGCCACCGCTGCCATAATCGGCCCATGCAGCTCGTCCGCATGCGCTCCGGTCACGGCGACGAGCTGCTGGCGGAAGGGGACCCGGCGCTGGCCGAGGACGAGGCGCGGCTGATCGAGGCGTTCCGCCGCCAGCTCGACCTCGGCATGTGGGCCGCCGTCCCGACCGGCTCCGCCGGCCGGCGCGAGGCGATTCGGGTGTGCGACTTCGACGAGGTGCCCGCGGACGCCGACCGAATCATCTTCATCCCGCCGGCGGTGGGGGGATGAGCGCCGGCGCGGCGGCGGCGTTGGCGATCATCTGCCTGGCGCTGGCCGCGGTCGCCTACGGCCCGGACCTGGTCCGCCGCCTGCGCCGGCGCGAGCGCCGCGAGCCGCGACGGCCGGTCGGCTGGGCCGTTCCCGATCCCGGCGAGGAGCTCCGTGCCGAGCGCCGGGCCGAGCGCCTGCTCGGTCAGGTTGTCGGCGCCGACGCGCTCGAGGCGTATCGGGCGCTCGGCTTCCTGCACCTCTTCGGCGGGGAGGGCCACGCCTACGGCTATCTGATCTACCCGCACAAGCCGATCGTGAGCTTCGACGCGACCACCGGCGAGCTGCTCAACGAGCACTGCGTCTCATTTCCCGATCGCGAGGAGGCGGCCGCCGGCGAACGCCTGCCCGCGGCCGACGACGTGCTCGCCAAGTGGCTCGCCCTGCGCGCCGACGAGCACGCGCTCGTCAACGAGGCGAACATGCACCTGCCGGGTCGCCAGCTCGACCCCGACCACGTCCGCCGCGACATCGCCAGGCTCAGCGAGTGGACCGGTGGCACGCCCACCGCCGCCGAGGGCAACGTCGACGGCGTCGGCGGCGTCTGACCCGATCCGCGAGAATCCCCGCGATGAGCGAATCCCCCACACCACCGCGTCCCCGCTCGGCCGCCGTCTTCGACGGTCCCGATCGGGCCGCCGCCCGCGCCTACATGAAGGGGATCGGCTTCGACGACGAGGCGCTCCGCCGGCCGACGATCGGGATCGCCAACACCTGGATCGAGGCGATGCCGTGCAACTACCACCTCCGCGGCCTCGCCGAGCACATCAAGGACGGGATCCGGGCCGCCGGCGGAACGCCGATGGAGTTCAACACGGTCGCGATCTCGGACGGGATCACGATGGGGACCAAGGGCATGAAGAGCTCGCTCGTCAGCCGCGAGGTGATCGCCGACTCGATCGAGCTCACCGCGCGCGGCTACCAGTTCGACGCGCTGGTCGCGCTGTCGGGCTGCGACAAGACGATCCCCGGGTGCGTGATGGCCCTGGCGCGCCTCGATGTCCCGTCGCTGATGCTGTACGGGGGGTCGATCGCCCCGGGCCGCTACCACGGCCGCGACGTCACGATCCTCGACGTCTTCGAGGCGATCGGCGGCCACGCCGCGGGCACCGTGACCGACGAGGAGCTCCATGAGCTCGAGGGGGTCGCCAGCCCCGGAGCCGGAGCCTGCGGCGCCCAGTTCACCGCCAACACCATGGCCTGTGCGTTCGAGGCGCTCGGCATCTCCGCCGGCGGCTCGGCGATGGTGCCCGCCGAGGACGACGAGAAGGGCACGGTCGCCGAGAAGGTCGGGGAGCTGGTGATGGAGGTCCTCGCCGCCGACCTGCGCCCGAGCCGGATCATCACCAGGGGGTCGCTGGAGAACGCGATCGCCTGCGTCTGCGCGTCCGGCGGCTCGACGAACGGAGTCCTGCATCTCCTCGCGGTCGCGCGCGAGGCGGGCGTCGCGCTCGAGATCGCCGACTTCGAGCGGATCTCGCGGCGGACGCCGCTGTTCGCCGACATGAAGCCGGGCGGGCGCTACGTGGCGACCGACCTCTACCGCGCCGGCGGCGTGCCGCTGATCCTCAGCCGGCTGTCGGAGGCCGGCCTGCTCAACCGCGACGAGATCACGGTCACCGGGAGGACGATCGGCGAGGAGGCCGACCGCGCCGACGAGGCGCCGGGCCAGGATGTCGTCCGTCCCGTCGGCGACCCGGTCAAGGCGCAGGGCGGCCTCGCGATACTCCACGGCAACCTCGCCCCCGACGGTGCCGTGGTCAAGGTCGCCGGCACCGAGCGGACGGGGCAGACCGGGCCCGCGCGCGTGTTCGAATGCGAGGAGGACTGCTTCGCTGTGGTCAAGGCGGGAGGGATCCACCCCGGCGACATCATCGTCATCCGCAACGAGGGGCCTACCGGCGGCCCCGGCATGCGCGAGATGCTGCAGGTCACCGCGGCGATCGTCGGCAGCGGCCACGGCGAGGACGTGGCGCTGATCACCGACGGCCGGTTCTCAGGCGCGACCCGCGGCCTGATGATCGGCCACGTCGCTCCCGAGGCGGTCAAGGGCGGACCGATAGCGGCGATCCGCGAGGGCGACATGATCACCGTCGACGTCGACGCCCGCCGGATCGACGTCGACCTGGACGACGAGGAGATCGCGGCGCGCGTCGCCGCCTACGAGCCGCCCGAGCCCGCCTACCGATCGGGGGTGATGGCGAAGTATGCGGCGACCGTCTCGAGCGCCTCGGAGGGCGCCGTCACCGCCTGACGAGGCGTCGCCCGAGGCCCTGGCGGCCGTAGAGTCGCTCGCGGACGCGGCTCTCGATCGAGCCGGAGCCGGTGCGGCTCGCCGGGGCGGACTCGTCGAGGTGGTGCCCGCAGTGCTCGCAGCGCGAAGGCGAGCGCTCGTCGGCCACCGCTACGGTCACCATTCCACAGGCGGGGCAACGGGAGATCGTCATCGTCTCCGAGGCTACGCCGCCGCCGCCGGACGATCATCCGTGGCGGCTACTCAACGTCGGGCACCGGGCGGGCGCTGAATGGGACGGCCGCGGTTCGAGGAGCACGATCTCGGCCTGAGCTGGCTCGCCGACCGCGGCGAGCTGATGCAGCGCGCCAGCCACTGCGTCCGGCTCGGTGACGGCGGCGGCAAGGTCTGGGTGATCGATCCGGTCGACGCCCCCGGGGTCGACGAGCGGATCGCGACCGTCGCCGGGGGCGAGGGCGTGGCCGGCGTCCTGCAGCTCCTCGATCGCCACGAGCGCGACTGCGGCGCCTTCGCCGAGCGGCTCGGGGCGCCGCTTCACCGGCTGCCGTTCACCGGCATCGAGGGCAGCGGGCTCGAGCCGGTGAAGGTCCTCGACCGCCGCTTCTGGCGCGAGGTCGCGATCCACTCGCCCGCCGATCGGGCCCTGATCGTCCCCGAGGCCGTCGGCACCGCCCGCTACTTCCGGGCCGGCGATGAGGCCGTCGGCGTGCATCCGATGCTGCGGGCGCTGCCACCGCGGCGCCTCGCCGAGCTCGAGCCCATGCACCTGCTGACCGGGCATGGGACCGGGATCCACGGGCCGGCGACCGCGGCCGCCCTGGCGGACGCGCTCGCGGCCTCGCGGCGCCGCATCCCGCTGGCGATCGTGTCGATGGTCCGAGCCCGCGGCTAGCTCGCGCGGGCGCCACAGAAGCCCGCGAGCAGCCGGTTGAACCGGACCGGACGCTCCGCCATCGGCAGGTGGCCGCAGTCGTCGAAGACGACGAGCCGCGCCCCGGGGATGCGCTCGATGAAGCCGGCGGCATCCGCGGCCGGAACCACGAGGTCGTCCCGGCCCCAGACGACGAGCGTCGGCATGCGGATCCGCGCGAGGCGGTCGAGCAGGTCGTATCCGGTCAGCGCGGCCACCGCCGGGACGAAGCCCGGGGCGCCGAGCGCGGGCGCGATGAACTCGACCAGCATCTCCCGCGGCATCCACTCGGGATGGCGGATAACGCCGCCCATCAGCAGGCCGCGCAGCCCGGGACGCCTCATCGCCGCGATGTCGAGTCGCCGCAGGAGCGGGTTGACGAGCACGCTGACCCGGGCGCCGGCGAGGACCGGCCCCCGCCGCATCCGTGCATGGCTGATCCCGGCCGAGGAGACGAGGACGAGCCGCTCGACCCATTCCGGCTCCCCGACCGCCACCTCGGCGGCGATGAAGCCCCCCATCGAGTTGCCGACCAGGGTGCAGGCGTCGAGGCCGAGCGCCTCCCGGAAGCCGCCGAGCAGCCGGCCGTAGTCGGGGATCGAGATCTGCCAGGGAGGCATCGGGCTGGAGCCGAAGCCGGGCAGGTCGAGAGCGATCGCCCGGAACCCGAGCGCCGCCATCCGCGGCATGTTCTCGAGCCAGTTCTGCCAGCAGCCGCCGAGGCCGTGCACGAAGACGATCGCCGGCCCCTCGCCGATCTCCGCGTAGTTGATCGGCGTCCCGCCGGCCTCGATCGTCCGCAGGTGCCGTCCCCAGTCGATCGCGAGCCAGGCCGGCGAATCGTCGCCGTACGGATCGGGCTCGTCCGCGGGTGTCACCTCGACGCGCTCGATCCGCCGGTACGGGTAGGTGACAGCTCGCGGCGGGCGCCTCCGCCTTCCCCGGCCGGACTCGGGCTCCGCCATGGATCGAGCTTAGCCACCGCCCCGGCCTCGCCGGGGCCGGCGCTTGGTGCGAAGATCCCATCGTGGCCCCGCGCAACACATCGCTGGCCCCGATGCCCGGCCCCGCCGGGCGGTCCGGCTCCGAGCTCGACCCCCGCGACCGCGAGCGGATGCGTGCGCTCCTGCCGGCGATCGAGCCCGACCGCCGGATCGACGACTGAGGCCGCTCCGAGCGGGTCGAGGCCGTCTTCGACGCGACCCTGGTCGAGTTCTTCTACCGGTACTGGTTCCGCTGCGAGGTCGAGGGGGTCGGGAACGTTCCCGACGAGGGCGGAGCGTTGCTCGTCTCCAACCACGCCGGAGCGCTGCCGCCGGACGCGGTGATGATCGGCAAGGCGATCCGCGATGAGCACCCGCACCCGCGGCCGCTGCACATGACCGTGGAGCACTTCTTCAAGGGCTATCCGGGGTTCTCGGCGCTGCTGCCGAAGATCGGCTGCGTTCCCGCCCATCCGGCCAACGTCCACCGCCTGCTCTACGACGAGGGCGGCCTGGTGCTCGTCTTCCCCGAGGGCCGCAAGGGCACCGAGAAGCTCGTCAAGGACCGCTACAGGGTGCGGCGCTTCGGGCGCGGCGGGTTCGTCGAGGCCGCGATGCGCGGTCAGGCCCGGATCGTGCCCGTCTGCGTCGTCGGGGCCGAGGAGGCGGCACCCGTGTTCGCCCGCTCGCGGCTCCTGCAGAGGGCAACGGGGCTGCTCTACTTCCCGTTGACGCCGACCTTTCCGTGGCTCGGCCCGCTCGGGATGCTCGGCTACCTGCCGGCCAAGTTCAGGATCCGCTTCCTGGAACCGATCGACACGACCGCGATGGGGCCGGACCCGGCCGAGGACAAGGCGCTGGTCCAGTCCGTCGCGCAGGAGGTGCGGGCGCGGATCCAGGAGAACCTCGAGGAGATGGTCAGCCGGCGCCGGTCGGTCTGGCTGGGATGAGCGGCGGCGTCGACGTGGACGGGGCCCGACGCGGGCGGCGCCGGGTGCTGATCACCGGCCTTTCGAGCTACTGGGGCGGCCGGCTCGCCCAGGCCCTCGAGTCGTTCGCGGAGGTCGAGGCGATCGTCGGCGTCGACTCCCGCGACCCGACGCGCGAGCTCGAGCGGACCGAGTTCGTCAAGGTCTCCGACCAGCACGGGCTGATCCAGCGGATCGTGCGCGCCGCCCGGATCGACACCGTCATCGACGCCCGCCTCGTCGTCGACTCGGCCACGACCTCGCGGCGGCGCGCCCACGAGAGCAACGTGACCGGGACGATGAACCTGCTCGCCGCCTGCGCCGGCGAGGGCTCGCCGGTCCGCAAGCTGATCTTCAAGTCGTCCGGGCACGTCTACGGATCGGCGCGGACCGACCCCGCGTTCTTCACCGAGGCGATGGATCGCTCGCGGCCGCCGGCGGCTCCGATCGAGCGCGACATCGTCGACGCCGAGGCCTCGGTGATCGACTTCGCCGGCAAGCAGCGGGACGTCGACGTCACCGTCCTGCGCTGCTCCAACGTCCTCGGTCCCGACGTGACGACGTCCTTCACCCGGCTCATGTCGCTGCCGCTGGTGCCGATGATCGCCGGCTTCGACCCGCGCCTGCAGTTCGTGCACGAGGACGACGTCGTCCACGCCCTCGAGCACGCGACGCTGAACCGGCTGCCGGGCGTCTACAACGTGGCAGCCGACGGCGTCCTGGCGCTGTCGGAGGTGATCGGGCTGCTCGGGAAGCGGGCGCTTCCCGCGCTCTCGCCCTGGGGGACCGGTCTGCTGGCCGCGCCGTTGCGGCCGTTCGGGCTGCGGCTCGGGCCGGAGATGCTCGACCTGCTGCGCTTCGGTCGCGGCCTCGACAACCGCCGGTACAAGGCGAGCGGCTTCGAGTACGGCTACACGACGCGCGAGACCGTGCTCGCGTTCGCCGAGCACCTGCGCCTGCGCCCGATCCTCCGCGGGGTCGAGACCGGCTACACCTACGAGGGCGAGGTCGAGCGCTTCCTGCGGCGCAGTCCGCTGGCGCAGCCGCCGCAACCGTCCGGGGACGAGGGCAGCGGCACCGAGCGCGAGCCGTTCGGGATCTGACCCGAGGCCCGGCCGCGGGCTCCGAGTCGGCCCCGCAACGGCGGTTGCACCGCGGCGCCGCGGTGCCGGCCGACCGCCGCTCCGCCTACACTTCAGAAAGAGAAGCGGGGCGCCAGGAGGGCGTCGCGCGGCGATCTCGTAACTCCTCCCTCGATGGGGCGCAAGGCACAGATCTCGCTGGTCGCGGTCGTCCTCACGGCGGTCCTCGTCGCGCTGGGCGCCTACCTCTGGGACGCGAGCCGGGACGGAACGATCGCCGAGGGGGTGACGATCGGCGGCGTCGATGTGGGCGGCCTCGACGCCGACGCGGCGCGGGGCGAGGTCGAGCGCAACCTGATCGACCCGCTGAGCGAGACCGTCACCGTCAAGTACGGGGACGAGAAGTTCACGCTGACCCGTCACGAGAGCGACGTCAGCGCCGACGTCGAGCGGACCATCGACGAGGCCCTCGCCGCGTCCCGGGAGGGCGGGCTGGCCGGCCGCACCTGGCGAGCGCTGACCGGCGAGGAGGTCCACGAGGCGATCACGCCGAGGATCGAGTACGACCGCGAGGCAGTCGACCACTTCGTCGCCCACATCGCCGCCAACATCGATCGCGAGCCCGTCGACGCCAGCGTCGAGCCGAGCGGCGGCAAGCTCGTTCCCGTCGCCTCGAGGTCGGGGCTCACGGTCGATCGGGGCGGGCTGACGCGGGGGGTCGAGCGGGCTCTCGAGGACCCGTCCGACCGCATCGTCGAGGCCGAGGTCGAGAAGGTCAAGCCCGAGGTCAGCACCGCCGAGGTCGCCGACGAGTATCCGACCTACCTCGTGGTCGATCGATCGAACTTCACGCTGACGCTCTACGAGGACCTGAAGCCGGTCAGGACCTACACCGTCGCGATCGGCGCCCAGGGCTTCGACACGCCGACGGGGCTCTACAGCATCCAGAACAAGCAGGTCGATCCCGTCTGGAGCGTCCCCGACTCGGGCTGGGCGGGAAGCCTCGCCGGGCAGACGATCCCGCCCGGGCCCGACAACCCGCTGAAGGCGAGGTGGATGGGGATCTACGACGGCGCCGGCATCCACGGCACCGACGACACCGCCTCGCTCGGCAGCGCCGCATCGCACGGCTGCGTGCGGATGGCGGTGCCGGACGTGATCGAGCTCTACGACCGCGTCGACGTCGGCACACCGATCTACATCGGCTGAGCGAGCCGTGCCCGCCTCGCGGCGCGACAGGATCGCAGCCGTCGGCAGGTTCCGGCCCCCGAACCGCGAATCGGGCCTTGCGATGGCGAGCGACGACGAGCGCGAGCGGGCGGCGGCCGTCTCGGCCGCGTGGCGGGCGGCGCTGCTCGGCTACCGGCGCGAGCTTCGCGCCCGGCAGCTCGCGGCGAGCACGATGCGCGCCTACGCCGGCGACCTCGAGGAGCTCGCGGGGTGGGCGACCGCCGCCGGCATCGACGATCCGCGCGGGCTCGATTACCGGCGCCTGCGGGGCTACGCGGCGGCCCTCGCCGGGCGCGGGCTCGAGCGGACCACGGTCGGGCGCAAGCTGGCGGCCGCGCGCGGGCTCTTCGACCACCTGACCAGGGCCGGGGTCGCCGCGCAGAACCCGGCCGAGCTGCTGCCGAACCCGAGGTCGGCCTCGCGCCTGCCCCGGGTGCTCGACCGCGAGCAGGCCCGGCGGCTGCTCGAGCGGATCCCGGCGACGACGCCGCTCGCCGCCCGCGACAGCGCGATGCTCGAGCTCGCCTACTCCTCGGGGCTCCGTTGCGCCGAGCTCGTGGCCCTGGACGTCGACTCGGTCGACTTCGACGCCGAGACGGTCAGGGTCAGCGGCAAGGGCGGCAAGGAGCGGATCGTGCCGCTCGGCGAGCCCGCGCAGCGGGCTGTCTCGCGGTACCTGGAGCGGTTTCGGCCGGCGCTCGTCGGCGATCCCGCGCAGCGGGCCCTGCTGCTCTCGAAGAGCGGCCGGCGCCTGTCGCCCTCGGACGTGACGCGGAGGCTCGGCCGCTGGGTGGAGGAGGCAGCGATCGCCGGCCGCGTCTCGCCGCACGCGCTGCGGCACTCGTTCGCCACTCACATGCTCGAGGGCGGCGCCGACCTGCGCTCGATCCAGGAGCTGCTCGGCCACGCGAGCATCTCGACCACCCAGATCTACACCCGCGTCGAGCCGGGGCGGTTGCGCGCTGCCTACGCCGGCGCTCACCCGCGGGCATAGCGGCGACCTTGACTAACGTATGGCCCGAGGAGGACCCGGAATGGAGACCAACGTCAAGGCGGTCGAGCTCAAGGAGCTTTGGCGTCGTTGCAAGGAGGAAGGAGACGAGCGCGCTCGCGAGCGGCTCGTCGTCGCCTATTCGCCGCTCGTCAAGTACGTCGCGGGGCGAATGGCCTCGGGCCTTCCGTCCCACGTCGAGGAGGGCGATCTCATCTCCTACGGCCTGATCGGCCTGATCGGCTCGATCGAGCGCTACGACCTCGACCGCGACATCAAGTTCGAGACGTACGCGGTCGCGCGGATCCGCGGCGCGATCATCGACGAGCTGCGCTCGCTCGACTGGGTGCCGCGCTCGGTCCGGGCGAAGGCCCGCGACGTCGAGAAGGCCCACTCGGAGCTCGAGAACAAGCTCGGGCGGGCTCCGAGCGAGGAGGAGATGGCCGATCGCCTCGGGATCTCGGTCGAGGACTTCCGGACGACCCTGCTGGAGATCGCCAACTCCTCGGTGCTGGCGCTCGACGACCTCTGGACGGTCTCCGATCCCGATGGCGGCCAGGTCTCGCTCCTCGACACGATCCACGACCCGAACGCGGTCGATCCCGAGGAGGCGATCGACACGGTCGAGCTGAAGGACCGGCTCGCCGACGCGATCGAGTCGCTGCCCGACCGCGAGCGGCTCGTCATCGCCCTCTATTACTACGAGACCCTGACGCTGCGCGAGATCGGCGAGGTGCTCGGGGTGACCGAGTCGCGAGTCTCCCAGCTCCACACGAAGGCGGTGCTGGGGATGCGGTCGCACCTGCAGAACGCGGCCTGACGGCGGGGCCGCCGGTCGCGGCCGGCCCGTCTCGGCCTTGATCTAACCTGCGGCCGATGCACGGCGAGCCGGAGCCCGATCCCGCCTGTGCCGTCTGCGGGCGGCGCCTGCTGCCCGGCGAGCGCGCGATCGAGTTCGTGACCGGCGCCGGCGCCGGCCTCGCCGTCTGCGAGCTCTGCAAGCCCCGCGCCGAGGCCGCCGGCTGGCTTCGCCCCGAGGACGTGGCGGCGGCGGGGGCGTCGGCCGGAACCCAACGCCGGCGCGGTCGCGGCGGCGGCGTCATCGGCGGGCTGCTCTCGTCCTGGCGCCTGCCCGATCGGGAAGCGGACGGCTCCCGGGTGGCGGAGCCGGATCCGGGGGAGGGGGAGGGGGTCGGGAGCCGGCGGGCCCCGGCGCCCGCGCCCGGCGCGGAGCCGGCCGGGACCTCCGTCGCCGACGCCGTCGCGGCCTTCAACCGCTCCAACCACCGCCGCACGGTGGCCGGCCTGACCAGGACCCTCGGCTCGCCGCGGGCGACGGCGCTGATCCGCAAGGGCAACGGCGGCGGGACGGTCCGCCTGACGATCGCCTGGGAGATCACCTGGTATCAGTGGGAGGTCGCGCCGGCCGGCCGCGGGCACGAGGTCCGCGAGTCGGGCAAGGGGGACACGATCGACCAGCTCGGCGCCCCCGACCGGGCCTGGAACCTGATGGTCGCCGTGGACGGCACGCTCGAGGAGAAGACGTCCATGACCGCACCGGTCGAGGAGCCATGAAGCTCACGGTCCACGTCGACGGCGGGGCCCGCGGCAATCCCGGCCCGGCAGCGATCGCCGCGGTCCTCAGCGATCGGGACGGCGAGGTGATCCACAGCGTCTCGCAGCTGATCGGCAGGGCGACCAACAACGTCGCCGAGTACCGGGCGCTGATCCTCGGGATCGAGCAAGCCGCCGCTCACGGCGCGACCGAGCTCGAGATCGTCGGCGACTCGGAGCTGGTCGTCAAGCAGGTGCGGGGCGAGTACAAGGTCAAAAAGCCCGACCTGAAGCCGCTCCACGCAGCCGCGACCGCCGCCCTCGGCCGCCTCGACTCCTGGTCGATCCGCCATGTCCGCCGCGAGCTCAACGCCGAGGCCGACCGCCTCGTCAACGAGGCGCTCGACGCCGCCTGACCGCACGCCGCCCCGCCGCGCTCCGCACGCGCCCGACGCCCCGATCCGGCGAGCGCCATTCCCGCCCGCACGGGCGCAACGGCGACGCTCACCCGCCGCCGCGGTGCCGTGAGGCCCCTTCTATAATCCCGCCCCCGTGCGGCTGTAGCTCAGTTGGCTAGAGCGTCTGCTTGCCATGCAGAAGGTCGTGGGTTCGAATCCCATCAGCCGCTTCTCATTGCAGCGCGGTTCGCGCGCTTCGCCCGGTTCCCGCCGTGGCCCGGTTATGGCCCAGACGACGCGGAGCCGCGATCGGGTAGCCGCGATGCCCGGTAGCCCGGACGAACGGCGAGCGCCCGCCGAGCCCAATCAGCGCAACCCTAGGACTCGACGCGCGGGTCCGCGCTCCCGGCCTAAATGGTCCGCGTGCCGGCGGGCTCATAAGTCCCTGACGGGCGAGCACCGGCGCACACGATGGGGTCGGCCCGGCAGCTCGGCCTGGACAAGCGGGTGGGCTCCCTGGTGCCCGGAAAGGACGCCGACATCGTGGTCGTCGATCGGAATCCGCTGGAGACCGAGCTGCTGGAGATCGAATCCACGCAGGTGCTTCGGACCATGGTCGCCGGCGAGACCGTCTACCAGCAGCCCCAGGCGCCGTAGCGAGGGGGCTGAGCGGGGAGGCCATCACGAGACCCGGCGGGCCCGCGCTTGCCGCCCTCGGGCGGCGAGCGCGGGCCCCGACCGCGAGGGAGGGAGGCAGCGCGTGTCGCCGCCGGCCCAGCGGCGGATCTGGGATGATCGGGCCATGCCCTCCGAGCGATTGATCGACGCCCTCAACGAGCAGATCGGCCGGGAGTACGCCGCCGCGCACCAGTACGTGGCGATCGCCTCCTACTACGACGCCGCGACTTACCCGAACCTGGCCCGGCTGTTCAACGAGCAGGCCGAGGAGGAGCGCGAGCACGCGGCGAAGATGGTCGCCTACCTGATCGACTCGGGCACGCGGCCGAAGCTGACCGAGATCGCCGCCCCGATCGACGAGTTCAAGGACCACGTCGAGCCCGTTCGCCTGGCGCTCGAGCAGGAGCGGTCGAACACGGTCGCGATCCACGAGCTCTTCGACATCGCCCGGGAGACCCGCGATAGCGCGAGCGAGGTGTTCCTGCACTGGTTCATCGCCGAGCAGGTCGAGGAGGAGTCGCGGATGGGGTCGCTGCTCGAGGTCGCCGAGCGGCTCGAGGACTTCCCGATGATGCTCGACGAGTTCGTCTATCGCGAGGGCGACAAGCTCGGCGACGCCGAGGCCGACTGAGTCAGGCGGCGCGGTCGGCGGCGGGCGCTGTGGCCTCCGACCGCCGGCGCTCCCAGCTCGCGCGCAGAAGCGGCTCGTACTTCCACAGCGACTCGGGCAGGCCGCGCATGTGGGCGGGGGTGGGGGACCCGGTCCCGGTCGGCGTCTCCGCCACCGTCCGCAGTGGGCAGCGGCGGCATCGCGGGGTCGATCGGCAGCAGCGCCCGGGTGGCATCGGACCGTAGCCTAGCAGCGTGTTAGGGATACCTAACCGGGCGCCCGGCAACTCCGGCCCCTCGATCGCGGCGCACGGGCTCGCCGGTGGTAGCGTTGCCCCGGGATCGTTCAACGCCAACCGGAGGAGGGTTCGTCATGGCCAAGACGCTCAAGGGGGCGTGCCTGTGCGGCGCCGTCGAGTACGAGGTCCAGGATCCGGAGTCGCTGGGCTACTGCCACTGCACGCGCTGTCAGCGGTGGACGGGGTCGAGCCTCGCGGGCGTCGTCGTCGCGAAGGAGAACTTCAGGTTCACCAAGGGCGAGGACCTGGTCACGCGGTACGAGAGCGAGTTCGCGCCGCGCAACTTCTGCAGCAGGTGCGGATCGAGCCTCTACGACGACCTCGGCGAGAAGTACTTCGTGGCCGCGGGGCTGATGCGCGACCTCGATCTCGAGCCGAGCTTCCACCTGCAGGTCGCCTACAAGGCCGACTGGCACGAGATCGGCGGCGACGCGCCGCAGTTCGCCGAGGCGCCGCCGGCCTGAGCGCCGACGGGACTCGCCGACCCGTCCACCGACCCCGAGCACGACGAAGCCGGGGGCCGCAGGCCCCCGGCTTCGTCCGGCCCGCCCCGGCTCAGCGGATCTCGTCGATCATGCAGCGCTTCAGGGCCCGCTTGCCCTTGCCGCCGTACTGGTTGACGAACTCGCGCGTGTCGGTGGCACGCTCCTCCTTGCAGTCCCGCTTGGCGCTGCGCTTCTCGTGCCGGATGCAGCGCTTCAGGGCCCGCTTGCCCTTGCCGCCGTACTGGTTGACGAACTCGCGCGTGTCGGTGGCGCGCTCGAGCTTGCACTCCTGCTCGGCGGCCTTGTGGACGCCTGCCGCCGCGGCGGTCGCCGGCACCGCCATCGCGATGCTCGCGAGGGCGACGCCGATGGCGGTGAGCGCGACGGCTCCCAGCTTCTTCATCTCAGTTGCCTCCTACGGTCGTTGATTGCCGACCGGAGGTTGCAGGGGCCGGATTAGAGGCCGATTAGGACCGATCAGGAGGCGACGAGCGGGTGGCTTGCCGCCCTCGGCAGCACGATCGTGACCCGGGCGCCGCCATCGTTGGCCACCTCGAGCGAGCCTCCGTGCGCGATCGCGATCGACTCGGCGATCGCCAGCCCCAGCCCCGACCCGGCGCCGCCGTCGCCGGCCCGGGCGAAGCGCTCCGTCGCGCGTTCGAGGAGCTCGTCCGGGAAGCCCGCGCCCTCGTCGCGGACGGTCAGCTCGACACGATCGCCGGCGGCGCTCGCCGCGACGGCGATCGTGCCCTCGCCGTGGCGGGCGGCGTTGTCGATCAGGTTGGTCAGCGCCTGCTCGACCCGGAGCGGATCGGCCTCGAGGACGAGCCGGCCCGGAACCGCGCAGGTGAGCCGGCGGCCGCCCAGCCGCGCCTCGAAGCCGCGACCGACACGCTCGACCAGCTCGCGGACGGCGACCCGCTCGGGGTGCAGGGGAAGCCGGCCCTCGTCGGCGCGGGCGAGGACCAGCAGGTCGTCGGCGAGCTCGGCGAGCCGGTCGACCTCCTCGCCGCTCGAGCGCAGCGCCGCCCGGAGCTCGTCGACGCTCCGCCCTTCCGCCAGGGCGAGCTCGACCTCGGCCTTGAGGATCGCCAGCGGGGTCCGCAGCTCGTGGCTGGCGTCGGCGACGAGGCGGCGCTCGCGGTCGATCGCCGTCTCGAGCCGGCCCAGCATCTCGTTCAGGGTCCGGCCGAGCTCGGCGATCTCGTCGTCGGCGGCGCCGACCGGCAGCCGTGCGCCGGGCTCCTCGGAGCTGATCGCGGCGGCGCGGCGGCGCATCGCGTCGACCGGTCGCAGGGCCGCGGTCGCGACCCCGTAGGCGGCCAGCGTCGAGGCGAGGAGCGCCGCCGGGCCGCCGATCAGCAGCAGCGCCAGGAGGTTGGAGAGCGCCTCGTCCCGCTCGGCCGTGGAAGCGGCGACGTAGATCGTGTAGGGGACGCCGTCGTCCTGGCTGCGGGCGGCGATCACGCGCATCGGGCCGCCGGGCGCGTCGACGTCGTAGGCATCGACCTCGCCGTCGAGCAGTCGCCTCGTCTCGGCGGGGCCGAGCAGCGGCGTCGTCAGGTAGGCGTCGTCGGTGGCATCGGCGACCCGCCGGTCGGGACCGAGCACCTGGACGAGGCCGGCGGCATCGACGCGGCCGAGCGGATCCTGCTCGGGGTCGCCGAGGTCGTCGCCGTCGTCGCGGACGATCGCGACGACGCCGGCCATCCGCGCGCCGAGCTCGCGCGAGATCTGCGCGTCGTGGTCGGAGCCGGTCCGCAGGTAGACGAAGGCGCCGACCGCCGCGAGGACGACCGCCATCACGACGGCGAAGCCCAACGCCAGCCGGAGCCGGATCGGGATCGCCGCAATCCGCGAGCTCATGCTCCCGCCCGCAGCCGGTAGCCGGCCCCGCGGATCGTCTCGATCGAGTCCGTCCCGAACGGCTCGTCGATCTTCGCCCGCAGGTAGCGCACGTAGACGTCGACGACGTTCGAGCGGTTCTCGTAGGCGTTGTCCCAGACGAGCTCGAGCAGGTGCAGCCGCGAGAGGACGATCCCCGGCCTGCGCATGAACGCTTCCAGCATCGCGAACTCGGTCGGGGAGAGCTGGATCGGCTCGCCGTCCCGCTCGACCGTGCGCGAGGCGGGGTCGAGGGCCAGCCCGTCCGCCCGCAGCACCGCCGGGCGCGGCTCGCCGCCGCGGCGCGCGAGGGCCCGCAGCCGGGCCTCGAGCTCGGGGAAGGCGAAGGGCTTCGTCAGGTAGTCGTCGGCGCCGCCGTCGAGCCCGCCGACCCGGTCGGCGATCGCATCGCGCGCGGTCAGCATCACGATCGGCGTCCACACCTCGTCCTCGCGGAGCCGCCGGCAGGTCTCGAAGCCGTCGATGCCGGGGAGCATGACGTCGAGGACGATCGCCTCGTACGGTGTCGAGCCGGCCATCCAGAGCGCGTCCTCGCCGGTGCCGGCGACGTCCACGGCGAAGCCGCGCTCCTCGAGCCCGGTCCGAATCAGGCGGGCGAGCTTCGCCTCGTCCTCGACGATCAGGACGCGCATCGCGCCGCCCCCGGGTCAGTCGCCGTAGGAGTCCTCGTATGCCGCGTTCGGAACACGCCTCAGATTGTGATCGAGGGCGACGTCGATCTCGCCGCGGTCGGTGAGGACCTCGACCTCGTACGCCTCGCCGGGATCGTCGGAGCGATCGACTTCGACCACGGTGCCGCCCCCGACCGCGGCGATCGCGGCGCGACCGGCCCGGCCCGCCTCGGCCGAGCCGAGGGGCCGGTCGTCGGGGTCGGCGTCGGCGGGGCCGACGCCCTGGGGCGCGGTCGCGGCCCCCTCCGCGCCCCCCGTTACCCCGGCGGGCTGAGCCGGGACGGTGACCGTGGCGATCTCCGGCCCGTCCTCGTCATCGCCGTCGCCACCGGCGATCAGGGCGCCGGCGAGGATCGCCACCGCGATCACGAGGGCGGCGATCACCGCGGCGAGGGGCCATCCGATCCTGCTCATCTCGAGTTCCTCCTCCTGTCGTCTCCGCTCACGTCGGCACGAGCCTGTCCGGGGACGATTAGACGGCGATTAGAGACGCCGGAGGCCGGGCGGGCTTCAGGGCGAGGCGGCCCCGGCCACGATCCCGTTCAGGTCACGGACCGCACCCCGCAGGTCGCCGGCGGTGACCTGGTCGGCGGCGATGATCGAGGGCAGGCGGCCACGGACCCGGGCGCACTCCTCGGCCCGGCCGACGATCACCGGGCGCGCGTTCACCTTCGCCGCCGCATCGAGGTCGGGCCGGACCGGAGCGGTCGGCGGCGACCAGTGGTTCATCAGGAACATCGACCCCGTCACGTCGCCGCGGTTGGGGCCGCAGCTCGCCTTCCAGCTCGCCGGCTCGATCAGCAGGTCCGGGCTCGGGAAGGTGTAGGGGGTCTCCTGGAGGATCCCCTGGTAGGTCCGGTGGTACCAGGGGTAGTCGCCGGCGTCGTTGTCGGCGAGCAGGACCACCTGCTGGCGCTGGCGGATCATCCAGCGCGGCGTCCGCCATGCGTCGGTCGGCCCGCGGTAGGCGTAGTCGAGCAGGCCGCTGCGGCGCATCGCGGCCGCGAACGCGGGCGGGGAAATGTAGTCCTCGTTGTCGATCAGCAGCACGTTGTTCGGCCGGTTGCGCAGGAAGCGGCGGATCTGGCGCAGCACCGGCGCCAGCCGCGAGGCGCCGAGCTGGCAGAGGACGTGGCAGAGGTAGGTGCGCGCGCCGGGGTCGGAGGCGTCGGCGTTGACGACGGTGCCGGCGCCGGTGGCGACGCCGTAGTAGGTGTCGATCAGCAGCGCCCGGATCCCGAGCTGGAGCTGGTCGGGGATCGCGATCGACTGGTTCGGCAACACCCAGCCGAGCGAATCGGCCGACATCGCGTTGTGGGCGCCAGCGAGCACGATCTCGTTGAAGGGCTGGTCGCAGAGGACCCTCTGCCCGTTGCAGCGCTTGATCCGGGCATCGGCGGTGGCTGCGAGCACCGTGCCCGCCACGGCGAGCGCGATGACCGCGAGCACCGTGCCGAGCCGCCTCCGGGAGCGATCCATCGCCGCCAATCTACCTTCGCGACCGGGACGCGGCGCCGGGCGGGTACGCTTGCGTGCCGCGGCGCCTTGGCGGAGTGGCTACGCAGCGGCCTGCAAAGCCGCGTACGCCGGTTCGATTCCGGCAGGCGCCTTGGGCCGGTCGATCCCGCGGGCGCCGGGGTGCTCCGCGGAGCACCCCGAGCGCGAGGGAGCGACCACCCTCCGCGCCGGGGGCCGGATCAACGAGCGTGAGCTCGCCACGGGGATGCTCGAGCCGGTTCCGCCCGCCGGCGAGGCCGGTCGCCGCCGGTGGGCCCCGAAGAAGTCGGGGGCCGCGCAGTTGCAGCACTCCGTTGCGCGATACATAGAGCCCTTGTTGCCGCTTCTCGCTTGTGTTTGGCTGCGCGCGGGAAAGGGCGATGTCCAGCGAGGCATGCGGGCCGGGGCCCGCGAGGGGAGCACTCATGAGCGAAGGGCGGAGCATCCGATCGCGGCGGCCGGGGGCCGCCGCCGTCCTCGTGATCCTCGCCGCCCTCCTCTTCGGCGGCTGCGCCTTCGGCGTCACCCAGCCGGCGACCGACGTCGGCGCGACGACGGCGACGGTGACCGGCCTCGTCGCCGATACCGAGGACGGTGCGTCGACCTACTGGTTCGAGTACGGGCCGACGAAGAGCTACGGCTCGGAGACGACCCACCGCGCGATCACGATCAGCGACCGCGACGGCCACCCGGTCTCCGAGGAACTGACCGGGCTCGACCCCGAGACGAAGTACCACTACCGGCTCTGCGCCAAGAGCGAGCACCCGGTCTGCGGCATCGACTACGCGTTCACGACCGGCGCGGGCCCCGCGGAGCTCGAGATCACCGCCGCCCCCGATCTCTACCCCGACTTCGACCCGCAGGTGCCCGATTACGTCACCCGCTGCAACAACGGCCCCGTCGACGTGACGGTCGAGGCCCCCGTCGACACCGCGGTCGCGGTCGATGGCGGCCCGGCCCGCAACGGCACCTTCACGACCACGGTCCCGCTCGCGTCCGGCCAGGAGTTCGAGCTGGCGACCGACACCGACGTAGGTACCTCGACCTACCACGTCCGCTGCCTGCCGAACGACTTCCCCGACTGGACCTTCACCGAGTACGGGCCGGCGCAGCAGAAGTGGTACCTGGTGACGCCGCGCCAGTACGCGGTGATGTTCGACGGCAACGGCGTCCCGGTCTGGTGGCGCCACGACCCGATCAAGCCGGGCGATTTCAAGCTCCTGCCCGACGGCACCCTCGCCGTGTCCGCCAACGACCGCTACTACATCCGCGACCTCGACGGCAACCTGCTCAACACCCTGCGGACGGTCGGCACCGAGCTCGACTCCCACGACCTGCAGCTCCTGCCGAACGGCAACTACATGCTGATGAGCTACAAGCCGCGGGCGAACCCGATCGACATGACCGCCTACGGCGGGCCTCCGGACGGGATCGCGCTCGACGCCGAGCTGCAGGAGGTCGAGCCCGACGGCGACCTCGTCTGGTCCTGGAACAGCAAGGACCACGTCGGCCTCGAGGAGACGGACCACTGGTGGGGCGACTACGCGATCCCTCAGGCCGAAGACAACGAGTACGACATCGTCCACATCAACTCGATGGACGCCACCGCCGACTCGGTGGTGATCTCGCTGCGGCACACGGACGGCATCTACGAGATCGACCGCGACACCGGCGAGGTGCTCTGGAAGCTCGGCGGGACGCCGACGCCGGAGAGCCTCACGGTCCTCGGTGATCCCCACGCGTCGAACCCGCTCGGCGGCCAGCACTACGCGCGCGTCAACGCGGACGGGACCCTGACCGCGTTCGACAACGGCCAGGGGCAGGGGCGGCCGCCGCGCGCGGTCCGCTACGAGATCGACGAGGACGCCGGGACCGCAACCCTGCTCGAGGCGGTCGGCGACCCGGATGTCCCCTCGGCGGTCTGTTGCGGGTCGGCGCGGCGATCGGCGAGCGGAAGCTGGATGATGGCCTGGGGCGGCCTCCTGTCGACTCCCCACCCCGTCAGCGAGTTCGCGCCCGATGGATCACGGACCTTCGTCCTCGAGTTCCCCGGCACGTTCTCCTACCGCGCCGATGCGGTCCCGGCCGGGAAGCTCACCCGCGCCGAGCTGCGAGCCGGGATGAACGCCCAGCACCCGCGCTAGGAACCGGGCGGAGCTACCCGGCCACCCCGAAGCGCAGGCCGGCGCGCCCGAAGCGCGGGGCGGAGGCGGACCCGAGCGCCGCCGCCGGGGTCAGACAGCCCCCTCCGGGCGGCGGCTCGGCGGCGACGACGAGCCCCGCCTCGCCGAGGATCCGCGCCGTGGTCAGATAGCCCGGGTGGCCATCCGCCTCGGCCGACACCGAGACGCGTTGCCCGCCCCGCGTCGCGGCCTCGACGCGCAGGCTCCAGCGCCAGCCCTCGAGCCGGCCGGGGTCGGGGCCGAAGCCGGAGGAGGGGAGGAGCCGACCGAGCAGGGAGCTGACGCGGCGGCGGGTGCCCGGTCCGGCGAGGAGCGTCCGGCGCATCCCCGCCTGCGTCGCCGCCAGCGCGCCGGCGATCGCGAGCCGGGCCGGCAGGGTCGCGGCGCCGCCGTCGAGCGCGAACCCCTCGCGGTAGCGAAACGGGGGCGCGGAGCCGTCGGCGGCGGTGAGCTCGGCCGTCCGCTGGATCACCGCCGGGTTGATGAACGCGGCCGGGGCCATCGGGGCGATCACGGCCGGGCCGGCACGCCGGACCCCGACCTCGATCGGGCTCGCGTCCCGCACCCGCGCGGCCCGAGCCGGATCCTCGATCAGCGCCGCCGGGTCGGCCGCGACGGCCGCGTCGGGATCGGCGGTGACCGCGACCATGCTCTGGCTCGTGCCGCCGGAGACCCCGTCGGAGGGACGGGGCAGGCCGGGAGGGGCCTTGACCCGGACCTCGAGGTCGACCGTTGCGAGCTCCTCCCCCCAGCGCTCGCGCGCCGCCTCGGCGGCGAGCAGCACCGCGAGATCGGGCGGCAGGGCTTCGAAGCCGCACGTCTGCACGATCGCGATGCCAGCTTCGCGGGCGGCGGCGTCGAAGTCGCGCAGGATCGTCCGCACGAACGGGATCTCTCCGGTCAGGTCGAGGTAGTGGGAGCCGGCCTCGACGCAGGCGGCGATCACCGGTCGAGCGTGGAGGGTGTAGGGGCCGACGAGGTTGAGGACGACCGCCGCCCGCCGCGCCAGTGTCGCGAGCGAGGCGGGGTCGCCGGCGTCGGCCTCGATCTCCTCGCCGCCGCCGGCGCCGACCTCGGCGAGGACGCGCGCGAGCTTGGAGCTGTCCCGCGCCGCGGCCCCCCAGCGAACCCCCTCCTCGGCCGCGCGCTCGGCTAGGTAGGCAGCCACGCGGCGCCCGGTGACGCCGGTGGCTCCGAGGACGACGACGTCGAGTTCCTTGCCCTCCATCACGGCAAGCCTAATGCGGCGGCGCCTCCCCTGGGCCACGGCGGGCGCGCTGCTAGATTTGGCGGCTCGCGGGCGTTTAGCTCAGTTGGGAGAGCGCCAGCTCGACAAGCTGGAGGTCACTGGTTCGAGCCCAGTAACGCCCATCTCGTAATCTCACGCGACCGTGATTCGGCGGATGGACAACGTGCTCATCGTTGTCGATGACCTCGAGGTCGCCAAGGCGTTCTTCGCCGAGATCGGAATGGAGCTGGAGGTCGAGACGACGGTGGAGGGGCCGTGGGTCGACCAGACCGTCGGGCTCGAAGGCGTCCGTGCCGACATCGCCATGATGCGGACCCCGGACGGTCACGGCCGGGTCGAGCTGTCGAGGTTCCACACGCCGCCGGCGGTCAGGGCGGAGCCGGAAAACGCCCCGTCGAACGCGCTGGGCATACGCCGAATCATGTTCGCCGTCGACGATCTCGACGACGCCGTCGCTCGCCTGCGCGGCCACGGCGCCGAGCTCGTCGGCGAGATCGCGCGGTATGAGGACGTCTACCGGCTCTGCTTCGTGCGCGGCCCCGAGGGCATCATCGTCGGGCTCGCCGAGGAGCTCGGCTGATCCGGGGGTAGCTCCGACGGCCAGCCGGCCCGGGCCTCAGCCCCGGCGCTTGCAGTGGCGGGTTCCGGAGTCGAGGATGCGGCCGTCCACCGCCACGAACGCGAAGCGGGCGCGGCGCGGGGCGAGGCGGAGCCGAAGGGCGCCGGGGGTGCTGTTTGCGGCGAAGCGGAGGCCGGGGTAGCTCCGGTCGAGGCCGTACTGCCTGTCGCCGCCGGCGCCGGAGATGAGCTGGACGATGCCCTGCGTCGGGGCCTGCCGCTGCATGTTGTGCTCGTGCCCGTTGATGACGAGGCGGGCCTCTCCCTGGAGTGCGTCCCAGAGGGCGGCGATGCTGCCGTCGCCGCCGGTGTGGTTGGTGCCGGCGTTGAAGCGGGGCCGGTGCCAGAATGCGATCCGGCAGTTGCCCGGTCCGCGGAGCCGGCGTCGCAGCCATTCGATCTGCGGCGATCCGGGGTCGTAGTCGATCTGCGAGTCGAGGCTGATCAACTTCCAGCCGGCGACCCGGAACGCGTAGTAGCTCGGCGGCGTCCGCCCGTGGGCCGCGCGCCAGTAGGGGTCGTAGCCGACGGCGCGGTTGTCGTCCTCGTGGTTGCCGATCGTCGGCGCCGTGATCGCGGCGAGGCGGCCGTAGGAGGGCTCGTAGCGCTCGGCGAAGTCCTCGGCGGTCCCGCGCGGGTAGACGTCGCCGAGGTAGAGGAAGCGGTCGGGATCGCTGCCGGCGATCATCCGCGCCACCGCGATGCTCTCGTCGCTCCCGTCGGCGCCGTCGCCGACAGCCCAGACCTCGGCCCGGGCGCGGTCGACGGGGGCGATGAAGGGGGCGCGCTCGACGGCCGCGCCCCCGATCCCGGCCGGCCCGGCCCCGACGGTGACGGCAGCCGCGAGGGCCGCCGCCGCGGCGAGCGACCGCTTCCCCTTCGACGCCGGATTCCGCATAACGCCCGCCGCCACGGTACCTGGGCCGCCGGGCGGCCGCGCCGGACCTCCGCCACCCGGCCCGCGCCGGGTCGGGATAGGCTCCGCGGGATGAGCGACGTGGCAGGTGCCGGAGCCGGGGTCTACGAGGTCCCCGAGGAGCTGCGCGACTTCCGCGATCTGGTCCGGAAGCTGGCCCGGGAGCGGATCGCGCCGCGCGCGGCCGCGATCGACGAGACCGGCGAGTACCCGTGGGACGTGCGCGAGCTGCTCGCCTCCCACGACATCCTCGGCCTGCCCTTCCCGGCCGAGTACGGCGGGACCGGGACCGGGACGCTGATGCAGCAGATCGCGGTCGAGGAGATCGCCACGGCCTGCGCCTCGAGCGCGCTGATCCTGATGGTCCAGGAGCTGGGCACGCTCCCGATCCAGCTCTTCGGCTCCGACGAGCTCAAGGAGCGCTTCCTGCCGCGGTGCGCGAGCGGCGAGTGGTCGCCGGCGTTCGCTCTGAGCGAGCCCGAGGCCGGCTCCGACCCGGCGGCGATGCGGACGACCGCGGTCGCCGACGGCGATGAGTGGGTCATCAACGGCGGCAAGAACTGGATCACGAACTCGGGGATCGCGGACTTCTACGTCGTCTTCGCGGTCACCGATCGCGACAACCGCCGGGTGACCGCCTTCGTCGTCGAGAAGGACCGCCCCGGCTTCTCGATCGCCGGGCTCGAGCACAAGCTCGGGATCAAGGGGTCGCCGACCGGATCGCCGGTCCTCGAGGACGTCCGCGTCCCGGCCGCGAACGTGATCGGCGAGGTCGGGCGCGGGCTCGCCGTCGCGCTCGGCACGCTCGAGCGGACCCGCCTCGGCGCCGCCGCGCAGGCGGTCGGCATCGCCCAGGGCGCGACCGACTACGCGGTCCGCTACGCGAAGGAGCGGATCGCGTTCGGCAAGCCGATCTTCGAGCTGCAGGGGATCCAGTTCAAGCTCGCCGACATGGCGACGAAGACCGCGGCAGCGCGCGAGCTGCTGTACACGGCATGCGCGAAGATCGATCGCGGCGACCCCGACAAGGCGCAGTACAGCTCGATGGCGAAGCTGTTCGCCTCCGATACGGCGATGGAGGTCACCGTCGAGGGGGTCCAGGTGCTCGGCGGCTACGGCTACGTCAGCGAGTACCCGCTGGAGCGGATGATGCGGGACGCGAAGATCACTCAGATCTACGAGGGCACAAACGAGATCCAGCGCGTCGTCATCGCCCGCGCGCTGAGCCGCTGACGCCGGCGCGCCCGCGCTCTTCGTGCTCGCGGACGCTCTCGGAACCTACGTCACCGCGGCCGCCCTGGTCGCTGCATCGAGCGCGATCGGCGCGGGGATCCTCGCCGCCGCCGGCGCCCGCCGGCTCGCTCCGACAGCGCCCGTGGTCGGGCTCGCCGCCGCGGCGGCGGTGGCGTGGTGGACGGTGCGGCTGCCGGGGCACGGGCTGACCACCCTCCTCGTCCTGCTCGGGCTCGCGGTCGTCGCCGGGGCCTTCGCCGCGCGCCGGCTCGAAGGCGTCCGCCCGGACCTGGCGGCGCCGGCGCCGGCGGCGATCGCTGTCCTGCTCGCGACATCGATCCCGTTCGCCGTCGAGGGACATCTCGGCGTCCTCGGCACCGGCTTCAACGTCGACATGTCCCAGCACCTGTTCGCGGCCGACTGGCTCGCCGACCCCGAAGGGCTGAGCCCGAGCCTCGTCCGCAACGGCTACCCGCTCGGACCGCACGCGCTCGCCGCCGCCGCCGCCGAGCTCGGAGCGGACCTGACGATCGCCTTCACCGGGGTGACGATCGCCGTGCCCGTGGTCGTCGCGGTCACGCTCGGCGCCGCGCTCGGCCGGCTCTCGCGGGCGCGCGCCCTCACGGTCGCGACGCTCGCCGCCCTCGCCTACCTGGCTGCCAGCTACCTCGCCCAGGGCGCCTTCAAGGAGCTCTACGAAGCGGCCTTCCTGATCGGCTTCGCGCTGCTGCTGCGGGACTTGGCGCTGGCGCCCGAACGCGCCGGCCGCGGCGCCCTCGCGCTGCTCGCCCCGGCCGTGATCGCGGCCGGGGCGCTCTACGTGTACAGCTGGCCGGGACTCGCCTGGCTCGGGCTCGCCCTCGTGCTTTGGGTCCTCGCCGGGCTCGTCCGCGGCGGTGCGGGCCGTGCGGCGGTCATCGCCCTCCTGCCGGCCCTCCTCGCCGGCGCCGTCGTTCTCGCCGTCGCAGCGGCCCCGGAGCTCGACCGGATCACGAAGTTCGGCACCAGCGTCGGCGCCGTCGCCGAGCGGGCCCCGGGATCGACCCCCGGCGGCGGCGGGGCGGGCGGCGACGGCGGCCGCGGGCGCCGCCCGGCGCGGCTTCCCGCCTACGACAACGATCTCGGCAACCTGTTCGGGCAGGTCAACCCGGCCTCGGTCTTCGGGATCTGGCCGAGCGGCGATTTCCGGGTCGAGCCCGGCGACGGCGCCGTGCCTGCACCCGTCTTCTGGCTCGGCGCCCTGCTCGGCGCCTTGGCGTTGGCGTTCGGCGTCGTCGCGGCAGCGCGCCGGGGCGAGACGGCGCTGCTGGCGGCGCTCGCCGCGGCGGCCGCGATCTGGCTCGCGGCGCGGATCGCGAGCACCCCCTACACCGCGGCGAAGGCGCTGCAGATGGCGGCGTCGCCGGTGATGCTGATCGCCGCCTGGGCCGCCCTCGACCGGGCCGCACTTGTCCCGCTGCGGGAGCGGTGGAGTCGCATCGTGGCAGCCGGCGGGCTCGCCTTCGTCGTCGCCGCCGCGTTGTCGAGCGCGCTCGTGCTGGTCAACGCCCCGGTCGGCCCCGACGACTACACGCCCGGGGTCCGCAAGCTCAGCAACCGGTTCGCGGGCGAGCCGACGCTGCTGCTCGCGCCGGCCGACACGGTCGCCGACCAGCGCGGCGCCGAGTTCTTCGGCTGGGAGCTGCGCGGCGCGTCGGCGGCGACGGTGGCCGCGCTCCCCGGCGGGGGCGAGCCGCCGGCCGGGGTCAGCAGGGTCCTCGTCGTCGGCGGCGCGCAGGAACCCCCGTTCGAGGATCTGAAGCGGATCGGCAGCGCCAACCGGGTCGTGCTCTGGCGGGTGGTCGAGGACGCCGGGTAGCCGTCGGCGCGAGGGCCCGCACCCGAGCTTCGGCCACCGGTGGCGGCGGCGGTCCGGCGCTGGGGGCGGGGTCAACCCGGCGCGAACCGCGCCCGGGTCGCGTAGGCCCGTCCGCGGACGCCGCGGCGGTAGGCGCGACGGGCGGACGCGGAGGAGTCGATCCTGAGATCGACGGCGAAGCCGTTGTCGCGGTAGCGCTCGTTCCACCACGAGATCGCGGCGATCTCCGGGAACCGCCGGCGGGCATCGCGCAGCATCCGGGCGGTCCAGCGGGCCTTCCGCCCGGGGGAGCCGCGATCCTCGCGGACCCCGGTCTCGAGGACCGCGATCGGCTTCCCGCCCAGCGCTCGCAGCTCCGCTCGGGCCCGCCCGTAGACCCGGCGGAAGCTCCGCCATCCGTAGTCTGGGCGCAGCGATCCGTAGGCGGAGACGCCGATCCAGTCGACGTAGGCATCGCCCGGGTAGTAGGCGGCGATGTCGTTCCAGGCGGCGCCCGGCGCCCCGGCGGCGTCGACGTGGAAGAACCAGGTGATGTTCTCCGCGCCCTCGGAGTCGCAGACGTCGACGATGTGGCGGTAGGCGTCGCGGAAGCGCTCCGGCCCGTCAGCGCTCGCCGGATCGCCGTAGCCGTCGCGGCGCCCGCCGCCGTTCCAGCGGCCGTTCCAGGGGAACCAGGAGCCGTTGACCTCCGTCCCGAACTCGACCAGGAGCGGATCGCCGAGCGCGGCCGCGCGACGGCACCACCGGATCAGGCCGCCGGAACCCGGACGGGGCCGATCCCAGCGCCCGGCGGCGATGCTCTGCATCGCATAACGCCGATCGGGCCCACCGGCCCGGAAGCTCGACCGCGGCATCATCCGGATGAACGGGGTCCGGCCGGCGGCCCGGATCGCCCTCGCCTGGCGGATCGGGAAGCTGATCCCCCCGATCCAGTTGTCGGAGAAGTATGCCCACGCGATCCGCTTGGCGGCCGCCCGCTCGAAGTGGTGGATCCGACGCACGGTGACTCGGTCCTCGGGTCCGCCGAACCCGGCGTTGGCGGCGTGGTAGATCCGCCCCCCGGCGGGCGGCTTCAGGACATCCGCCCCGGCGCCGGCCGCGCCCCCGGCCGCAAGCAGGGTGAGCGAGGCCATCAGCGCGAGCCGGGTCACCGGCGGGACGATAGGCCGTCGCCGGCCCTTCCCGCCGCCGGGCGGGCGCCGGCCCGTCGTCCGTAGCATGCGGCCGATGGCGAAGCTGACCGTCACCCTCCCCGACGGGACCCCGCTCGAGCTCGAGGCGGGGGCGAGCGGCGCCGACGCCGCCGCCGCGATCGGCCCCGGGCTCGCGAGGGCCGCGCTCGCCGTCCGGGTCGACGGCGAGATCCGCGACCTGGCGGCGCCGCTCGCGGACGGCGAGCGGATCGAGATCGTGACGGCGATGAGCGAGGGCGCGCTGGAGCTGATCCGCCACGACGCCGCCCACGTGATGGCGACGGCGGTCTGCGAGCTCTACCCGGGGACGAAGGTCTCGATCGGGCCGCCGATCGAGAGCGGCTTCTACTACGACTTCGAGTTTCCCGACGGCGTCACGGTCTCCGAGTCCGATCTCGGGCGGATCGAGGAGCGGATGGCCGAGCACATCGCGGCCGACGAGACGTTCGAGCGCGCCGACATCGCCGTCGCCGAGGCGCTCGAGCGCTTCCGGGGAGAGGAGCAGCCCTACAAGGTCGAGCTGATCGAGGACCTCGTCCGCGACGAGGGCGTCGAGACCGTCTCGCTGTACCGCAACGGCCCCTTCACCGACCTCTGCAAGGGCCCGCACGCGCCCTCGACGGGGCGGATCGAGGCGGTGAAGCTGGGCTCGGTCGCCGGCGCCTACTGGCGCGGGGACGAGACGCGGCGGATGCTGACCAGGATCTACGGGACCGCGTTCTTCTCCAGGAAAGACCTCTCGGCCCACCTCGAGCGGATCGAGCAGGCGAGGGCGCGCGACCATCGCCGGCTCGGGCCCGAGCTCGGGCTGTTCATGTTCCGCGAGGAGTCCCCGGGGATGCCGTTCTGGCTGCCCCAGGGCACGGTCCTGCTCGACCTGGTCGAGGCCGAGGTCAGAGCCCAGCTCGACAAGCGTGGCTACCTCCGCATCGACACCCCGCAGATCCTCGACGAGCAGCTCTGGCACCGCTCCGGCCACTACGACAACTACCGCGAGAACATGTTCTTCGCCGAGCCGTCCGAGCGGGAGCGCGACGAGCACGCGCGCCGGTTCGCGATCCGGCCGATGAACTGCCCCGGCGCCTGCCTCGTCTTCGCCGACGGGCGCCACTCCTACCGCGAGCTGCCGTTGCGGCTGGCCGAGTTCGGCCGCGTCTCCCGCTACGAGCGCGAGGGCGTCCTCCACGGCCTGCTTCGCGTCCGCGCCTTCACCCAGGACGACGCCCACGTCTACTGCACCCGCGAGCAGGCCGCCGACGAGATCGTCGAGATCGTCTCCGCGATCGACGAGCTCTACGCGCGGTTCGGCTTCGACAAGGTCGACGTCGAGCTCTCGACCCGCCCCGAGAAGTCGATCGGCAGCGACGAGGAGTGGGAGGAGGCGGAGGGGATGCTGCGCGACGCGCTCGAGCGGATCGGACGCGAGCATCGCGTCAATCCCGGCGACGGGGCCTTCTACGGCCCGAAGATCGACTTCCACGTCACCGATGCCCTCGGGCGCTCGTGGCAGCTCGGGACCTGCCAGCTCGACTTCTTCATGCCCGAGCGCTTCGACCTCACCTACCAGGGCGCCGACAACCGCGACCACCGGCCGCTCATGATCCATCGAGCCCTGCTCGGCTCGATGGAGCGGTTCGCCGGGATCCTGATCGAGCACTACGGCGGGCGCTTCCCCGACTGGCTGGCGCCGACGCAGGCCGCGATCCTGCCCGTCGCCGACCGCCACGGCGACGCGGCCCGAGCGCTCGGAGCGGAGCTCGCCGCGCTCGGGGTCCGCGCCCGCGTTGACGATCGCGGCGAGTCGGTCGGCCGCAAGATCCGCGACGCCGAGCTCGCGAAGGTCCCCTACATGCTCGTCGTCGGCGACCGCGAGCTCGAGGCAGGGGGAGCGGCGGTTCGCTCCCACGCCGACGGCGACCTCGGGACGATGGGCGCGGGGGCGTTCGCGGCCCGGATCGGCGCGGGCGGGGAGTGAGCCGCGGCGCAACGGCCGCGGACCTCGCGTTTCCCGGCGCCGGCCCGTATACTGCCGCGCGATGCCAGCAGCCGAGCCCACGTCGCGCCGCACCTGAGCGCCCGTGCCCTTGCGCATCCCTCGTCCCGACCACTCTGCGTTGGCGGCTTGACGGCCAGCGATCGCTCCTCCCGAGATGGCTGACCCCGCGACCCCGCACGCGCGAATGACGCACGGACACGCATCGCCGCTTCGCGCCCGTGCTCCTCGCCCGTGCCTTCCGGTCACGCGCCCGTCGCCCGACCACGCCCGGCTCGGTGCCGTGCGCCCCGGCGCGTACGATCCCGCGGGACCAACCATCTTCTAGTGCCGGTTCCGCGACGCTTCGACCGGCGTCCTCCCGACCGGGACCCGACTCGGATCAACGACCGGATCCGCGTGCCGAAGGTGCGCCTGATCGGCGCCGACGGCGAGCAGATCGGGGTGGTCGCGACCGACGAGGCACGCCGGATCGCCCGCGAGGCCGATCTCGACCTCGTCGAGGTCGCCCCCGACTCGCGCCCGCCGGTCTGCCGCCTGCTCGACTATTCGAAGTACAAGTACGAGCAGGAGCAGAAGGCCAAGCAAGCGCGCAAGCACCAGCAGCAGGTCAACGTCCGCGAGATCAAGCTGCGGCCGAAGATCGCCGACCACGACTACGAGACGAAGAAGGGCCACGTCGAGCGCTTCCTCAACAAGCGGGACAAAGTCAAGGTGACGATCATGTTCCGGGGCCGCGAGCAGGCCCACCCGGAGCGCGGGCGGGCGCTCTTGGAGCGGCTCAACGAGGACCTCGGCGAGCTCGCCACCGTCGAGCAGGCGCCGCAGCAGGAGGGCCGCAACATGCACATGGTCCTCGCCCCCGGCAAGGTCGCCGGCGCTTAGCGGCCGGCGGCGACCGGTAGCGAAGGGGCAAGGGCCGCCGGCGGCCCTGGGAATCCTGTCCCGCCCGGTCCTGGTCGACGCCTTCACGACGCGGGACCGGCAGCAGCGCGCGCGGGGTGCTGCGCTGCAACCTCGCGGACGCTGGCTGGGCCGGTCCAACCGAGCGTGAACCGTTCTCAGTCCAGCGGACAATGAGGACTGAGATGGTGATGGATCAGACCGATACGAGTGTGATCCGCGCGGCTCTTGAGAGGCCGGCAGCATTCGCCGAGGTCTTCGATCGCCATTACGGCGCGATTCGCGACTACCTTGCCCGCCGCCTGCCAGCCGCGCTCGCGGAAGAGGTCGCTGCGGAGACGTTCCTGGTCGCCTTCGAGCGCCGATTCGACTACGACCTCGCTTACCCGTCCGCCCGGCCATGGCTTTTCGGTATCACCACGAACCTGCTCGGCCGCCACCGCCGGGACGAGCGTCGTCGCATGCAGGCCTACCGGCGCGCCCCGCCGAGTCCGATCGACGATGGGATTGAGGACGCAGTTGCCCGCGCCGATGCGTCGCTGGCTCGCAATGCACTCGCCGCGGCGATCGCCACGCTCGAGCCCGGCGATCGGGACGCCCTGATGCTGCAGGCGGTCGCTGAGCTGACGTACCCCGAGATTGCTCTGGCGTTGGGCGTGCCGCCGGGAACGGTGAAGTCGAGGCTCAATCGCGCCAGACGGCAGCTATCCGAGGCGCTCGCACCCGAAGGAGTGAATGCAAGTGGATGATTCGCATATCGACGAGATGATCCGCGAGGTCACCAAGCCGGAAGGAGGCGAGAATGAAGCTGCGCGGGCGGCCGCGCGCGGGCGGCTTCTGGCCGCTGCCCAATCTGATCGCGGGGCCGTTCGCAGGTTTCTGCGACCAGGGAGGCGTGGATTGGCGTTGATCGCCGCATTGCTGGTGGTGCCCGCCGGCGTCGCGGTTGCAGCCGAGCTGGGGCGCGACGACGACCTGCTCGTCGCTGCGGAGGACTGCCCCGAGCTGTTCGGAGTGGTTGCAGAGCGGGGGCTGAGCGCGGAAGGGCTCGTGCTCGCGACCTGTCCCGTAGGAGCCGAGGTGGATCAGACGCTCAATCTGCTGGAGGCCCTCGAGCGGCGGCGAGCCGCGCTCGAAAGCGGCGAGCTCGAGAGCGGTGGCGGGACGAGTCGGGAGGAAGCGATTGGCTTCGTCGGCCGCTCGGAGGACGGTGAGCCCTTGTATCTGGAGCGCATCAGCGGAGATTCGGGCTCGACAGGGCCCTAGCATCGATCCGCCTCCGGCCAACAGCCGGCGTGCTGTTCGTCGCATTCGACCGCCGGCGATCGCCGATATCCACGTTCGGGTCGGTGTGCGACCGTCTCGTCGCACTCACTGTCTCTGCGCCGCCGAGATCCACGCTTGGCACACCAGCAGCGCATCCTTCGGGTGGCACAGGCCGTCGCTCACCGTCGGGGCAGCCGCTGGGCGGAGATCGGGGACGGAATCGGGCCCAGCGCCCGGCCCTTCGGCGACGCGCGCCGGCGGGTCTCTGCTTCAATGTCCCGTCCGATGCCGAAGATGAAGACCCATTCGGGCGCCAAGAAGCGCTTCAAGCGGACGGCCGGCGGCAAGCTCCGCGGGCGTCGCGCCTACTCGAGCCACATCCTCGAGAAGAAGTCGCCGAAGCGGAAGCGGCGGATGAAGCGGCCGGTGGCGATCGCTGCGCCCGATCGCGGGCGCGTCGACGAGCTGCTCGGGAAGGGGAGGTAGCCGTGCCGCGGGCCACCAACGCGGTCGCGCGGCGACGGCGCCGGAAGAAGACCCTGGCGCGGGCGAAGGGCTACTACGGCCGCAAGCACTCCAGCTACCGCTTCGCGAACGAGCAGGTGATGCGGTCGGGCCAGTACGCCTACCGCGACCGGCGCAACCGCAAGCGCGAGTTCCGCCGTCTCTGGATCACCCGGATCAACGCCGCGGCCCGCCAGAACGGGCTCAGCTACTCGGAGCTGATCCACGGCCTCGGCGAGGCCGGAGTCGAGGTCAACCGCAAGATGCTGGCCGACATCGCCGTCAACGACCCCGACGCGTTCCGCCGATTCGCCGAGGTGGCCCGGGAGGCCGTGGCGTAGCCGCGGCCGAAGCGACGATCTCCCGGGCGGTCCTTTGGTGGCCGCCTTTTTTGTTGACGCGGGCGGCGAGACTGGAGGACGGCGGAAGGAAGGGCAACGGGAGGCGAACCGAATGACACGACAGCAGGACCGCAGTGATCACCAGCCGTGACAACGAGAAGCTGAAGCTCGTCCGCAAGCTCCGCAACCGCCGCTGGCGCGAGCGCGAGGGGCTGTTCGTCAGCGATGGCGAGGACCTCCTCGCCGCCGGCCTCGAGGCGGGCCGCTCCCCGGTCGACGTCCTCGTCGCCGCCGGCAGCGGCATCGCCGGGGCCGAGGTCGAGCCGCGCCTGCTCGACGCGGCGTCGGCGCTCGGCTCCGGAAGCCGGGCGATCGCGATCTGGGAGATCCCCACGGCCCCGGCAGGGGAGCCGCCGCGGGTCTATCTCGACGGGGTGTCCGATCCCGGCAACGTCGGCACCGTCATCCGCACGGCGGCCGCCCTCACCGGGGCCCGGGTCGCGCTCGGGCCCGGTTGCGCCGACCCGTACTCACCGAAGGCGGTCCGCTCGAGCATGGGCGCGGTGCTCGCCCGCCCGCCCGCCCGCGCCGCCTTCGCCGCGACGCCGGCGCCCCGCCTCGGCCTCGTGGCCCACGGGGGCGCCGACCTCGACGCCGCGATCGCGGAGCTCGCCGTGGAGCCGACCCTCTGCCTCGGCGCCGAGCGCAGCGGGCTGCCGGGCGAGGTCGTGCACGGCTGCGACGCGACGGCGACGATCCCGCTGCGGGGTCCGGCGGAGTCGCTCAACGTGGCGGCGGCGGCGGCGATCGCGCTGCAGCGGATATCGTCGCTCGCCGTCGCGGGGGTCGGTGACTGATGCTGGATCGGATCGAGCGGATACGGGACGAAGGACGCGCCGCGATCGCGGCGGCCGCCGACGCCGCCGCGGTCGAGGAGGCGCGGGTTCGCTACCTCGGCCGGAAGGCCGAGCTGACGACGATCCTGCGCGGGATCGGGGAGCTCCCCGCCGCCGAGCGCGGTCCGGTCGGCAAGGCCGGCAACGAGGTCCGTCGCGAGCTTGAGGGGCTGGTCGAGGAGGCGGCGGCCCGGCACGAGCGGTCCGAGCTGGATCGGCGGCTGGCGGCGGAGGCGATCGACGTGACGCTGCCCGGGACGCCGCCGGTCAGGCTCGGCCACCTGCATCCGCTGACCCGGACCCGGCGCGAGATCGAAGACATCTTCATCGGCCTCGGCTACCGGATCGCGGAGGGCCCCGAGGTCGAGCACGACTACTACAACTTCACGGCGCTCAACCATCCACCCGGACACCCGGCGCGGATGCTCCAGGACACCTTCTACGTCGATCCCGCATCGCTCGGGGACGGCGTCGAGCTCTACGGCTCCGACGGGGCGCCGCTGACCGCGCCGCCGGGCCCGCGTGACGTGCTGCTGCGGACCCACACCTCGCCGATGCAGGTCCGGGCGATGGAGGACGCCGAGCCGCCGATCTTCATCATCGTCCCGGGACGCGTCTACCGGCGCGACTCCGACGCGACCCACACGCCGATGTTCAGCCAGGTCGAGGGCCTCGCGGTCGGCGACGGGATCACGCTGGCGGACCTCCACGGGACGCTTCTGACCTTCGCCCGCGCGGTCTTCGGGGAGGAGCGCGACGTCCGGATCCGCCCGCACTTCTTCCCGTTCACCGAGCCCAGCGTCGAGGTCGACGTCTCCTGCTTCCGATGCGGCGGCAGCGGCGAGCTCGATCGCGAGCGCTGCGGGCTCTGCAAGGGGACCGGCTGGCTCGAGATCCTCGGCGCGGGCATGGTCGACCCGAACGTGTTCGGGTTCGTCCGCGACCGCGGATACGACCCCGATCACGTCCAGGGATTCGCCTTCGGCATGGGGATCGAGCGGATCGCGATGCTCAAGCACGGCGTCCCCGACCTGCGCATGTTCTTCGAGAACGACGTCCGGATGCTGGAGCAGTTCCGGTGAAGGCCCCGCTGACATGGCTGCGCTCCTACTGCGACCCCGGGCTCGAGGCGGCGGCGCTCGCCGAGCGCCTGTCGATGACGGGCACCGAGGTCGAGCGGGTCGGCCGCGTCGGGGCGCCGTCCGGCGACGGCTTCGTCATCGGCCGCGTGCTCGCCGCCGAGCCGCACCCGAACGCCGACCGGCTCCGCGTCTGTACGGTCGACGCCGGGCAGGGCGAGTCGCGGACGATCGTCTGCGGCGCCCCGAACGTGGCCGCCGGCCAGACCGTCGCGGTGGCGCTGCCCGGCGCCGTCCTCGCCGACGGGACGAAGCTGCGCAAGGCGAAGCTGCGCGGGGTTGAGTCCGCCGGGATGATCCTCTCCGAGGCGGAGATGGAGGTCGGCGACGACGCCGACGGGATCGTCGTCCTCGACGGCGCCGGAGCCGGGCCGGGCACCGCGCTCGCCGACGTCATCGCGATCGCCGAGACCGTCCTCGATCTCGAGATCACGCCGAACCGGCCCGACTGCCTCGGGATCTACGGGATCGCCCGCGAGCTGCACGCGATCACCGGGGCGGCGCTGGCCCCGGCGCCGTGGGGCGACGATGCCGAGCCGACCGGGACCGATGGCGTCGCCGCGCTCGCGTCGGTCGCGGTCGAGGTCCCCGAGCTCTGCCCGCGCTTCACGGCGCGGGCATTCACCGACGTCATCGTCGGCCCCTCGCCGCTGTGGCTGAAGGCGCGCCTGACCGCCGCCGGGCAGCGGCCGATCAACAACGTCGTCGACATCACCAACTACGTGATGCTGCTCACCGGCCAGCCGCTTCACGCCTTCGACCTCGACCTGGTCCCCGGCGGCGAGATCATCGTCAGGACGGCCGCCCCCGGCGAGCGGATGACCACGCTCGACGGCGTCGAGCGCTCCCTCGACGGCGAGAGCGTCGTCGTCTGCGATCGCTCCGGCCCGACCGGGCTGGCGGGGATCATGGGCGGTCAGGTGTCGGAGGTGTCGGAGGGGACGACGAGGGTGCTGCTCGAGGTCGCGACCTGGGACGGGGTCAACATCCTCCGCACGTCGAACCTCCTCGCCCTCCGCTCGGAGGCATCGACCCGGTTCGAGAAGCAGCTCCATCCCGACCTGGCGATGCGGGCGCAGCGGGTCGCGGCGAAGCTGATGGTCGAGCTCTGCGGAGCACGGCTGGCGCCGGGGACGATCGACGTCGACTCGCGGCCGCGATCGATGGATCCGCTCACGGTCGGATACCGGCCCGAGCGCGCCGACGCCCTGCTCGGGATGAGGATCGCGCCGGACCGGGCCGGCGAGTACCTCGACCGGCTCGGATTCGCGGTCGAGAGCGACGCCGGGGGCGCGCTCGAGGTCACGGTGCCGGCCGATCGCCGGTTCGATGTCGTTCGCGAGATCGACCTGATCGAGGAGGTCGCGCGTGTGCATGGCCTCGACGAGCATCTCCCCGCGACGCTGCCCGGCGGCGGCGCGGTCGGCGGGCTCGCCCGCCACCAGCGCCTGCTGCGCCGGATCGAGGACCTGCTGCGTGACGCCGGGCTCGACGAGGCGGTCACCTGGAGCTTCGTCGACCGAGACCGCGGCGGCGTCCCGGGGCTCGCCGAGCGGTCGCCGGTCTCGCTCCACAACCCGCTCTCGGAGGAGCAGGCGGTGATGAGGACGGATCTGGTCGGGGGCCTGCTGGCCGTCGCCGCCCGCAATCTCGCACACGGCACCGACCGGGTTGCGCTGTTCGAGTCCGGCCGCGCCTACCTGCCCGAGCGGGCGCCGACCGGCGCCGCGCCGCTCCGCGGCGGCTTCGCGGGCTCGCGGCCGGCGCCGGTCGCCGAGCCGCACCGCATCGCCGCGGTCCTCGCCGGCGTCGGCGGGCGGGCCGGCTGGCGGGCGGACGACCGGCCGGTCGACTTCTACGATGCCAAGGGCATCGTCGAGCTGGTCGCCGCCGCGCTCGGGGTGGATGTCGGCTTCGCGCCCACGCGGCGCGCCTTCCTGCATCCGGCACGCGCCGCCGCGGTCCGCGTCGGCGGCTCGGGCGCGGGTTGGGTCGGCGAGCTTCATCCACAGCTCCTGGAGCGGATCGGAGCCCGGTCGGGGGCGGCGCTCGAGCTCGACCTCGAGCCGCTCCTCGCCGGCTCGGCTGCCGGGGAGGAGATCTACGAGGACGTCACGACGCACCCGGCCGTCGCCGAGGACATCGCGGTGGTCGGGGACGCCGACCTCGACGCCGGAACGATCCGGGCGGCCGTCCTCGAGGCGGGCGGCGAGCTCCTCGAGAGCGCCGAGGTCTTCGACGTCTACGCGGGCGAGCAGGTTCCCGCGGGGAAGCGCAGCCTCGCTCTGCGGCTCGCTTTCCGCGCCCCGGACCGGACCCTGACCGACGCCGAGGTGGAGCCGCTGCGGGCACGGATCGTCGCCGCTCTCGAGGCGACAGGAGCGCGGCTCCGTGGCTGACCGGAGCCAGCCGCTCAGCGACGAGCCGGTGGCGGGCGTGCTCGTCGCCGGCGCCTCCGGCTACGCGGGGGCGCTCGCAGCCGAGCTCGTCTGGCGCCACCCGAGGCTCGAGCTGCGGGAGGCGACGTCGAGATCCGAGGCGGGGACGCGGATCGCCGACCTGTATCCGCGCTACGGGGTCGACCTCGTCCTGACCGAGCTCGACATCGACGCGGTCGAGGGCTGTGAGGCGGCGATCGTCGCCTACCCCCATCACGCGTCGGCGCCGGTCGTGTCCGCGCTTCGCGGGCTCGGCCTGCTGGTCGTCGACCTCTCGGCCGACTTCCGCCTCCGCGACCCTTACGTCTATCGCACCTGGTATGGGGAGCTTGCCGCGCCCGAGCTGCTCGGCGAGGCCGTCTACGGGCTGCCCGAGCTCCACCGCGAGCGGATCCGCGAGGCGGGCCTGGTCGCCAACCCGGGCTGCTACCCCACGGCCGCCGTGCTCGCGCTGGCGCCGCTCGCCGCCGCGGGGCTGATCGAGGACGTCGTCATCGACGCGAAGTCGGGCGTATCGGGCGCCGGCCGCGGTGGCGGCGAGCGGCTCAGCTTCACGAGCCTGACCGAGAACGCGACCCCCTACGGGGTCGGGGGGCACCGGCACGAGCCCGAGATCGCCCAGGAGCTCGCGGCGCTGGCCGGCGGCGAGGCGCCGACGCTGACGTTCGTCCCGCACCTGCTGCCGCTCGACCAGGGCGAGCTCGCGAGCTGCTACGTGCGCACCCGGCGGCCGCTCGAGGCGGCAGAGCTGGAGCGGCTCTACCGCGACCGCTACCGGGACGAGCCGTTCGTCGAGGTGATCGACCGGCCGCCGGGCGTGCGCGAGGTCCGCGACTCGAACCTCTGCCGGATCCACGTCGCCCGCGACGGCGGCGGCAGGGTGCTGGCGTTCGCCGCGATCGACAACCTCTGGAAGGGGGCTGCGGGGCAGGCGATCCAGAACTTGAACCTGATGCTGGGGCTCGACGAGCGGGAGGGGCTCTGGTGAGGGCCGGAGGCCGGAGGCCGGAGGCCGTGGCTGAGAGCGGGCAGCGGGCAGCGGGCAGCGGGCAGCGTCCTTCCGGGCGGTTCTTCCGGTCGCGGTGGGTCGAGGTGCCGGAAGGGATCGATGAGCTCGATCCGGCCGGTCTCGCGCCGGGGTTCCGGGCGGCGGGGGTCGCCTGCGGCCTCAAGGCCGATGGCGGGACCGACGTCGGCATCGTCGCCTGCGACCAGCGCGCGGTCTCCTCGGCGCTGCTGCTCACCCGCAACGCCGCGGCCGCCGCGCCGGTCCGCGTCTGCCGCGAGCGCTGCAAGGAGGGCGCGATCCGGGCGGCGGTGGTCAACTCGGGCAACGCCAACGCGGCGACCGGCGAGCGCGGCTACGCCGACGCGATCGCGATGCAGGAGCGCGGCGCGGCGGCGCTGGGCCTCGACGCGTCCGCGGTCGCGGTCGCGGAGACCGGGACGATCGGCGTGCCGCTGCGCCTCGACCTCGTCCTCGAGGGCATCGACCGGGCGGCGGCCACGCTCGGGTCCGGGGGCGGCGCGAGCTTCTCGGAGGCGATAATGACCACCGACGCCGGGCCGAAGCGGTGCTGCGTCCGGGCCGGCGGGGTGACGGTGTCGGCGCAGGCGAAGGGGGCCGGGATGATCGAGCCGGGCTACGCGACCATGCTCTGCTTCATCCAGACCGACGCCGTCGTCCCCGACCCCGAGCGGGCGCTGCGCGAGGCAGTCGCCGCCTCGTTCGAGCGGATCACCGTGGACGGGCAGATGAGCACCAACGACACCGTGTTGCTGCAGGCGAGCGGCGCCGGCGGCGAGCCGCTCCCCGGCGGCCTGCTCGAGGCGGTGCTGCTGCAGCTCGCGCTGGCGATCGTCGCCGACGGCGAGGGCGCGAGCCGGGTCGGCCGGATCGCCGTCCGCGAGGCAGCCACCCGCGCCGAGGCCGAGCGCGTCGCCCGGGCGATCGCGAACTCGCCGCTGGTCAAGACCGCGCTCTACGGGCACGACCCGAACTGGGGCCGGATCGCCCAGGCTGCCGGCCAGGCCCTGGCGGGCGTCGAGCTCGCCGAGCTCGGGCCGGACCGGATCGACGCCGCCGAGCTCGGCGGCGACTCCTCCGAGGCCGAGCTTTCGGTCGCCCTCGGGCGGGGCGAGGGGGCGGCGCACGTCTTCTTCAGCGACCTCACCCACGAGTACATCAGGATCAACGCGGAGTACACGACATGACCGACCGGAAGACCGCCGACGAGCGCGCGGCCGCAGCCGCGGGCAGCGTCGAGACGCTGCTCGAGGCGCTGCCCTACATCAGGGAGTTCCACGGGCGCACCGTCGTCATCAAGTACGGCGGAGCGGCGATGCGGAGCGCCGCCGCGCGTGACGAGTTCGCCCGCGACGTCGTCCTGCTCAAGTACGTCGGGCTCGACCCGGTCATCGTCCACGGCGGCGGGCCCGACATCAGCCGCTACATGGAGCGGCTCGGGATCGAGGTCGAGTTCGTCGACGGCCTCCGCGTCTCCGACGCCGAGACCGTCGAGGTGGCGAAGATGGTGCTGCTCGGAAAGATCAACTCGGACATCGTCCAGCGCCTCAACCGGCTCGGCCAGCCGGCGGTCGGCCTGTCGGGCGAGGACGGCGCGATGTTCGACGTCCAGCCGGTCGCCGAGTCGGACGTCGTCGGCTTCGTCGGCCGGATCGAGAGCGTCGACGTCGGCGTCCTCAACCACATCGCCTCCGACTTCATCCCGGTGATCGCCGGCGCCGGGTCCGACCGCGAGGGGCGCTCCTACAACGTCAACGCCGACAGCGCCGCCGGCAAGGTCGCCGCGGCGCTGCCCGCCTACAAGGCGATCTTCCTGACCGACGTCGAGGGCTGGCGCGAGGATGCCGACGATCCGGAGACGCTCGTCTCGCTTGCGACGGTGGCCGAGGTCGAGGCGGCGCTGCCGGCGATGAGCGGGGGCATGCGCCCGAAGCTCGCGGCCTGCGTCGAGGCGATCGGCGGCGGCGCCCAGTCGGCCCACATCCTCGACGGCCGGCGGCCGCACAGCCTCCTGCTCGAGCTCTTCACCGACGCGGGGATCGGCACCAAGGTGACGCCGTGAGCACTCCCGCGGGCGCCGCGGAGGCGCGGCTGGAGCTCCTGCGGGAGGCGGAGGCGCGCTATGCGATGCCGACCTACCGGCGGGCGCCGGTCGAGTTCGTCGGCGGCGAGGCGGCGACGCTCCGCGATGCCGAGGGCCGCTCCTACGTCGATCTCTTCAGCGGCCTGTCGGTCCACAACGCCGGCAACTGCAACCCGCGGATCGTCGCCGCGATCGCCGAGCAGGCGGCGGCGTTCGGGGGGGCGTCGAACCTGTTCTACTCGGAGCCCGCGATCCTGCTCGGCGAGCGCCTGGTCGAGTCGTCGCTCGGCGGCCGCGCCTTCCTCTGCAACTCGGGGGCGGAGGCGAACGAGTGCGCGATCAAGCTGGCGCGCCGCCGCGCCCACGCCCGCGGCATCGACCGCCCCGAGATCGTCGTCCTCGACCATGGCTTCCACGGTCGCACGCTGGCGGCGCTGGCGGCGACGTCGCGGCTCGCCCGCGAGGACCTCTTCGGGCCGCTGCCACCGGGCTTCGTCGCCGTGCCGCGCGACGATCCCGCTGCGCTTGCGGCGGCGGTCGGCGAATCGACTGCCGCGGTGATGCTCGAGCCGATCCAGGGCGAGGCCGGGGTCCATCCGATCGCCGACGAGATGCTCATCGTCGCGCGCGCCGCCTGCGACCGCAGCGGGGCCCTGCTCGTCTACGACGAGGTTCAGACCGGGATGGGGCGGACCGGGACGCTGTGGGCCTACCAGGCGGGACCGGTGACGCCGGACGTGATGACGAGCGCGAAGGCGCTCGGCGGCGGGCTGCCGGTCGGCGCCTGCGTGACGGCGCCGGTGGTCGGCGAGGGCCTCGGCCTCGGCGAGCACGGCTCGACGTTCGCGGGCGGGCCTGTCTGCGCCCGCGCGGCCCTGGCCGCGCTCGATCTGCTCTCCGACCCGGCGACGCTGGCGAACGTGGCCGAGCGTGGCGCCGAGCTCGAGGCCGGGCTCGCCGGGCATGCCGCCGTCGCCGCGCTGCGCGGGCGGGGGCTGATGGTCGGCGTCGGACTCGCCGCCGGCGTCGACGCGACCGCGGTCGCCGCGGCGGCGCTCGCCAACGGCGCCGTCGTCAACGCCCCGAACGAGTCGACTATCCGGCTGCTGCCGCCGCTGACGATCGAGGCGGGAGACCTCGCGGAGGGGATCTCGCGCCTGCGGGCGGCGCTCGACGCCGTCGCGGGCTGAGCCGGGGCCGGCGTGGCGCGGATCCTGCAGGTGTTCCGTCCGCGCACGGGCGGCACCTTCGGACACGTGCGGATCCTCGCCACCGCACTCGCCGAGCGCGGCCACGAGGTGGTGGTCGTCGGCCCCGACGGCCCCGGCGGCGGCTTCGCCGTACCCCACGCCGACGTCGCGATCCCGCGCTCGCCGGCGCCGGCCGCGACCCTCGGCGCCATCCGCGCCGTCGGTCGCGCCTACCGCTCCTTCCGGCCCGACCTGATTCACGCCCACGGCGCCCAGGCCGGCGCCGTCGCCCGCCTCGCCCGGGCCGCGGCGCCGGGGACGCCGCTCGTGCACACCCCGCACCGCTACGCCTTCGAGGAGGGCGGCGGCCGCACGCCGGCGGGGCTGCTCTACGCGGCGCTCGAGCGCGGCCTGATGCCGCTCACCACCCGCGTCCTCTGCGTCTGCGAGGCCGAGCGCCGGATCGCGATCGGGCTCGGGGCCGGCGATCGTGCCCGCGTCGTCCACAACGGCATCGTGCCGCTCGAGCCGGCCCCGCTCGAGCCGCGCCTGGCCGCGTTCGCCGGCGCCGGCCCGCTGGTCGTCGCCGTCTCCGAGCTCTTCTCGCGCAAGGGCGTGCCGATCCTGCTCGAGGCGATGGCGGCGATCCTGGCGGCGTGCCCGGGGGCGCGGCTGATCGTCGCCGGCGAGGGGCCCGACCGGGCCGAGGCCGAGGCGGCCCGCGACCGGCTCGGGCTCGCCGGCAGCGTGCTCCTGGCCGGGCACGTCGACGAGGTCGCGGGCCTGCTCGGCGCCGGCGACGTGTTCGTCAATCCGGCGCTCGCCGAGTCGTTTCCGTACGGGATCCTCGAGGCCATGTCGCTCGCGTGCCCTTGCGTGGTCACCGATGCCGGCGGCTCGACCGAGGCGATCGTCGAGGGCCGCAGCGGGCGCGTCGTCCCGGCCGGCGACGCGGCGGCGCTGGCGGCGGCCGTGGTCGAGCTGCTCGGCGACCGCGCGACCGCGCGCCGCTACGGGGACGCCGCCGCGGCACGGGTCCGTGAGCGCTTCACGCGGGAGCGGATGATCGCCGGGACCGAGGGGGTCTACGCCGAGCTGCTCGCCGCCTGACCCGCCCCGGCTCCCGCCGCCGGCTACACCCGTCCCGGGTCACCCGGATCCCACCATGACGGGGCGGGATGGCGATGGCCTTGGCCGGCCCTGCCATCCGACCCGGGTCATCTCAACCCCGCCATGTCGTGGTCAGATGACCCAGGTGCGGGGATCGGTCGGTCGGGGCGCATAGACTGACGGGCATGAACGAGGATCCGACCAGGGTGATGCCCCCCGACGACGACGGTCGCCGCGGCGCCCGCGGCCCCGACCGCGACGACGGCGGCGGCAAGAGCGCCGGCCAGAAGGTCGCGATCGGGCTCGTCGCGGCGCTCGTGATCGGGCTCGTGATCGCCGTGATCGCCCTCGCGGGCGGCGGCGACGGCGCGAGCACGACGACGGCGCCGACCACGACCGAGCCGACGACGACCAGCGAGACGACCGAGCCGACGACGACCACGACCACGACGGCGCCGACGACGACCACGACCACGACGGCGCCGACGACGACGTCGACGACCACGGAGACCACGACGACGGACACCGGGTCGGGCGGCATCAGCCCCTGAGCGGGCGCGCCGCGACGGTGCGACGCGAGATCGAGATCGCGCCCGGGGTGGCGATGCCGCTGCTCGGGTTCGGCGTCTTCCAGATCCCCGCCGGGGCGGCCACCGAGGAGGCGGTGGGCTGGGCGCTGGAGGCCGGCTACCGCCACGTCGACACCGCGCAGGCCTACGGGAACGAGGCCGACGTCGGTCGGGCGCTGCAGCGGAGCGGCCTGGCCCGTGAGGACGTCTTCGTGACGACGAAGTTCGCCACCGGGCGGGACGACCCGGTGGCCGAGCTCGAGCGCAGCCTCGGGCGGCTCGGGATCGGCGAGGTGGACCTCTACCTGGTCCACAACCCGCGCGGCGGCCCGCGGCGCGCCTGGCCGGCGATGGAGCGGGCGCTCGAGAGCGGGCTCGCCCGCAGCATCGGCGTCAGCAACTTCAGCCTCGACGAGCTCGATTCGCTGCTCGCCGCGGGGTCGGTCAGGCCCGCGGTCAACCAGGTCCAGTTCAGCCCCTTCCGCTATCGGCGGCTGCTGCTCGAGGGGTGTCGGGCCCGCGGGGTCGAGGTCGAGGGCTACGGGTCGCTCACCCACGGCCGCGAGCTCGACGATCCGACCCTGGCCGCCGTCGCGCGCCAGCATCGGCGCACCCCCGCCCAGATCCTCCTGCGCTGGTCGATCGAGCGCGCGGTCGCCGTGATCCCGAAGTCGGTCCACCGCGAGCGGATCGGGGAGAACGCGGCGATCTTCGACTTCGAGCTCACCGCCGAGGACATCGCCCGCCTCGACGCGCTCGACCGCACCGGCGGCGCGGCGATCGCGGTCGAGCGGCCGTGGTGGACCCCGCGCGGGCGGGTGCGACGGGTGCGGCGGACGCTCTGGCGGCGTCTCGGCGGGGGCTCCCGGCGCGATCAGTGAACCCGGGACAGCTCCCCGTCGAGCCGGGTCAGCAGCGAGGCTCCGGTCGCCAGCGCCGAGGCGAGCTCGGGGTCGCGCGCCCGGATCACCGGGCGCCAGGCGAAGCCGACGGCGGCGAGGCGCTCCCGCAGCGGCCGCTCCAGGTGCGGCTCCGCCCGGCCGGTGAGAACCGTGGCCCCGGCCGCGGCCGCGGCCGCCACGAGGTCGGAGAAGACGGCGCCGACCGCGCGCTCGTCGGCCGCGAGGTGGAGGACGCGGGCGGCCCCGCCCCGGCGCGACAGGCACGCGTACCAGCCGATCGGGGCCTCGCCACGGCGGACGAGCCGGACGATGAGGTCGCCGCCGAGGGCTTCGATCCGCCGGAGCGTCGCCGCGAGCTGCGGCTCGTCCCAGTCGACCATGAGCCGCACGCGACCGCGGATCGCCGGCAGCGCCGCCGCGATCGCCGCCGGGCCGGCGTCCTCGCCGCTGACGCCGGGCTCCTGCTCCGGTGCCCGGTGGCCGCTGATGCGCGGCCCGGCGGCGTGGGCGGGGAGGGCCCCGACGGGCATCAGGGCGCGACCGACGTCGCGGCCGCGGACGCGGGCGGCGGCGATGGCCGCGATCCACCTGAGCGGGCGCAGGACGAGCATGAAGTCGGCGGCGCGGGCATGGTCGACGTGGCCTCCGAACGTCCGCCAGGCGCGGACGACGAAGTCGGTCGCCGAATCCGACCAGCTGACGTCCTGCGGACCCTTGAGCAGCCGGCCGAGGAGCATCGCGCCGGCCGCTCCCCGCCGGTGCCCGGGCGAGACGACGAGGTCGCTGAGGCAGACGCCGCGGACGGCGCGGCCGTCGAACAGCATCGGCCGGGCCTGGGAGCGGATGAAGCCGACCACCCGGCCCGACTCGGTCGCGACCAGGGAGGGAAGCTCCTCGTCGCGCCAGGGGTCTTCCAAGGCCGCGGCGGCGAGCCCCTCCTCGTCCAGCGGGAAGCCCGGCAGGCCCTCCCGCAGCAGGGCCATCACCGCGGGAAGATCCGCCCGCTCCAACGCTCGGATGTCCCCCATGGCGGCGCAATCTACCTAGACTTGCCGCCATGAGCAGCGCTCCGAGCGGCCCGCTGGACGGCTTCGACGCCGCCGCCTGCATCGATCGGCTCGCGGTCGAGACGGCGCGTGCGGTCCGCGGCCTCGGCCGTCGCGGCGCCGTCGTCGCCACCTCCGGCGGCATCGACTCGAGCGCCGCCGCGGGGATCTGCGTTCGCGCCCTCGGCCCCGAGCGGGTGCGACTCCTGCGGCTCCCCGAGCGCGACGTCGGCGACGCCTCCTCCGACCTCGCGCTCGAGCTGGCGCAGGCGCTCGGCGCCGACAGCATCGAGGAGCCGATCACCGCGGCGCTCGAGGGGCTCGGCTGCTACGAGCAGCGCGACGAGGCGATCCGGGAGGTCTTCCCCGACTACGAGCCGAGCTGGAAGCACAAGTTGGTCCGCTCGGCCCCGTCGGCCTCGATCACGGTGTTCTCGCTCGTCGTCGAACGGCCGGACGGCACGCGGGAGCAGCGCCGGATGCCGGCCGAGGCCTACCTGTCGCTGCTGGCCGCGACGAACATGAAGCAGCGGGTCCGCAAGCTGCGCGAGTACACCTGGGCCGATCGGCTCTCCTACGCGGTGATCGGAACCCCGAACCTGCTCGAGTACGACCAGGGGTTCTTCGTCAAGGGCGGTGACGGCCTCGCCGACGTGAAGCCGATCGCCGGCCTCTACAAGGGCCAGGTCTACGCCGTGGCCCGCGAGCTCGGCCTGCCCGAGGCGATCACGTCGCGGCAGCCGACCACCGAGACGTTCTCGTTGCCGCAGACACAGGAGGAGTTCTACTTCGGCTACTCCTACGAGCGCATGGACGAGCTGATGTGGGGTCACGAGCACGGGACCGACCCGGCCGATCTCGCCGCGCGGGTCGGGATGAGCGCCGAGGAGGTCGGCGTCGCCTACGCGGAGATCGATCGCCGGCGGACCGCCACCGCGTACCTGCACGCCCCGGCCGTGGTGTTCTCGCCGGAGTCCTGACGTGTGCGGGATCGCGGGGATCGTCCGCGCCGATCCGGGGGAGGCGGTCGGGGAGGCGGCGCTGCTGCGAATGGCGCGCTCGATCCGCCATCGCGGGCCGGACGGCTTCGGCCTCCTGCTCGACCCGGGCGCGGGGCTCGTCTCGACCCGGCTTTCGATCGTCGACCTCGAGCACGGCTGGCAGCCGCTGATCGGCGACGAGGCGGGCAGCGTCCTCGTCTACAACGGCGAGGTCTACAACCACCCCGAGCTCCGTGAGCGGCTCCGCGCGCAGGGCGTCCGTTTCCGGACGCGGAGCGACACCGAGGTCGTCCACGCGCTGCTCGAGCGCGAGGGGCTCAGCGGTCTCGACCGCCTCAACGGGCAGTTCGCGCTCGCCTGGTGGCAGCCGCGGCGGCGGCGGCTGACCCTGATCCGCGACCGCTTCGGCGTGCGGCCGTTGAGCTACTCGCACCGCGACGACGGCGGCATCGTCTTCGGCTCGGAGGCGAAGGCGCTGTTCGCGTCGGGCGAGGTCCGCGCTGCGGTCGACCTCGCCGGCCTCGACCAGGTCTTCGCCCTGTGGGCGCCGCAGGCGCCCCGAACGGCGTTCGCGGGCGTCAGCCAGCTCGAGCCCGGCGGCCTGCTCGTCTGGGAGCGGGGCGAGATCGTCGAGCGGCGGCGCTGGTGGCGGGCCGGGCCGGGCCAGCCCGCCGCCGAGCCCGGCTTCGAGGGCCTCGAGCCCGTCCTGCGGGACAGCGTCTCCCTGCGGCTGCGGGCGGACGTGCCGGTCGGCGCCTACCTCTCGGGCGGGCTCGACTCGAGCCTGATCAGCGCCCTGGCGCAGGTCGAGAAGGAGGGGGAGCTGCGGACGTTCTCCGTCGCCTTCGACGACCCCGCCTACGACGAGCGGGCGGAGCAGGAGCTCGTGGCGGGCGCGCTCGGCACCCGCCACCACGTCGTCGAGGCCGGCGCCGCCGAGATCGCGGCGGCCTTTCCCGACGTCATCCGCCATGCCGAGACGCCGCTGGTGCGGACGGCCCCGGTTCCGCTCTACCTGCTCGCCCGCGAGGTCCACGCCCACGATCTCAAGGTCGTGGTCACGGGCGAGGGCGCGGACGAGCTCTTCTGGGGCTACGACCTGTTCAAGGAGGTGGCGATTCGCGATCGCCACCGGGGCGACCCCGAGCGGGCGATGGAGCTCCTCGCCGAGCTCTACCCGCACCTCGGCCCCAGCGGCGCCCGCCGTGGACCGGGCTGGGCGCGGTTCCTGCTCGAGGCGGGAGCCGGCGACGACCCCCTCGCCTCGCACAGGACGAGGATCGACTCGACCGCCTGGGTGCGCTCCTTCTACCGCGATGACGTCGCCGCCGGCCTCAGCGTCGAGGGGGCGCTGGCGCCGCTCCGCGACGAGCTCCCGGACGGCTTCGCCGGCTGGGAGCCGCTCGAGCGCGCCGCCTGGCTCGAGGTCACGACCCTGCTCGAGCCCTACCTGCTGGCCGCCCAGGGCGACCGCGTGGCGATGGCGCACGCGGTCGAGGGGCGCTACCCGTTCCTCGACCATCGCGTCTACGGTCGCTCGGTCGCGCTGTCGGAGGAGGAGAAGCTGACCGCGACGAGCGACAAGGTCGCCCTGCGCCGGCTCGCGGAGGAGCTCCTGCCGGCGTCGATCTCGGCCCGGCGCAAGCAGCCGTACCGGGCGCCGGAGGTCGTCCCGTTCTTCACCCCCGGCGCGCCCGGCTGGGTCGAGGAGGCGCTGGCGCCGGCGGCCCTGGAGGCCGTCGGCATCTGGGAGCCGCGCCGGGTCGAGGGGCTGCTGCGGCGCTGTCGCAGCGGCCGCGCGACTGGAGTCCGCGAGGGGATGGCGCTGGTCGGGATCCTCTCGACCCAGCTCTGGCACGAGGCGTTCGTCGCCGCTTCCGGCGATCATCCCGCCGAGACAGCCGCTCCGGCGGTAAGAATCGACCGCACGGTCGACCAATCGATGAGTGAGGTTTCATGAGCGCAGCAGCCGATGGTGGCGACGACGTCCGCAGCGAGATGCGGGCGTTCATCGAGGACAACTTCCTCTACCTGGATCCCGACGCGGAGCTCGCCGACGACCAGGAGCTGCTGGCTGCCGGGATCGTCGACTCGCTCGGCTTCGTCGAGATCGTCGAGGAGGTCGAGGCGCGCTACGCGGTCGGCGTCAAGGACGTCGAGATCACCGAGGAGAACTTCGGCTCGGTCGACGCGATCGCCCGTTACGTCGAGCGCAAGCGGGCGGGGTCCTGAGACCGAGGGTCCTCGCCGACGACCTGCGGGCCACGGCGGCGGCCCGGCCCGAGCACGCCGCGATCGTCACCGCGGACGACTCCGTCACCTACGCCGCCCTCGACGAGCGCGTCGACGCCGCCGCCTTCGAGCTGCGCCGGCTCGGAGTCGGGCGGGGAGACCGGGTGGCGATCGTCATGTCGAACGGGATCCCGATGGCCGCCGCCGTCTACGCGGTCCTCCGGGCCGGCGCCGCGTTCTCGCCGATCAGCCCCGAGATCGTGCCGGCGAAGCTCGAGCGGATCGTCGCCGACGTCGGCGCCGCCGTCGTCGTCTGCGAGGCCGCGACCCGGGAGAAGGTCGTCGCGGCGGTGCCGGACGGGGCGGTCGTCGTCGCCGGGGACGCGACGCCCGCGTCCGGGGGGGAGGGCGGCTTCGCGCCGATGGTCGCCCCCGATCTCGCCGCCGTCATCTACACGTCCGGCTCGACGGGCGAGCCGAAGGGGGTGACGCTCACCCACGGCAACATGTCGTTCGTCGCCGACTCGATCATCGAGAGCATCGACATGGAGCCCTCCGACCGGATCCTCTGCGTCCTGCCGCTCTACTTCGGCTACGGGCTCTACCAGATGCTGACCTGCGTCCGCCTCGGGGCGACGCTCGTGCTCGAATCGGGGTTCGGCGCCGGCGGCCGCATCGTCCAGCTCCTCGAGGAGCGGGAGATCACCGGCTTCGCCGCGGTGCCGACGATCTACCAGCTCCTGCTGTCGCTGCCAGGGATCGGCGAGCACGAGCTGCCCCATCTGCGCTGCCTGACCAACGCCGGAGCCGGCCTGCCGACGCCGGTCGTCCGCGCCGTCCGCTCCGCCTTCCCCGACGCACGGCTCTACCTCATGTACGGGCAGACCGAGTGCCAGCGGGTCTGCCGGCTCGACCCGGAGGAGGTCGACGAGCATCCGGACTCGGTCGGGACGGCGATCCCCGGCACCGAGGCCTGGGTCGAGGACGAGGACGGGGAGGTCGCCGCCCCCGGCGTCGTCGGCGAGCTGATGGTCAGGGGCCCCCACGTGATGCAGGGCTACTGGGGGAACGAGGCGGCCACCGATCGCAAGCTCCGTCCCGGCCGCTGGCCCTGGGAGCGGGTGCTGGCGACGGGCGACCTGTTTCGCGCCGACGAGCGCGGCTACCTGTACTTCGTCGGCCGCCGCGACGACATCATCAAGTCACGCGGGCAGAAGGTCGCGCCGCGCGAGGTCGAGGACGTCCTCCACGCCTTCCCCGGGGTCCGCGACGCGGCCGTGGTCGGCGTCCCCGACGACCTCCTCGGCGAGGCCGTGCACGCGCACGTCTCGGCGGAGCCCGGCGTCGAGCTCGAGGCGAAGGCGCTCAAGCGCCACTGCGCCGGGTCGCTCGAGAGCCACATGGTCCCGAAGCGGATCGTGATCCACGCCGAGCTGCCCCGGATCGGCTCCGGCAAGATCGACCGCCGGACCCTGGCCGGCTGGTCGCCGCGGGGCTGAGCCGGAACCGAATCCCGGCCCGGCCCGGACGCGGCGGCAACCGGCGTCCGCGCCCCGTGCTTGCGCTACCCTGATCCCGTGGGGATCGGGAGAAGAGGCGCCGGGATGTGCGCCGCGATCGTCGTTTCGCTGACGATTCCGGCCGGCATCGCGCAGGCTCACGGGACCGACGCGCCCGACGATCTCCCCGAGGCCGAGCTGCGCGCCTACGAGGCCGAGGTCCTCGGTCCCGAGCATGCCGCCGAGCATGCCGAGCAGCGACGCGACGAGCGCCGCGAGCTGCGGCGCTGGCGCGCGATGACGCTGCGCGAACGGCGCCAGGCGCTGCGCGGCGAACGGCGCCGGTCACGGCTGCTCGCGCGGCGGACGGCGGCGCGGGCCCCCGCGAGCGAGATCGGACGCTGGACCCACGGCCCGTTCGCGCTGCCGAGATCGTTCGCGATCCACGCGGTGCTGCTGCCGACCGGCAAGGTGCTCTACTGGGGATTCCCGCCCGAGCCGCCGAACGTCGGAAACGGGACGCTCTGGGACCCCTCGAAGGGCTACGGGCCGGCCGCGTTCACCAACGTTCCGCCGCCGGTCGTCGATCCTGACGGCGCCGGGCCGCAGCCGCCGGGCGTGGCGCCGATCTACTGCTCAGGCCAGTCGCTGCTGCCCAACGGCGAGGTGCTCGTGACCGGCGGCAACCTGGTCCTCCCGAACCGCTCCGATCCCGCCTATCCGGAGTGGGCGGGACTGAACCGGGCGTTCACCTTCAACCCGTGGACGGAGCGCTGGACGCAGCAGCCGCAGATGAGCGACGGGCGCTGGTATCCGACCCAGGTGATGCTCGCCGACGGCCGCACGATCACGATGGGCGGCTACGGTGACCAGGCGCCGGGGAAGATCTTCAACTACGACCTCGAGGTCTTCCAACCCGGCTCGGGGTCCGAGAGCGTCGGCTCGTTCAGCCTGCACCCCGAGGTGACGCTGCCGACGGGGCTCCTCTATCCGCACATGTTCATGCTGCCCGACGAGCGGGTCGCCGTCGCCGGCCCGCTGCCCAAGCACGCGGCCCTGATCGACGCGCGCGACCCCGGCAAGCCGATCACCTGGACGGAGCTGCCGCGCAGCCTCGAGCAGCGCAACGGCGGCAACGCGGTCCTCGAGCCGGGCGGCCCGCGCGGGTCCTGGAAGGTGACGATGCTCGGCGGCATCGGCGGGCTGCCGCTGCCGGACGGGTCCCGGCTGCCGTCGGAGACCACCGAGACGATCGACCTCCGGCACCCCGAGCGGGGCTGGAAGGCGGGCAGCCCGCTCAACATCAGCCGCGACTACCAGAACACCGTGCTGCTCCCGGACCGCTCGATGGTGACCGTCGGCGGCGGCTACGGCGAGAACGAGGAGGACGGCGTCTACAGGATCGATTCCGACGGCGCCCGCCGCCAGGTCGAGGTCTACGATCCCGACAGCCGGAAGTGGCGTCTCGGCCCGGCGCAGATGGAGGATCGCGGCTACCACGCCACCGCCGTCCTGCTTCCCGACGGCAGGGTCTTCTCCGGCGGTGACAACAAGCACCCGCTCGAGCCCAACGGGGAGAACAGCCTCACCGACACCGCCGAGATCTATTCGCCTCCGTACCTCTTCAAGGGCAGGCGCCCGGTGATCAAGAAGGCCCCGAAGCGCGCGGGCTGGAACCAGCGCATCAAGGTCAGGACGAAGGGCCCCAGGGCGACCACCGCCGTGCTGATGGCGCCCGCGGCGACCACCCACGGCAACGACATGAACCAGCGCCTCGTCCCGTTGCGGACGAAGGTGAAGAAGGTGACCGGAAGGAAGGGGAAGAAGCGCGGGTACAAGGGGCTCGAGGTGAGGACTCCGCCGAGCCCCGGGGTAGCGCCGCCCGGCTATTACATGCTGTTCGTCCTCAACGGCAAGGGCGTTCCCTCGGTCGCCAAGTGGGTGCAGCTCGGGGGCTGACGGCTCCGGCGCCGACCCGAATAAGCTCACCGTCGTGAGGTCGAGCGCCGGGACCGGCTGAGCCGAAGATGGTCGAGGATCGCCTTGCCGCGCTCGGGCGCCGGCCGGAGTTGATCGCCGGCCTGCTCGGAGCGTCGGCGTTCATCGTCCTCGCCGCCTCGCAGGGCGGATGGGAGATCACGAGCTGGGCCCCGGCGGGCCTGTTCATGCTCGGCCTGCTCGTCGCGGCGGGCCTCGCCTACCGGCGACGGCTGCGCGAGCTCGACCCGTGGGCCCGGGCCGCGATGCTCCTGCTGGCGGCGTTCGTCGCCTGGAGCTTCGCCTCGATCGCCTGGGCGGAGGTGGAGGGGACCGCCTGGGACGGCGCCAACCGTGCGCTCGCCTACCTGTTCGTGTACGCCGGCTTCACCGTCGTCGCCTGGCGCGCCGGTTCGGCCGCGATCGTCCTCGGGCTCTACGCACTCGGGCTCGCCGCCGTCGGGGCGATCATCCTGGTCGACGCCGCCGGCTCGGGGGAGGCGGCGCTGGCGCTCGTCAACGGTCGGCTCGCCGAGCCGACCGGCTACCCGAACGCTGTCGCGGCGTTGTTCATCGGCGGCTTCTGGCCCGCGGTCCACCTCGCCTCCAGGCGCGAGGTGCCCTGGTTCATGCGCGGCCTGCTGCTCTCCGTCGCCGGCTTCCTCGTCCAGCTCGCGCTGATGCCGCAGAGCAGGGCGTCGCTTCTCGTGATCGGGTTCGCGCTCCTCGTCTACATGCTGGTGACGCCGAACCGGATCCGCGCGTTCGTCTTCCTCTTCCTCGCGCTGGCGGCGACGGCTCTCGCTGCCCCGGCGATCCTCGACGTATTCGCCGTCGCCTCCGACGGTGGCGACGTTGGCGCCGCCTTCACGGCCGCCGCCGAGGCGATGCTGCTCGCCTGCGCGGGCCTGCTCGCCGCCGGGACCGTCATCGCCCTGGTCGACCGCCGCGTCGAGGTCGACGAGGCGACCGCCCGCGTTGCCGGTCGGGCGGGCGTTGTCGTCAGCATCGCCGCCGCTGCGGTCGGGATCGGGATCGCCGTCGCGGCGGTCGGCGACCCGGTCGACTGGGCGGGCGACCGCTGGGCGGACTTCAAGGGCGACTACGACAAGGGCGGCTTCGGCTCCTCGCGGTTCAGCGGCGACCTCGGCAGCGGTCGCTACGACTTCTGGCGCGTCGCCCTCGATGACGAGTTCGCCACCGCGCCCCTGCTCGGCGAGGGGGCCGAGAACTTCGCTGTCGGCTACCTGCGGGACCGCGACACGACCGAGGAGCCGTTCTATCCCCACAGCCTCCCGATCCGCCTCCTCGCCGGTACCGGCCTCGTCGGCACGCTCCTGTTCGCCGGCTTCGTCGTGGCGGCGGCCGGGGCCGCGCTCCGGACCCGGGCGCGGGCGCCCGACCCGCTCGCCCGCGGGGTCGCCGCGATCGCGATCGCGACCGCCGCGTACTTCCTCCTCCACAGCGGCGGCGACTGGCTTTGGACGTTCGCCGCGATCGCGATGCCGGTGCTGGCATGGCTCGGCATCGCCGGCGGCGGGCTGCGGACCCGCGAGCCGGTGGCCCCGGCGGCGCCGCTTGGGCGCCCGGCCCGCGCCGGGATCGCCGTCCTCGTCACGGCCGCCGCGGTGGCGGCGGCCGCCTCGCTGGCCTTCCCCTGGCTGTCGGCGCGTCTCACCGACAGCGCCGCGGCAGGCTGGCCGGCGGATCCCGAGAAGGCCCTCTCGCGGCTCGATTCCGCGCGGGAGCTGAACCCGCTTTCGGCGCGTCCCGACCTCGTCGCCGGAACGATCGCGATCCGCGACGGCGACGACGGGGCGGCCCGGGCGGCGTTCGCCCGCGCGTCCGAGCGCGAGCCGACGAACTGGTACGCGCTGCTCGAGCTCGGCACGCTCGACATCGCCGCCGGACGGCGCGAAGCGGGGGTCGCCCGGTTGCGCGAAGCGAGGTCGCTGAACCCGGACGAGCCGCTGATCGCCGCTGCGCTGCGGCGCGCCCGCGGCGACGATCCGCTCACCGGCGTCGCGATCGACCGGGCCCTGGTCGCGCGCGTCTGCTCGCGGGTCGGGCCGTCGCAGGGCACGCGTTATTGCAGCGAGTAGCGGCGGGCGGGGACCTCCTTGCCACACCCTTGCGGGTGTGCAATCATGCCCGCACCGTTCCCCCGGGCGCCGGCACCGTTCGTCGGTTTGTCGGTCGGCCAAATTGTCAGTTACAGCACCCGGGGGTAAATGGCCGGTCGCTGGAAGATCACGAGGGAGTCTTCGTGAAGTCGAGAATGATTCTCAGCACGATTGTCCTGGTCGTTGCGCTTGCGCTTGCGCCCGCGGCATTCGCGAACAACTCATCGGTAGGCACCTACGGGGGCCAGGGTGGCGAGGTCGCCGGGTCGGTTGCCGGCGGCGAGGCGTCCGATCCGGGCGCGGCCGAGAACAGCAGCGCGCTGCCGTTCACGGGTCTCGACCTCGAGCTGCTTGCCGGCGGTGGCCTGCTGCTGCTGCTCGGAGGGTTCGGGATGGCTCGGATGGCCGCCCGTCGCGAGGACGCGGTCTAGAAACCGGACACCGGTGATGCCGGGTGCTGCCGTCTGGAGCGGCCGTGCCCGGGTCCCACGAACGAGCACCAAGAAATCCGAAGAACTGACCGCTATCGGGAGTCGGCGGTCGACGTGAGCGCCTCGAGCTCGCTCACGAGCCGCTGCGCCTGCGCCTCGCGGAGGTAGCCGGCGGCGAGCTCCCGCGCCCGCTCGCCGAGGCGCCGCCCGAGCTCGGGGTCGTCGCGCAGCGTCCGGACCGCGTCCGCCATCGCGACGGGGTCCTCCGGCGCCGCCAGCAGGGCTGCTCCCTCCGCCAGCCGCCGTGTCTCGCCCGTCGCGGCGACGATCACCGGCCGCCCCAGGGCGCAGTAGTCGAAGAGCTTGGAGGAGACGACGTCGTCGAGCGAGGCGCGAAGCGCGACCAGCAGGGCGTCGGCCGCGAGCAGGCGCTCGGCGGCGGCGTCGGGCGACATCAACCCTTCGAGCCGGACCCGGCCCGGGGGCAGCTCCGCGGCCCGGCGCTCGAGCTCGTCGCGGAGCGGGCCGTGGCCGATCAGGTGAAGCTGGTAGCCCTCGCCGAGCAGCTCGGCGGCGTCCATCGCCGTATCGAGGCCGTGGTAGAGGCCGAGGTTTCCCGCGTAGGCCCAGACGAAGCGATCCGCCGGCATCCCGATCGCCGCCCGGTCGGGCCGCCCGCGGCCGCGCTCGATCCACGCCCGGGTGGTGCCGTTCGGCAGGACCTCGATCCTCGCTTCGGAGGGCGCGCGCTCGGCGATGTGACGGCGGAACGGCTCGGTCACGGTGGTGATCAGGCTCGCCCGGCGATAGAGCCAGCGCTCGAGGCGCTCGGCGGCCGCGATCGACCGCGGCGAGCTGAGCTCGCCGAGGACGATCGCGGCCTTGGGCCAGAGGTCGCGGACGTCGAGCACCCAGGGGACGCGGTGACGGGCGGCGACGAGGGCGCCGGCCAGGCCGACCGTGAGCGGCGGCGAGCTCGCGAGGACGACGTCGGGGCGCCGGGCGGCGACGCCGACCGCGACCGCCATCGCCGCGTAGGAGCCGTAGAGCTCGAGCCGGGTGCGCATCGTCTTCTCGGGCGCCACCCTGACCCAGACGTAGTCGACGGCGAGCCCCGGCGCCCGCTGCCGGACCAGGGGCCGACCGCGAAAGCGGGGGTCGATCACGCCCTCGGGGTGGTTCGGGACCGCGCACACGACCTCGACTTCGTGCCCGGACCCGCGCAGCGCATCGACGAATGGCTCTATCCTGAAACGGGCGGCCGTCACCTCCGGGACGAAGTGCTGGCTGAGGATCAGGACCCGCATCCGGGTCCCCTTCGCCGCCGAGGCCCCGGAACCTTGAAACGTCTCGCCGGGGCCGCGGGAGCGCGAGGAAGGAACAGCTCGGGATCACCGCCTTTCAATGATTGAGGAACCGGGACGAGCCGCCGATAGGACGACACGGATGGCCAGGAGCAGCTCATCGATCGACGTACGGGGGGTCGCCGACGTCCCGCCGAACCACGCGCCCGCGCGACGGCGCCCGGCCGACCTGATCGGCGTGCGCAGGCCGCGTCGTGCTCCGAGCGCCGGGCCGCCGCTGTTCGACGCGACGAGCTTCGGCATCGACGCGGCGATGCTGGCGCTCGCGGCGCTGGCATCGGTGATCAGCGCCCCCGCGGCGAGCCTCAGAACCGACATCTTCTCGCTGGCGGTCTTCTGCGTGCTCGTCCTCGCCGTCCTCGTCTACTTCGGCCTCTACCGGTTCTCGTTCGCGAGCCACTTCCTCGAGGACGCGCGGTCGATCGTCGCCGCGACGGCGATCGTCGCGATGTGCATGACCTTCGGGCGGGTGCTGGTCTTCGACAACCCGGACGCCGCCGCGCAGGCGGCCCGGGCCTGGATCTTCGCGTCGACCTACGTGATCGCGGCCCGGGGCGGTCGCCACATCGTCGAGATGCGCAGGCGCCGTGAGGGCGTCGTCGGCGAGCGGGCGCTGATCATCGGCGCCGGGGCGGTCGGCAGGCAGTTCGCCAGCCGGCTCCTCGACCGCCCCGAGTTCGGGCTGCGGCCGGTCGCGTTCATCGACGACGATCCGCTCGAGGACCGCGAGGGCGACGCGCCCCCGGTTCCCGTGCTCGGCTCCAGTCCGGTCGAGCGCGGCGGAGAGCGCCTGTTCGGGCCGGGGCTCGAGGACGCGATCGAGGAGCTCCGGGTCTCGCACGTCGTCGTCAGCTTCTCGACGAGCTCCCACCAGGCGGAGCTCGACCTGTTGCGACGCTGCCAGGCGAGCGGCGTCACCGTATCGGTCCTGCCGCGCCTCTTCGAGGGCGTGACCGACGACCTCGAGCTGGAGCGGATCGGGGGCATCCCGATCGTCTCCGTGCGCGCGAGCGACCCGCAGGGCTGGCAGTACGCCCTCAAGTACGGGTTCGACCGGGTCTTCGCCGCGTTCGCGATCCTGATCACCTCGCCGCTGCTGCTGCTAGCGGGCCTGGCGACGCTCCTCACCCTCGGCCGTCCGGTGCTGTTCCGGCAGGCCCGGGTCGGCCTCGACGGCAAGGAGTTCGACGTCCTCAAGTTCAGGACCATGCGCGAGCCCGAGCCGCACGAGCATGCCGAGACGGAGTCGGACGCCGTGACTCGTGACGTGGCCCCCGGCGGCGTCGAGGGGGTTGACCGGCGGACCCGCACCGGCACGTTCCTGCGCCGCAGCTCGATCGACGAGCTGCCGCAGCTCTTCAACGTCCTCCGCGGCGACATGTCGCTCGTCGGACCGCGCCCCGAGCGACCGAGCTACGTCCAGCTCTTCGACGAGTCCGTCTACCGCTACGCCGATCGCCACCGGGTCAAGTCGGGGATCACGGGCTGGTCGCAGGTCCAGGGCCTGCGCGGCAACACGTCGATCGCCGATCGGGTCGAGTGGGACAACTACTACATCGAGAACCGGTCGCCGTGGCTCGACTTCAAGATCATCCTGATGACCGTCCCGGCCCTGCTCCGGGACTTCGGCAAGCCACGCTCCTGAGCCTGAAACCCCCTACGGAACCGCGTCGAGCAGCGGCAGGTCGATGCGCAGGACGCTCTCGAGCTCGAGGAGCCGATCCGGCCGTTCGGCGGCGACGTGCCGGCGCAGCCGCTCCTCGGTGTCGCATCCGGTTCCGGGCGCGTAGGCGAGCGCGAGGAACCGGAAGTAGGGGCGGGGGCGCAGCCCGAGCAGGGGGATCAGCTCGGCGGTGTTGTCGAGCGGCGCCAGGGTGGGGGTGATCTCGACGCGGTAGGCGTCGGGCTGGAGCGCGGTGGCGCCGTCGCGGCGCAGCAGCGCCAGCCGGTGACAGCCGTCGCCGACGAACAGGCGACGCTCGATGCGCTTGCCGGTGGCGGTCGCCGCGATCCGGCGCCCGGAGCGGAGCAGCAGCGGCCCAGCCGGGTCGTAGCCGGCGGCCGCGAAGCTCTCGCAGAGGGCGACCGAGCGTCGCACCCGTTCGGCGAATGCGCGCTCGACGGCGTCCGCGGTGCCGGCGAGCTCGGGGTGGAAGCGCCGAATCACGATCCCCTCGAACCAGGAGCGGTAGTCGCGGCCCGCGGGCGATGCGACGGCGGCGTCGACGTCGGCGGGCCCCGAGGCGGCGGCGATGCGGTCGAGAAAGCGCCGGCGGACGAGGACGTCGTAGCGCAGCGGGCTGATCAGATCGTCGATCCGGACCGGCTCGGTCCCGGCCGCGGTCCTCACCGAGGCGCGGCGCAGGAGGCGACGCGCCCTGCGCCCGACCGCGCTCAAGCCGGCGCGCGGTCGGTGCGTTGCATGAACTCGAGCACCCGGTCGCCCTCGGCGGCGCTCAGGTGCTTCTCCCAGGTCCGTGTCGAGTCGTAGAACTCGGTCGCCGCGATCCTGCGCTCGAACGCGGGCGTCCAGGGCAGCTCCGCGAAGCGGCACAGCCCCCGCAGCGCCGGCTCCGGCTCGGTGATCAGGTCCTCGTAGGTGAGCTCGTGGACGCGACCGGGGAGGAGGGCGGAGTTGGCGGCGATGTCGTCGAGGTCGAGGCGGATCTTCAGCGCCGTCGAGAGCTGCGGGCCGCCGCCGAGCTCGCTCCAGGCGGCCATGTACTCGTCCGGCACGGGTCCCCACTGCCAGCTCGGTCCGTCGGGTGGGCTGGTCACGTCGAGCCAGCCGGCCTTGATCCAGGAGCTCACGACCGAGCGCGGGTCGCGCTGGAGGAAGACGAACCGGGCGTCGGGGTAGATCCGGTCGAAGTACGCGATCCGCGCCCAGCCGGTCACCTTGACGAGGAGCCGCTCGCGACCGTGGAAGCGGAGGACGCGCCGCGTCGCCGCGCGCACCGGCCCGATCCAGGCCGCGTCGATCTCCTCCGGGACCTGGGGGCTCTCCCGCCGCGAGAAGCCCGGCAGGTAGGTCTCCCAGAAGCGGTAGGCCTCGAACGGCTTCGGGAACGCCTTCATCTCCTTGACCCGCTGCGGCAGCGGCGCGGCGTAGAGCCGTGAGAAGGCCGAGAGCCGGTGGCGGTGAGGAAACGTCTCGTTGAACGTCGACAGCCACCCGAGCTGCTCGTGGAAGGCCAGCAGGCGGTGCAGGAACGTCGAGCCGCAACGGCCGGTGCCGACGACGATCACCGGGCGCTGCCCCGTTCCGCTGGCCTCCATCGACCGCAAGCTAACAGGGGGCGCGGGGCAGGGGCGGGCGGCGGGACGCCCACGGGCCGGGCGGCGGTGGACGTCCGTCCGGATCGGCCCGGGCCGCTTCGGGGCGCTCCGCAGCCGTCGATAGCCAACTGGGACCAGGGCTCCCCGCCCGGACGGAAGGATCGGATATCTCAGCGCTCAGGAAGATCGCATCGGCCGGACTCGCAGCCATCGCGGCAGCGGGGATCGCGGCGAGCACCGATGCCGCGGCGGCATCGGGATGCGACCTCGTCGCGGCCCCCGGGGGCTCCGACGCCGCCGCCGGCACCGAGGAGGCCCCCCTCGCCGACGTCAACGTCCTGCTCGAGCGCCTGCGGAGCGGCGAGACCGGATGCCTGCGCGCCGGCACCTACGTCGACCGGCAGTTCCTGGTGAAGAACCCGGGGGTGACGCTGAGCAGCTACCCCGGCGAGCGCGCCACCCTGCGCGGTCAGCTTCGCTTCAACTACATGGCCGACGGCGCCGTCGCCGAGAACCTGAACCTCGACGGCCGCAACGAAGACGGGCTCCAGGGGCCGCTGATCTACGCCGACGACGTCGTCCTCCGCGGCAACGACATCACCAACCACCACCAGGGGATCTGCGTCAGCGTCACCAGCTACAAGGACCTGGGGCCGACGCAGGACGTGCTGATCGAGAACAACGTCATTCACGACTGCGGCCAGCTCCCGGCGACCAACCACCATCACGGCATCTACGTCGCCCACGCCCGCGGCACCGTGATCAGGGGCAACGTGATCTACGGCAACGCCGATCGCGGCGTCCAGCTCTACCCCGACGCCGACGGCTCGATCGTGACCGGAAACGTCATCGACGGCAACGGCGAGGGCGTGATCTTCGGCGGCGGCCCGACCTCGTCCTCGGACGACAACCTCGTCGCCAACAACGTGATCACCGGCTCGACGATCCGCTGGAACGTCCAGTCGCACTGGCAGGGACCGGTCGGCTCCGGCAACGTCGCCCGCGAGAACTGCGTCTGGACCGAGCTCGACAGCAGGTCGGGCACGCCGGAGAACAGCGGGATCCAGCCGGAGATGAGCGGGGCTCGGGCCGACGGCAACATCGTCGCCGATCCCCGCTACGCGGACCCCGGATCCGGCGATTACTCGATCGGGCCGGGCAGCCCCTGCGCCGGCGTCATCGAGGGCGAGCTGCCGAGGTTGCCGTCGAGCGACCCGCCGCCGACCGCCGCCGTTTCGCCCTGCCAGCCTGGCGGCGCCGGCGCCGGCCGCCGGTACCTGGTCGGCGGCCAGGGCCGCGACCGCCTGGTCGGCGGCGCCGGCAGCGATCGCCTCGCCGGTCGCTGGGGCTCGGACAGGATCGTCGGCGGCCAGGGCGGGCCGGACTGCCTGCTCGGCGGGTTCGGCCGCGACCGGATCCGCTCGGTGAACGGCCGTCGCGACATCGTCAAGTGCGGAAGCGGCCGCGACCGGGCCACGGTCGAGCCCAAGGACCGGGTGCGCGGCTGCGAGCGCCGCGTCGTCCGTCGCAACGGCTGAGGGCGGCGACGCCAGCGGGGTGCGGGTGGTGGGCATCCCGTTACGCTGCAGGCGCGATGGGACGCCGCCCGCAACGTCTGCTCCCCGTCGCGCTCGCCGCCGCCGTCCTCGGAGCCGCGGCGGCCCCGGAGGCGACCGCCGCGCCGACCGGCGACGCCGCCCTCGGCTGCGACCGCACGCTCGCGGCCGGTGGAGACGTGGTCGCGTTCGTGGCCGGCCTGGGGCCGGGCGAGGTCGGCTGCCTGCGCGAGGGCATCCACGTTGCCGCCGGCGTCGCGAGGATCGGCGCTCCCGGGGTCCTGTTGAGCAGCTATCCGGGTGAGAGCGCCACGCTCAGCGGCCGCCTCTGGATCGATGCGGGCGGCGATCGGGCCGTGGTCCAGGACCTGATCCTCGACGGACGCAACCCGGAGGCCAAGCCCAGCCCGACGATCAATGCCGATGACGTGGTCCTTCGCGGCAACGAGATCAGCAACGAGCACACGGCGATCTGCGTCAGCGTCAACGACTACGGGGGGGAGCCTCCCCCGCGCCGGGTGGTGATCGAGGGAAACGTCATCCACGACTGCGGCCTCCTCCCGGCCACCAACCACCACCACGGGATCTATCTCGCCGGCGCGCGGGGTGCGCTCGTCAGCGGCAACCTGATCTACGGCAACGCCGACCGCGGGATCCAGCTCTACCCCGACGCCGACGGCTCGGTCGTGGTCGGCAACGTCATCGACGGCAACGGCTCCGGCCTGATCTTCGGGGGCGACGGGAGCAGCTCGTCCGACCGCAACCTGGTCGCCGGCAACATCATCACCGGCTCCGGAGACCGCTTCAACATCGAGTCGCACTGGCAGGGACCGATCGGGGAGGGAAACGTCGCCATCGGCAACTGCCTGGCGACGACGGCCGACGAGTACGGGGGCTCTCCGCCGGGGAGCGGCCTGGAGCCGTCGATGCAGGGGGTGCTGACGTTCGGCAACGCCGTCGCTCGGCCCGGCTACGAGGCTCCGACGGTGGACGCCGCCGCGCTCGTCGGCGCCTTTCCGTGCGGGGCCGGGGGAGCGGCCCGCGGCTGATGGCCGGGATCGACACGCGGGTGCGCGTCCGCCGGCGCCTCGGCCTGCCGGTGAAGGCTCCGAAGGGCTGGCGCGAGGGCGCTCCCGACTTCGTCGGGGTCGGCGCGCAGCGCTCGGGGACCTCGTGGTGGTTTCGCCAGCTGACGGGCCACCCCGACGTCGTCGCCCCCTGGGGCAAGGAGCGGCACTACTTCGATCGGTTCTGGCGACGCGAGTTCACGGCGGCCGACGCAGCCGGGTACCGGCGCCTGTTCCCGCGCCCCGACGGCGCGCTGACCGGGGAGTGGACCCCCCGCTACATGTACGACCCGTGGACCCCGCGGCTGTTGAGCGCCTCCGCGCCCGACGCCAAGGTCCTGGTCATCCTCCGGGATCCCTGGGAGCGATTCCTGTCCGGCATGGCCCACGAGACGCGGGTGCTGGGACGGGAGCTGGGACGGACGAACGGGGACTACCTGCGCCTGATGATCAGGGGTGACGCGCTGCAGCGCAGCCGCTACGCGGAGCAGCTCGAGCGGATCGTGGGCCGCTTCGACCGCGGCCGGGTCCTCGTCCTCCAGTACGAGCGCTGCGTGCGCGAGCCCGAGGCCGAGCTCGAGCGCACGTTCCGGTTCCTCGGCCTCGACGCGCCGCGATCGGGCGCGATCGAGCGGCGGCCCGACGCCGCCCGTCCTCGGGCGCACGAGCTCCCGGCCGCCCTCGCGGAGCAGATGCGGGCGAGCCTCGCCGAGGACGCGGAGGCGCTGGCGCGGGCGGTGCCCGAGATCGACCTGGAGCTCTGGCCCTCATGCCGGTAGGGCCGGACCCGCCCTCGCGCCCGATCTTCGTGGTCGGCGCTCCGAGGAGCGGGACGACCGTCATCTTCAACACGTTCGCGGCGCGCCCGGATCTCGCCTGGTTCACGCAGCACCTGAACCGCCTTCCCGGCTGGCCGTCGGTCACGGTCCTGGCCCGGCTCGCCGACGCCGCCCCGTGGGCGCGGAAGTCGATCATGAGGTCCGACTCGGCCCGGCGCTGGCGGGAGAAGGCCCGGATCGGCCCGGTCGAGGGCTACGCGATCTGGGAGCGCTACGCGGGCAGGCGGTTCGTCTACGAGGCGCTCGTCGGCGAGCGGCCGACCCCCGAGCAGCGGGCCGGGCTTCGCACCCTGGTCGGCAAGCTCATCCGCTATCAGGGCAAGGACCGGTTCGCGACCAAGATCACCGGGCCGGCCAGGATCGGCTTCCTCGCCGACGCCTTCCCCGATGCGCTCTTCGTGAACGTGATCCGCGACGGCAGGGCGGTGGCACGGTCGCTGATGAAGGTGGACTTCTGGGCGGGCACGTGGCGCGAGCGGTCGGTCGCGTGGGAGGGCGTGCTCGGCGAGGCGGATCTCGATCGATGGCGCGAGCTCGGCGAGCCGCCGCTCGGGCTCGCCGCCCTGCAGTGGCAGGAGCTCGTGCGGGGGGCGCGCGCGGAGGCGAAGCGATGCGTGCCCGACCGCTACGCGGAGATACGCTACGAGGACTTCGTGGCGGACCCGCACGCGACGATCGACGAGATGACGAGCTTCTGCGAGCTGCCGGCGGCCGCCGAGCCCCATGAGTTCCTCGACACCCGAGTCGAGGTCCGCGACATGAATCGCGGCGCGGCGGCTGCGAGCGGGCCCGAGCGAGAGCTGCTCGACGAGCTGATCGGGGCGGAGCTCGCGGCGCTCGGCTACGGCGAGCGGGTCGGGAGCCGCCCGGTCGGGCGCACGCCGCTCTCACGACCGTTCGCGGGTGCCGGGCGGTGAGCCTGAAGGGGCCGGACTTCTTCATCGTCGGCGCGCCCAAGTGCGGGACGACCGCGATGGCCGACTACCTCGGCCAGCATCCCGAGATCGGCATGTGCCCGCGCAAGGAGACGCACGTGTTCGCCACCGACCTGGCCGAGCGGATGGCGATGAGGCGCGGCCAGAAGCCGATGGGCCGGGAGCGCTTCATCGAGCTGTTCGCGGGTCTGCAGGATGCCCGCCTGCGGGGCGAGGCGTCGGTCTGGCACCTGTACTCGGCCAGCGCGGCCGCCGAGATCGCGGAGTTCGAGCCGGAGGCGAGGATCATCGTGATGCTGCGGAGCCCGGTCGAGATGCTTCCGTCCCTGCATTCCCAGTTCGTGTTCGTCGGCATCGAGCCGGTCGAGGACTTCGCTGCGGCCTTCCGGCTCGATCCCGAGCGCGAGCGGTCGGGCGCGCCCGCCGGATTCCCGCCGCGCTCGTACCGCTCGGCGGTTCACTACGGCGAGCAGCTCCGCCGCTACCTCGATGTCTTCGGCCGCGAGCGCCTGCACGTGATCGTCTACGACGACTTCCGCGACGACACCCTCGGCGCCTACAGGGCTGCCTGCCGGTTTCTCGGCGTCGACCCCGGCTTCGAGCCGACCATCGAGATCGTCAACCCGAACACGCGGGTCCGAAGCCGGGCGATGCGCCGCTTCGTCAGGCGCCCTCCGGAGTGGCTGCGGCCGGCCCTGCACCGGGTCACGAGCGAGCGGGCGCGGCGCGGGGTCGCGAGGGCGATGATCCGCTGGAACACGAGCGTCGGCCGGCGGGCCCCGCTCGCCGAGGACGTCCGGTCCGAGCTCGCGGAGCTGGCCGCGCTCGAGGCGGGCGAGCTCGACGGGCTACTCGGCCTCGACGTTCGGCGCTGGCTCGGCTGACCGGGCCGGCCGGCCGCGGGGCTCATCCGGGCAGCTGCCCCTCGCCCTCCTCCTCGACCAGCTCCTCGTCGGCCCCCCGTCCCGCCGCGCCCCTTCCCGGCCGGCGTCGCGCCTCGCGCAGCAGGTCTCGGAGCTGGGTTCCCAGGCCCGGCGCCAGGATCCGCAGGCCGAGCAGGTAGATGGCGACGCCGAGGAGCCCCTCGGCGGCCAGGAGGACGAGCCCGAGCGCCGTGCCGCGGTCGGCGGCATGGACGAGGAGGTTCTCGACCGGGAACAGGACGGCGATCATCAGCAGCGCCGCGGCGGCCGCGGGGGCGACGGCGGCGAGGACCGTGCGCACGGGGATCTCCATCGCGCCCCTCGCGAGCGCGATCGCCACCGTCGCGCCGGCGACGGCGTCCACCGAGATGCCGATGCCGACGCCGAACAGGCCGAGCGCGGGCGTAAGCGCGAGCATCGTCAGCCCGCCGGCAGCGACCGCGATCGCGTTGACGCGGGTCCGCTTCGCCGGGATGCCCGCCGCCTTGAACCCCTCGCCGATCTCGGCGGCGATCGCCTGGGCCGGGATGTAGAGGCAGATCGCGGCGGTGACCTCGCCCGCGAGGCTCCAGCGCTCCCCGAAGGCGATGATCGCCAGCGGCTCTCCGAGCGGCGCCAGGATCAGCCCCATCGGCATCGCGACCACCGACGACCACCGCAGCGTCTGCAGCAGGGCGGGCCGGAAGCGGGAACGGTCCCGGGCGATCCTCGCGAACGCCGGGAAGATGACGTAGGCGATTCCGGCGACCAGCAGCGAGTAGGGGGTCGTGACGATCCGGTTCGCGTACTGGAGCTGCCCGACCGAGCTCTGGTTCAGCATGCCGCCGCTGACGAGGACCGGCACCTGATCGCCGAAACGGCGGATCGTGCTGCCCGCCAGCACGTGGCGCCCGTAGCCGACCAGCTCCCGCCACATCCCGAACGACACCTGTCGCAGCCGCGGGCGCCAGCGAACCAGCCCCCACGAGAGGAGGACGTCAGCGGCCGCCTGCGCGTACATCCCGATCACGAGGCCCCAGACGCCGAGGCCCTGCGAGGTGGCGACGATCGATGCGACGCCGAAGGCGAGCATCGCCACCGGCTCGACGATCAGCCGGCGCATGAACGAGAAGCGCCGTTGCAGGATCGCGTTCGGGACCGTTCTCGCCGACTGTAGGAGGAGGATCCCGGCGCTCGCCGCGGCGACCTCCCCGACCGTCGCACTGCCGAAGAAGGTGCCGATCAGCGGCGCGCTCGCGAGGCCGATCAGCGCGAGGACGACCCCGGCGCCGACCGTCGCCACCGTCGCGGTGGACGCCGCCTCGTCGAGCCGGTCCTCGCGGTGGATCAGCGCCGCGAGCATTCCCGACCCGGCCAGCATCACGCCGAAGGCGACGAGCACCGACCCCGACGTGTACTGGCCGAGCTCCTCGGGCGTGACCAGGCGGGCGAGGACGACGAAGGTGACGAGCGTGATCGCCCGGCCGAGCAGGAACCCGCCGCCCGCCAGGCTGACCCCCCTGATCACGGTGCCGGTCAGCCCGCCCCGGCGCCGTCCCCCGTCGCTCACCGCCGCCGTCGCAGCAGGAAGCGGGCCCGCCAGAGGTGCGAGGCGCGCAGCCGGCGGATCGCCGGCGATGCCTTGACGCGGAAGCGGACGGCGCCGTCCTTGCCGTAGATCCCGACCCGCGGCCAGAGCATCGCCTGCGGCCTGCGCACCCGCCCGGCCAGGGCGCCACCGGCGACGAACCCGGCCCGCCGGGCGGCGGCGACCACCGCGGCGTCATAGTCGCCGTAGGGGTAGGCGATCGTCTCGCAGCGGGCTCCGAGCCGCTCCTCGAGGTCGGCTCGCGAGCCCTCGAGCTCCTCGCGCAGCGCGGTCGCGGCGATCGTCGGCAGGCGAGGGTGGGTCCGCGTGTGCGACCCGAGCTCCCAGCCGAGCTCGGCGAGCTCCCCGAGCTCGTCCCAGGACATCGGCGTCAGCTCGCCCTCGTAGGGGGAGCCGAGCCAGCGGTCGGTGCCGGGCCAGGCCATCGGCTGCTCGCCGCCGACGAGGGCCGTCGGCACGAAGACGGTGGCGGGCACCCCGAGCGAGCTCAGCACGGGGCGGGCGTTGTCGTACACGGACCGGTAGGCGTCGTCGAAGGTGACCGCGAGCGTGCGCTCGGCGGGCGGGTCCAGGACGGCATCGCGGAACGTCGCGCCGACGTAGCCGCGGTCGAGCAGGCCGGCGACGTGGCGCTCGATCTGCTCGGCCGGGACCGAGAACCCCGCCGGCCAGTCGCGGCTGACGGCGTGGAAGCAGAGCGCGAGGACGTCGCTCATGCGCCCGACCGGTGGGCCCAGGGAAGGCGATGGGCGAGCCAGCGGTTGCGGGGGACGAGCAGCCGGAAGCCGACCTTGTGGGCGTAGGCGCGGGCGAGGGCCGGCCTGGAATCGGCGTAGCGCTCGAACCGCTCGGCGGTCGCGGGGAAGCGGGGGTCGTCGCTGATCGCCGACATCGCCCGGAGCTGGCTGATGTGCAGGCGGTGGTACATCGGGCTCGCGACGTTGGCGATCGGATGCGGGAAGAGGTCGTAGCGCGACCACGATCCGGTGTCGTAGCGGTGCAGCGCCGACGCGACCGTCTCGATCCCCTCGCGGGCGAGGGAGCCGGCGTCGGCGTCGCCGAGCGCGGCGGCCACGTCGTAGGCCCCCCAGACGCCGAAGATCGCGCCGTTGAGCACGTGGGAGGGGGGGTCGGTCGGGTACTCCTCCGGGATCCAGCCGCCGTCGATGCTGCCGCCGACGCCGCCGGCGGTGACCGGCACCCGCATCGGCCCGAGCGCCGCCACCGCCGCGCTCGCGTAGCGCTCGGCGCCGGTCTCGCGGTGGATCCGCACGAGCAGGCTCGCCGCCTCGCCCTGGGCCATGCCCGACATCCAGGGCGGATCGATGCGGTAGGTGTGCCGGAACGCGTAGTCGTGCGTCCAGCCGCCGGCCCGCGGCCCGTCGGCGTGCTGCTGCTCGAGCAGGCGGTCGGCCGCCCAGCGCGCCGCCGCGAGCCACTCCTCGCCGTCGCCGGCAAGGTAGTGCTCCCAGCACCCCAGGCCCCACTGGGTGATCACGACCCGCGGCTCGGTAGACATCCGCGGCCACCAGATCGGCGGAGTATCCGGCGTGTCCGCCTTCGCCCGCAGGTCGATGTAGTAGCCGGCAGGGTCGTCGGGGATGACGTGGGAGCCGGGCGGCGCGACGAAATCGCCGGCCGTGCCGAAGGCGCTCTGGCGCCCGGGCGGCATCGGGACGTCGCGCACCGGCGGCGAGCCGTCGTCGGCGGGAGCCATCATGCTGCGGATCCTAGATGCACGACGCCGACGGACAGGGGCGCAGGCTGCGGGTGGTGACGCTCGTCGACGGGATCGGGCTCGCCGGCGGCGCCGAGCGCCTCGCCCGCGAGGTCGTGCTCCGGCTCGATCCCGACCGCTTCGAGCCGACGCTGTGCGTCTCGCGCTGGTCCGAGGAGCGGGCGCGTGCCGCCGCCGAGGCGGGCGCCCTGGCGGGGCTGGAGCGGGCCGGCGTCGGCTTCCTTCCCCTGCGCCGGCGCGGCACCTACGACCTCCTGAGCTGGCGGCCGCTGTGGCGGCTGCTTCGCGACGGGATCGACGTCCTGCACGGACACAAGATCGGCTCCAACGTCTGGGCCGCCGTTCTCGGGACGCTGGCGCGGACGCCGGCGATCGTCGCCCACGAGCACACCTGGTCCTTCGAGGGGCAGCCGCTGCGGAAGCTCCTCGACCGCCGCCTGATCGCCCCCCGTGCCGACGCCTTCCTCGCCGTCTCCGAGCTCGACCGCAGGAGGATGATCGAGGTCGAGCGGATCGATCCGGCCAAGGTGATCTTCGTCCCCAACGGGATCCCCGAGCCACCGCCCCGCGGAGACGTCGACGTCAGGCGCGAGCTCGGGATCGGGAGGGAGGCGCCGATCGTCGGGACCGTCTGCGCGCTGCGCCCGCAGAAGGCGCTCGACGTGCTGATCGACGCCGCCGCGATCCTCGCCCGGCGCATCGACGGTCTCAGGGTGCTGATCGTCGGCGAGGGGCCGGAGCGGCCGGCGCTCGAGCGCCGGATCGCGGAGCTCGGCCTCGCCGCGACCGTCGTGATGCTCGGTCACCGCGACGACGTCCGCGACCTGATCGGGGAGTTCGACGTCGCCGCCTGCTCGTCCGACTTCGAGGGGACGCCGCTGTCGGTCCTCGAGTACATGCAGGCGGCGCTGCCGATCGTCGCCACCCGGGTCGGAGGGATCCCCGACATCGTCGCGGACGGCTCCGAGGGAATGCTCGTCGAGCCCCGCGATCCCGCCGCGCTCGCCGCGGCGGTCGCCCGCCTCCTCGGCGACCGCGACCTCGCGGCCCGGCTCGGCTCGGGCGCCCGCGAGCGGCAGCTCGCCGAGTTCGACATCGGCGTCACGGTCCGCGCCGTCGAGCGGATCTACGAGGGCCTCGCCAGCGGTCTGACCGCGGCCGAGCTCGGCGCCGGGCGGTAGCCGGGGGACCGGGCCGGAGGCGCGGCGGGAGCCCCGCTCTCGGCCACGGCGAGCAGCGCCGGCCCCATCGCCAGCATCAGCCAGATGAACTTGTTCGACTCGGCGCTGATGAAGAACGCCGAGGTGAGGACCCCGATGAGCGCGATGAACAGGCCTCGCGAGAGCACCTCCAGCGGCCCGTCGCGGTTGCGCTCGAAGCGGCGGACCGCCCGCACGACGCAGGTCAGCGAGAAGGCGAGGATCGACAGCAGCAGCGCGAGGCCGACGATGCCGATCTCCGCCAGCGGGCCGAGGTAGCTGTTGTGGGCGGCGCCGGGGTTGTCGATCACGCGGTCTGTGCGGTAGGTGGTCCCGGGCTCGATGATGTAATCGATCGAGCGGGCCTCGAAGTTGCCGACCCCGACCCCGCTGATCGGGTGGTCCATCGCCATCCGCCAGGCCACGGTCCAGATCGTCGAGCGCGTGTCGGCCCGGCTCACCTCGCCCTCGGTCGCGGTCATGATCCGGTCCTTCAACAGCGGCGGCGCGAGCATCGTGTAGTAGCCGACCGCGAGGGTGGTCACCGTGATCGCCGCGAACGCGATCCGCAGGCGCCAGCGACCGCCGAACGCGACCGCCGCGAGCAGCGCGACGCCGAGGCCGACGATGCCGCCCCGAGAGCCGGTGAGGACGAAGGCGGCAAGGGAGAGCGCCACCGCGGTCAGGGCCCCGAGCTGGAGCAGGCGGTGGCCGCGGGCGGCGAAGAAGCCGGCGCCGGCGAGGACGATCCCGGCGACGAGGATGGCGGCGAGGAAGTTCGGGTCCGCGATCGTCGAGGCCAGCCGCTCGGCGGCCTGGTTGTTCGGGTCGGGACGGAGGATGAGGCCGTAGGCGGCGGTGATCGCCGTCCCGAGCACGAACGCGCCGAGTACCCAGATCGCCTGCCGGCGGGTGCGGACGGCGGTGAAGACGATCAGGTAGAGGATCGCGACGAGCAGGAACACCGTCGCCCGGTCGAGCGCGAGCGCGACGTCCTGCGCCCAGATGATGCTGAGCGCGATCCAGCCGATGAACAGCGCGAGCAGGTAGGAGAGGGCGGGGTGGGCGCTGAGCAGCACCGTCGCCCGGCGATCGCCGCCGTCGGTCGCGATCCGGGCCAGCCAGCCGAGGGTCAGCAGCAGGCCGGCGATCTTCGTCGCGCTCAGGGCCGGGCCGGCCAGCGGCGTCGACTCCGCGAAGACGATGACCACGAGGATCGTCAGGGCGGCCGAGAGGTTGGTGAAGACGACCAGGGCGTAGACCAGCGCCAGCGCCGCGATGATGCCGAATTTCGGCTCGGCGCCGGCGACGAAGCCGACCGCGGTGAAGAGGCCGACGGCGAGCAGCGCCGCGAGCCACGCGAGCGGAGGCCGCGCTGCCGCCGTCATCCCCGGGCTCAGCCGGCGCTGGCGGCCGGCCGGGTCGGATGCATCTCGACGATCCGCTCCCGGTTCGGATCGCCGTAGTACGGCTTCGAGTGGCCGGGGACGCCGATCAGGACGAAGCCCGCCGGGGTGATCCCGGCGTCCGCGAGGAGCTCGGCCAGCTCCTGGGTCCGGTCAATGCGGCTGGTGCCGAGCTTGAGCGCGATCACGACCTCGTCGACCGCGCGGGCCAGCGGCAGCGCGTCGACGACGGTCGCGAGCGGAGGGGAGTCGACGACGACGACGTCGGCGAGCTTCGTCGCCTGGTCGAGCAGGTCGAGGGCGCTCGGCAGCGCCAGCAGCTCGGCTCCGGCGCCGCCCGACTCCTCGGCCAGCAGGAGGCCGAGATGGCCCTCTCCGATCGGCGCGGTGACGAGGCATTCCTCGAGCTTCGCCTCGCCGGCGAGGACGCTGACGATGCCGCTCGAGACGCTGATGTTGAAGGCCTTGCCGATCGCCGGGCGCCGGAGGTCGGCCTCGATCAGGATCACCCGCTTGTCGGTGAGGGCGAGCGAGGCCGCGAGCGATATCGCCGACGTCGTCTTGCCCTCGCCGGGCCCGGGGCTCGAGATCAGGATCGAGGGGGCGCGCGGCGAGCGCGAGGCCGAGCCCGCGAGGACCGCGCGCAGGGTGCGGTAGGCCTCGACGGAGCCGCCGACGAGGTTGCTCCAGACCAGCGGCCGGTCCTTGGGCCCGCCCCGCTCCTGCGGGACGCGGGCGAGGATCGGAAGCCGGTAGCGGGCCCGGACCTGCTCCTCGCGGCGGATCAGCGGGTCCAGCATGCGCAGTGCGAACACCGCCCCGACTCCGAGCACGAGCCCGGCGAGGATCCCGGCGATGATGCTGAGCAGGGGCCGCGGCGAGACGGGGCCGCCGGGCGGGACTGCCGGGTCGATGATCCGCAGCGTCGGATCCCCGGACAGCTTCAGCGCCTCGAACTGGGCGATCTTGGCCGCCATCGTGTCGCGGGCGATGCCGGGGGGGAGCTCGCGCAGGCGCGCGTTCAGGACCGGCAGCTCATCGTCGATCGTCTCGCGGAGCACGTCCCCGCGCACCTTCAGGGCGGCCTCGGCGAAGTTGTTGGCGAGCGCGGCGGCGCCGATCGCGGTCGGCGCGCGCGCCGTCAGCACGACGACGTCGCTCTCGGCCATCGGCTCCGCGGAGACGTCGCGCAGGACCGCGTCGGCGGTGCGATCCTGGTTGCCCTCGTCGGCGACCTGCTCGGCGGCGGCCCGGCTCGTGATCAGCGCCACGGCGGTCTCCACGGCACGCAGCGGATCGCTGGACTGGTTGATCAGCCCGAGCGACGAGAGCTGGCCCTCGGGATCGTCGATCGGCACGACCTGGATCTGCGCCTCCGCCTCGTAGACCTTGTCCGCGGTCGCCACGTAGAGGACGGCGGCCGCGGTCGTGATCACCACCGCGGCGACGACGACCCAGAGCCGCTCCCTGACCGTCTCCAGGAACCGCCTCAGGCTCTGCTGCTCGTCCGGGGGCTCGACCCAGGTGGCGGGGCTCTCGTTCATCTGTCGCATGCGTCGGGGGATTATCGGCTCCGATTGCCCGGCGGTATGAGGCGCTCGGACAGGTGCAATCCCTTACCCACGCTCGGCCACCGCTCACGTACTCTACTCCGATGCGGCTCGGCGTCTACACCGACTATCCGTACCACGTTCGCGACGGCGAGCCCTATGGGGAGCGCGCGTTCGTCGTCTTCATCGCGCGCCTCGCGCCGCGCTTCGCCCGTCTCGCCGTCTTCGGGCGGCTCGACCCCGCGACGTCTCCGCGGGCCCGCTACAGGCTCGGCTCGGAGGTCGACTTCGTCCCGCTTCCCTACTACCGGACGCTCGGCCGCCCGCGCGATGCGCTGCGGTCGCTCGGCACGGCGATGCGCCGGTTCTGGAACGGGATCGCCGACCTCGACTGCGTCTGGCTGCTCGGGCCGAACCCGTTCGCGGTCGTCTTCGCGCTGCTCGCGATCGCCCGTCGCAAGCGGATCGTGCTCGGCGTTCGCCAGGACTACCCGACCTACGTCCGCGCCCGCTACCCGAAGCGCCCCGGGATCCGGGCGATGGCCGCCGTGATCGACCTCTCCTTCCGGGCGCTGGCGCGGATCTACCCGGTCGTCGTGGTCGGCCCCGAGCTCGCCACGACCTACTCGCGGAGCCCGGCCCTGCTCGAGATCGCCGTCTCGCTGGTCGAGGCCGACGAGATCGTCAGCCCGGACGCGGCGTCGGAGCGCTCCTGGGAGGGAGAGCGGCGGGTGCTCAGCGTCGGCCGGCTCGAGGAGGAGAAGAACCCGCTGCTGCTCGCGCGGGCGCTGCGGGTCCTCGCCGCCGACGGTGCGCGCTGGAAGCTGACCGTGTGCGGAGAGGGCCCGATGGAGGAGCCGCTCGAGGCCGAGCTCGAGCGGCTCGGGGTCGCCGGGCAGGCCGACCTGCGCGGATATGTCGCCCAGGGCGAGGGGCTCGCGCGCGCCTATCGCGACAGCCACGCGTTCCTCCACGTCTCCTGGACCGAGGGTCTGCCGCAGGTCCTGCTCGAGGCGTTCGCCGCCGGCCTGCCCACCGTGGCGACCGACGTCGGCGGGATCCGCGCCGCCGTCGGCGACGCGGTGCTGCTCATCCCGCCGGGCGACCCCGACGCCGCCGCGGCGGCGCTGAACGAGATCGCCTCCGACCCCGAGCTGCGGGCCCGCCTCGTCGACGCCGGGCACGAGTACGTCTCGGCCCGTACCCTGCCGCGGGAGGCGATGCGCGTGGCGGACTTCATCCTCGAGGTCGCCGGCGGCGAGCCCGAGCCGGCGGCGGCTCCGGCGAGCGGTTGACGTGAGGGCGCTGGTCACCGGGGGCGCCGGCTTCATCGGCTCGAACCTCGTCGACGGGCTGCTCGAGGGCGGCGCCGAGGTTCTCGCGCTCGACGACCTCTCGACCGGCCGCCGCGGCAACCTCGATCGGGCCCTCGCGCGGGGAGCCGCCCTCGTCGAGGCCGACATCCGCGATGCCGCCGCGGTCGACGAGGCCTTCGACGAGTTCGCCCCCGACCGCGTCTTCCATCTCGCCGCACAGGCGGACGTCCGCAGGGCGGTCGCCGACCCGGCGTTCGACGCGACGGTCAACGTGCTCGGCACGATCACCGTCCTCGAGGCGGCGCGCCGGCACTCGGCTCCGCTCGTGTTCGCCTCGACCGGCGGGGCGATCTACGGCGAGGGGGAGGGGAGGCCGTTGCCGTTCGACGAGCGGCAGCCGAGCCTGCCCGAGACCGCCTACGGGGCGAGCAAGCTCGGCGGCGAGGTCTACCTCGGCCTCTATCGGCGCCTGCACGGGCTGCCCGGAGTCGCGCTTCGCTTCGCGAACGTCTACGGCCCCCGCCAGGACCCGCACGGGGAGGCCGGGGTGGTGGCGATCTTCTGCGGGCTGCTGCGGGAGGGCGCGGCGCTGCGGGTCTTCGGCGACGGCGAGCAGACCCGCGACTACGTCTACGTCGCCGACGTCGTCGCCGCGATCATCGCCGCCGAGCGGCGGCTCGACGCCGCCGGCACCGCGATCGAGGGCCCCTACAACATCGGCACCGGGATCGAGACCAGCGTCCTCGGCCTCGCCCGCATGCTCGCAGCCGCGACCGGCGCCGAGGCCGAGGTCGAGCACCATCCGGCCCGCAAGGGCGAGGTGCAGAGGGTGTCGATCGATCCCGCCGCGGCCCGCCGCGACCTCGGGTGGGCGCCTGCCACCGGCCTCGACGCCGGCCTCGCCGCGACCGCGGCGGCGCTCGACGCCCGATCCTAGGCCCGGGGCGGGGCCAGGTCGATCCGCTTCAGGTCGGCGAAGACCGCGTAGCGCTGGGCGGCGCTGTAGAGCGGGTGGCAGGAGGTGAGCACGAGCCGCTCGCGCCCGATGTCGCGGACGATCCCGGTGTCGGCCGGATCGACGATCCGGGTCGAGGTCACCTCGTAGGTGAAGCGTCCGTACGGCATCTCGAGCGCGATCGGGTCGCCGACGTCGACCCTGTCGATCCGGTTGAACGGTGCGCCGTAGGTCGTCCGGTGGCCGGCGATCGCGACCGTCCGCCCCTGGCCCGGGATCGCGGTGTCCGGATAGTGGCCGGGCCCGAGCTCGAGGTCGGCCTCCTCGGTTCCCTGGATGACGACGTAGTCGGCGTCGATCGCGGGGATCCGGATCCGGCCGATCGGCTCGCCGCCGGCGAGCCGGCGCTCGAACAGGTCGGCCAGCCGTCGCGCGCGTTGCGCCACGGTGGCGTCGGCGCTCGCGAGGCCGGCGACGTCGGGGTCGGCGAGGAACTCGTCGCTGACCGCGTCGAGCTCTCCCGCCGCCTGGCTCTGGCGGACCTGGGCGTAGACCGCCGACAGCGGCTCCTTCCAGATCAGGGTGGCTGCGACGTCGGCGAGGATCACGAGGCCCGCCGTGATCAGCGCCACCGACACGATTCGGGCCGCTCGCCGCATCACCGGGGATCATCGCCGATCGCCGCCGTCCGGCGGCCGGCACCTGCAAGACTGCCCGTCCCGTGAGCGCCGGCCACCGACCGATCGCCGCCTACCAGGCCGACCCCGAGCAGGTCGCGCGCGTCCTGCTGCTGTACTCGGGCGGCCTCGACACGAGCGTGATGCTGCACTGGATCCAGGCCGAGTACGGGGCCGAGGTGGTGACGCTGACGGTCGAGCTCGGGCAGCCCGGCGAGGACTGGGAGGCGATCGTCGCCAAGGCGCGCGACATGGGCGCCGTCGAGACGCTGGTCGTCGATGCGCGCGAGGAGTTCGCAGCCGACTTCGTCGCCCCCGCGATCCGTGCCAACGCGCTCTACGGCGGCGGCTATCCGCTGTTCACGGCGCTGGCGCGGCCGCTGATCGCGAAGGTCGCCGTCGCGGCCGCCCGCGAGCACGGCTGCGACACGATCGCGCACGGCTGCACCGGCAAGGGGAATGATCAGGTCCGGATCGACGCGACGATCGCGGCGCTCGCGCCCGAGCTGCGGGTGCTCGCCCCGGTCCGCGAGTGGGAGATGGGGAGGGAGGAGGAGATCGCCTACGCCCGCGAGCACCGGATCCCGGTCTCCGGCGGGACCGAGAGGCCGCCCTACTCGATCGACGACAACCTCTGGGGGCGCTCGTCGGAGGGCAGGGTGATCGAGGAGATCGACCAGCCGCCCCCCGACGACGTCTTCCGGCTCGTCACCCGTCCCGAGGAGGCGCCGGACGAGCCCGAGCTGGTCCGGATCGGCTTCGAGTCCGGCCGGCCTGCCTCGCTCGACGGCGACGAGCTCGCGCTCGTCGAGCTGATCGAGCGCGTCGCCGGGGCCGGCTGCCGGCACGGGGTCGGCATCGTCGACCACATCGAGGACCGGATCGTCGGCCTCAAGGTCCGCGACATCTACGAGGTGCCGGCGGCGACGATCATCCTCGCGGCGCACAGGGACCTCGAGAAGCTCGTCTCGACGATCCACCAGAACAACTTCAAGGCGTCGCTCGACAACCACTGGGCGTACCTCTGCTACGCGGGCCTCTGGTACGAGCCGTTGCGCACCGACCTCGACGCCTACATGGTCGCCGCCAACGAGTTCGTCACCGGCGAGGTGACGGTGAAGCTCTACAAGGGCTCGGCCACGGTCGTCGCCCGCAGCTCGCCTTACGCCCTCTACGACAAGTCCCTGGCCGGGTTCAGCGAGTCCGGCGGCGAGTTCAGCCAGCTCGCGAGCCCCGGTTTCATCGAGCTCTTCTCGCTGCAGACGCGGATGGCGCACGCCGTCCGGCGGCGTGACCGCTAGCCTCGTGCCATGAGCTTCGCCTACGAATCGATCGGGCGCCTCGTCGTCTACGTCGTGCGCCGGCGCTTCGGCCGCCAGATCCGGGTCGCCGGCGGCATCGCCCTCGCCGGTGCGCTGATCGGCGGCGCGATCGGGGCCTACCTGCTCGCCTCCCGGGACGTCGAAGAGGGCTGAGCGCCCGGCCTCGCGCTCAGCGCCGCCCGCCGAGGACGCGGTCGACGATCGGGTCGGGGTCGCTGACCCCCCAGAGCTGGCGGAGGACGCTGGCGATCGTCTCGCGGTCGCTGCCGGCATCGGCGAGCCGGCGCGCATGGTCGATCGCCTCGGCCACGTGCTCGGGCCCGTCGCCGCCGGCGGGAACCACGGGGGCCGCCGCGGCCGCGGCGGCGGCCTCCGGAGTCGGCTGCGGCGGCCCGGTGGCGGGCTCCGGGTGCGGCGGTGGATGCGGCAGCGGGGCGGGGGCGGAGGCCGGCGGGGGCGGGGGAGGGGCGCCGACGATGTCCGTGTAGGTGCCGGTCGGAGGCGCCTGGACCGGCGCGGCCCGTGACGGTGCCGGCCCGGGGGCCGCGGGTTGCGGCGGGGGCGGCTCGGCCGGAACGGCGGCCGGCGGCGGGGGCGGCTCGGCGGGCGCGGGGGTCGCCGGCTCGGCCGGAGCGGCCGTCGCGGGTCCCACCGCGGCCGCGGCCCCCGGCGGAAGCGGCGGCCCCGGAAGGCTCCGGTCGAGGCGATCGCTCAGCCCGGGCTGCTCGAGCTTGCCGGTGACCGAGCTGATCGCGTCCTCGAGCGCCCGGACCATCTGCTCGGAATGGTCGCGGACGTTGCCGGCGTGGCGAATCAGGTCGTCGGTCAGCTCCGAGATCAGGCCGACCCGCTCGGCGGTGAGGCGATCCGCCTTCCGCTGGGCCTCGGCCAGGTGGCGCCTGGCCTGCTCCTCGGCGTCGCGGCGGATCGCCTCGGCCGCGCGCTCGGCGGCCGCGATGACCGTCTGGAGCTGGTCGGTCATCTGGTCGATCGTGGACTGGACGCTGCCCGACGGCGCCGGCCACGATGCCTGGGTCCACCGGATCGGACCCGCCGGCGCGTTCGGTTGTTGCTGGGGGTCCTGCTCGGTCATCGCCGTCGGATCTCGGCTCCTCGCGGCGATTCTAGACCGCGTAGGAGGGGCCGGGCCCGGCGCCGGCCCGGGGGTCGAAGCGCAGGGTGATCTCCCGCGTCTGGGCGAGCCTGACCTCGACGGTGCGGCCGAGCGTGGACGGGCCCGTGGGGCTCGTGAAGTCGGCGTCCCGCGCCGCTTCCACGAGCCGGCTGGTGGAAGCGGCCATCGCCTCGACCATCCCCGCGTAGCCGCTCTGGATTCGCTGCTGCTGATCCTCGATCTCCCGTCCGAGGGCTCGCAGGCGCTCGACCCGGGCCGTCGCGAGAGCGCGATCGGCGCCCTCGGCGACGGCGACGATCCGGTTCGCCTCGCGCGCGGCGATCGCGACGATGCGGTCGGCATCGCCGCGGGCGGCGTCGATCGTCGCTCTGATCCGCTCGCCGGCCGGGGGCTCCACGCGCCCATCGTAGAAGGCGCGGTGGCGTCACCGCCGCGTCGCAGATCGGGCTGCGGCGCGAGCGCGTTCGTGGTAGGACGGACGGGTGGCGAGAGCCGGCGATCAGAGAGCGGAGCCGGGACCGGGGCACGACGACCGGATCGCCCGCGCCCGCTCGACCATCAGCGCCGGCTTCGAGGAGCTGATCGCGCGCGGCGAGGCGGGCGCCGGCTCGGCGGGGCCGGGGGCCGCGGGCGCGGTTCCGGGCCCGCCCCCGGAGGCCCGGGCGGACCCGCGGGAGGCGCTGATCGACGCCCGCCTCGCGGCCGTCGAGGCCGAGTTGCGATCCCGGGTCGATGCCGCCCTCGATGCGAGCCGGGGCGATCGCGAGGAGCGCGTGCGCGGCGAGGTCGAAGCCCACCGCAGGCGCCTCGGCGAGGAGCACGCGGCGGCGCTGGGCGGCGCCACGGCGGAGCTCCGCCGGGAGCTCGAGGCCGAGCGCGCGCGGCTGCGCCGGGAGGTCGAGGCCGCGGGCCGGGTCACCGCGGCGGCCGCCGCCGAGCGGATCGACGCGCTCCGGGCGGCGGCGCTCCGCGACGCGGCCCGGACCGCGGAGGAGGTCGCGGCCGAGCGGCTCGGGTCGGTTCGGGAGTCGCTCGCCGCCGAGCTGCGCCGCGACCTCGAGCAGGCCCGCGCCGCAGTGGATGACGACGCCGGCGCGGTCGAGAGCCGCGTGTCCGGTCTCCTCCAAGGGCTCCGCGACGAGCAGGCGGTCGCGGCGGCCGAGCGCGAGGAGGAGCTGCGCCGCCGGGTCGAGGCGCGTCTGGACGGGCTCGCCGCCGAGCTCGGGGCCCGGGTCGACCGCGAGATCGACCGTGGCCTCGCGGCGGCGCGGGCCGCGGTTGCCGAGACCGGAGCCGCGGCGCTCGCGGGCGCCCGCGAGGACGCCCGCGGCGGCATCGAGGCGATGGTCGCCCGCGAGGCGTCGAAGGGCGAGGTGCGCCTCGCAGGGACCGGGGCCGCGATCGAGCGCGCCCTGGACGGACGCGTCGCGGCCGCGCTCGAGGCCGCCGAGCGCCGGCTTGCGACGAGCGCGGATGAGACCGTCGGGCGCGCGGTCGCGACTGCGCGCGCCGAGCTAGCGACCGCCGCCGACGAGTCCGCCGCCGCGGCCGCCACCGCCGCCGCGGGCACGATCGACGCTCGCGTCGGGGCGCACGCGGCCGACGCGGGAGCCTCGCTACGCGAGGAGGCGGCCCGGCTTGCGGCACGGCTCGGCGACCTCGCCGCCGACGCCGGGCGCGCCCTCGATCGCGAGGAGCGGATCGGGGAGCGGACGCGGCGCGCCGAGCGCGAGGCCGCGGCGCGGGTTCGCGCGGCCGAGCGGCGGCTCGCCGAACTGCTCGGGCGCCTCGAACGCGACCGGCCCGGGACGGCCTGAGACGAGCTTCCGCAAAACGCGGCGAAGCGCCCGCGGGCCCCGGTTTTGCATCCACGGCCCTTGCCATGATGGCGCGGTGAGCACGACGGTCGCACCGCAGGCAGCGCACCTCCACGTCCACAGCGAGTACTCGCTGCTCGACGGCGCCAACAAGATCGACGCGATGGCGGCGCGGGCCGCGGAGCTCGGGATGCCGGCGCTGGGGCTGACCGATCACGGCGTCATGAACGGCTCCGTCGAGCTGTTCAAGGCCTGCCGCGAGCACGGGGTCAAGCCGATCATGGGCGTCGAGGCGTACCTCGTCGACGACGTCGAGGAGATCAGGCGGAAGACGAAGTGGGAGCGCAACCACCTGACGCTGCTGGCGGCGGACGAGGCCGGCTTCCGGAACCTCGTCAAGCTCAGCACGGCGGGCTTCCTCGAGGGCTTCGTGCGCGGCAAGGCGAACGTCGACCCCCGGCTGCTCGAGCGCTACTCGGAGGGCGTGATCGCGCTCACCGGCTGTCTGGCCTCGCGCTTCTGCCGGCGCCTGGTCGAGGACCGGCCGGGGGATGCCCGCGCCCATGTCGACGACCTGATCCAGATCTTCGGCGAGGGGAACGTCTACTTCGAGCTGCAGGTCAACGGGATCCCCGAGCAGGACAAGGCGAACGAGGGCATCGCCCGGATCGCCCGCGAGCTCGGCAAGCCGCTGGTCGGCACGGCGGACGTCCACTACCTGCGGCGCGAGGACTACGACAACCACAAGGCGCTGCTCTGCGTGCAGACGAAGTCGAAGCTGAAGGAGCCGAAGCTCAGCTTCGACACCAACGAGTTCTACCTGAAGTCAGCCGACGAGCTCCACGAGTCGTTCGCGCCGTGGCCGGAGGCGGTTCCGAACACGCTCGAGATCGCCGACCGCTGCAACGTCGAGATCAAGCTCGGCGAGCTCCTCCTGCCGCGCTTTCCGACGCCGGACGGCTCCGAGCCCGAGGCGATGCTGCGCGAGGTCGCCGCCCAGGGGCTCCGTCGCCGCTACGGCGATCCGGCGCCGGCGGCGGCGGCCGAGCGCCTCGAGCTCGAGCTCGGCGTCATCGGGGAGATGGGCTTCCCGTCCTATTTCCTGATCGTCTGGGACTTCGTCCGCCACGCGAAGCAGAGCGGCATCGCCGTCGGCCCGGGCCGCGGCTCCGCCGCCGGCTCGATCGTCGCCTACTGCCTCGGGATCACCGACCTCGACCCGCTCGAGAACGACCTGCTGTTCGAGCGCTTCCTCAATCCCGATCGGCGTTCGATGCCCGACATCGACATCGACTTCTCGGTCCGCGGCCGCGAGCGCGTGATCCGCTACGTCGCCGACAAGTACGGTCGCGAATCGGTCGCCCAGATCATCACCTTCGGGACGATGGCGCCGCGGCAGGCGACCCGGGACGCGGCGCGGGTGCTCGACCTCGAGTACGCGGTCGGCGACCGCGTCGCGAAGCTGATCCCGGAGCCGATCCAGGGCCGCAACCCGAGCTTCGAGGACTGCCTGCGCGAGGGCGAGGAGCTGCGGAAGGCCTATGACGCCGAGCCCGAGACGCGCCAGATCGTCGACACCGCGCGCGGCCTCGAGGGGATCGTCCGCAGCAACTCGATCCACGCGGCTGCGGTCGTGATCGCCGACCGTCCGCTGCAGGAGGTGGTCCCGCTGCAGCTCGCCGAAGATCGCGGCGCGACGAAGGACGGTGAGCGCTCGTACAAGATCGTCACCCAGTACTCGATGGGCCCGGTCGAGGAGGTCGGGCTGCTGAAGATGGACTTCCTCGGCCTCCGCAACCTCGACGTGATCGAGGACGCGGTCGAGATCGTCGGGCGCTCGCGCGGGGTCGAGCTCGACATCGAGGCGGTGCCGCTCGACGACGCGAAGACCTACGAGATGCTCGCCCGCGGCGACTCGATCGGGGTCTTCCAGCTCGAGTCGGAGGGGATGCGCGAGGCCCTGCGGCAGATCAGGCCCACGCAGTTCGACGACATCGTCGCGATCGGCGCCCTCTACCGGCCGGGCGCGATGAGCTCCATCCCCGACTACGCGCGCGGCAAGCGCAACCCGGACAGCGTCCGCTACCAGGACGAGCGCCTGCGATCGATCACGGAGGCCACCTACGGCTGCTGCATCTACCAGGAGCAGCTGATGGAGATCTCGAAGCGGATCGCCGGCTTCAGCCCGGCCCGCGCCGACGACCTCCGCAAGGCGATCGGGAAGAAGAAGCGCGACATGATGGCGACGATGGAGGCCGAGTTCCGCGAGGGCGCTTCCGCCTCCGGAACCGACCCCGGCGTCACCCGCGACCTCTGGAACCTGATGACGGCGGCGGCCGACTACTCGTTCAACAAGAGCCACGCCGCCTGCTACGCGCTGATCTCCTACCGGACCGCCTACCTCAAGGCCAACTACCCGGCCGAGTACATGGCGGCGGTGATCAGCTCGGTGATGTCGACCAAGGACAAGGTCCCGTTCTTCGTCAACCGCTGCGAGGAGATGGGGATCGAGGTGCTGCCCCCCGACGTCAACGCCTCCGACCACGGCTTCGTGGTGACCGGGAACAAGGTCCGCTTCGGGCTCGACGCGGTGAAGAACGTCGGCCACGCCGCCGTCGAGGCGATCCTGAGGGCGCGCAAGGACCGGCCGTTCGACTCGCTCTGGGACTTCTGCGAGCGGGTGGACCAGCGCGCGGTCAACAAGCGCGCGATCGAGTGCCTGGTGAAGTGCGGCGGCCTCGACTCGACCGGCGCCACCCGCAAGGCCATGCTGGCGGTGCTGCCGCAGGCGCAGTCGGCGGGCCAGAAGGCGCAGGACGACGCCGAGCGCGGCCAGGCCTCGATCTTCGCCCTCGATGACGCGGCCGGCGACGCCGCCCGTCCCCAGCACCCGCCGATCCTCGGCGAGGAGTTCGAGCAGCGCGAGCTGCTGGCGATCGAGAAGGAGACTTTGGGGACGTTCCTCTCCGACCACCCGCTCTCGCAGGTCCGTGAGGCGCTGCGGGTCCGCTGCGACTGTGCCCTCGCCGAGCTCGAGGACAAGCCCGACGGGGCGATCGTCACGGTCGGCGGCATCGTCACCGAGGCGAAGCGGATCCGGACCAAGACCGGCAACAGCATGATGTTCGCGACCCTCGACGACCTCGAGGGGCGCGTCGAGATGATCATCTTCACCAAGACCCTGGAGGCGAGCGGGGGGCTGATCGACACCGATGCGGTCCTGCTCGTCCGCGGCCGCGTCGATCGCAAGGACCGGGGCGAGGTCAAGCTCGTCGTCAACGATGCCGAGCGGTTCGAGCCGACCGGCGAGGAGGTCGAGAGCGCGAAGGAGCGGGCACGGCTCGACCGCCCCCGCAGCTTCGCGATCGAGCTCGACGCCGTCGCCCACGGCCCGGCGATCATCGAGGAGCTGAAGTCGGTCCTCGCCGGCTTCCCCGGCGACGTCGGTGTGATCCTCGACATGAAGACCCGCGAGGGCGTCCGCCGGCTGCGCCTCGGCAGCGCCTACCGGGTCGACGCCTCGGTCGGACTTCGAGCCGAGATCGAGGAGCTGCTCGGGCGTCCCCTGGCCGCCTGAGGGCAATCACGCCCCCCGGCGGCCGCCGAAGCGTCCCTCCTCCCGGGCGCCGGAACTAGAATCCCGGCATGGAAGCATCGGGCGTCGCCGCGTTCCCGGCCCGGCACGGGGAGTGCCGCAGCTGCAGCACGTTCTGCGACAAGCTGATCGAGCCCCGCGACTGCCTCGTGATGCGCTGCCCGTATCTGTGGAGCTACGTCGACGGGCCGAGCGGCCGCCGCTACATGGGATGCGTGCAGAAGGTCTTCCGGGCCGAGATCGACATCGCAGGCTTCGAGGCCGCCGAGCGCAACGGCGGCTTCGGCGGGATCAAGATGACCGGCGAGCCGCTGCCGCAATGCCAGTTCCGGGTCGAGCCGGCGTTCGCGGGCGACGGGCCCTCGCACACCTGCCTGAACCCGTCGTTCTTCGACATCAACGACCCGGCCGAGCTCGATCTCCGCACCGGGCTGCCGCTCGCCGGCTGAGCCGGCCCCAGGCGAGCGGTTTCCGCGACGGGGGCGGGGATCGTCGTTCGCCCGCCGGTCAGGCGCGGGCGGCGAGGCCCTGCTCGCGCAGCTTCTTCGTCAACCGCACCTCGGCCCGGTCCGGGCCTCGCCGGTCCGGCCCCGGCGTCTCGAGCAGGGCCGGCAGGCCGTCGAAGCGGGGCTCGGACAGGAACGTGGCGATGCCCTGCTTGCCCATCTCGCCCTTGCCGACGCTGGCGTGCTTGTCGCGGTTGGCGCCCTGCGGCACGGCGCTGTCGTTGACGTGAAGGCAGCGCAGCCGGTCGAGCCCGACCGTCCGGTCGAGGTCGTCGACCACCCCGCCGAGGGCTTCCGGCGAGACGATGTCGAACCCGCTCGCGAACAGGTGGCAGCAGTCGATGCAGAGGCCGATCCGCTCGCCGCCGCCGGCCGCCTCGACGAGCATTGCGAGCTCGTCGAAGTCGCGCCCGAGCGGGCCGCTGGTCCCCGCCGTGTTCTCGAACAGGACGGGGCAGCCCGCTGATTCGGCGAGGGCCTCGCGGACGAGCTCGCCCGAGCGCGCGACCGCCTCGTCGAGCGGGTCCTGCTTGCGCGAGCCCGCGTGGAGGACGACCCCGTCGGCGCCGATCGCGTCGCCGATCCGGAGCGCATGGGTCAGCGACGCGAGCGACTTCGCTCTGATCTCGGGGTCGGGGCTGCAGGTGTTGATCAGGTAGACCGCGTGGATCACGGTCGAGCCCAGCGGCGAGGCCGCGAAGGCCTCGTTGAACGCCTCGAAGTCGTCGGGCCCGTAGCTCGTCGGGCGCCAGGCGCGCGGGCTCTGGTGGAAGATCTGGATCGCCTCGCAGCCGAGCTCGACGCCGCGGTCGACCGCGTTTCGCAGGCCACCGGCTGTGGAAACATGCGCTCCGATCAGCATGGATGGGTCAGTCCGAGTCCGTTTCGCCCCCTCGCCGACCGGCGCGTTGCACATCGGTGGAGCGCGGACGGCACTGTACAACTGGCTCGTGGCGCGCGGCCGCGGCGGCGCCCTGGTCCTCCGGATCGAGGACACCGACCGCGAGCGGTCCACCGACGCGAACGTCGAGCAGATCCTCGATGCGCTGCGCTGGCTCGAGCTCGACTTCGACGAGGGCCCGGTCAGCCAGCACGAGCGCGCCCCCCGCCACCGCGAGCGGCTCGAGGACCTGATCGCATCCGGAGCCGCTTACCACGACGCGACGACGGGCGCCGAGGTTCAGGAATGGCGGCGGCTGAACCCGGGGCGGGGCTACCGCGGGGAGCCGCTGAGCGGTGCCGCCGCCGAGGGCGCCGCGGTGCGCCTGCGTGTGCCCGGCTCCGGGCGCACCGTCGTCGACGACGCGCTGCGCGGCGAGATCGCGTTCGAGAACGCGCTTCAAGACGACCCGGTCATCGCCCGCGGCGACGGCTCGGTCCTTTACAACTTCGCGGTGGCCGTCGACGATGCCGACATGGCGATCACCGACGTGATCCGCGGTGACGACCACCTGTCGAACACCCCCAAGCAGCTGCTCGTCCTCGCGGCGCTGGGAGAGCCGGCGCCCCGCTACGCCCACCTGCCGCTCCTGCACGGGCCCGACGGCAAGAAGCTGTCGAAGCGCCACGGCGCCGCCTCGGTGCAGGCGCTCCGCGCGGCCGGATATCTGCCCGCGGCGGTCCGCAACTACCTGACGCTGCTCGGCTGGGGTGCGGAGGACGACGAGACGGTCCTGACCACGCCGGAGCTGGTCGAGCGGTTCTCGATCGACCGGGTCGGCCGCGCGTCGGCCGTCTTCGACGAGCGGAAGCTGCGCTGGCTCAACGGCCGCCACATGCGGGCCGAGGCGCTCGACCGCTACGAGGCCGAAGTCGCGGCACAGCTCGAGCGCGGCGACCCGGCGGCCGCGGCGGCGTTCGCCGCGGCGGCGCACGAAGCCCGCCGCGAGGCGTGCGAGATCGTCCGCGACAAGGCGCAGACGCTGGTCGAGGTCTGGCCGCTGATCTCGTTCCTGTTCGTCGAGCCCCGCCTCGACGCCGTCGACGGCCGGGTCTGGCGCAAGGTGATGAAGCCCGGGTCCCGGTCGCTGCTCGTCGCCGCGGCCCGGGAGATCGCCGACGCGGACCCGTTCGACGCCGACCGGCTCGAGGACGGGCTGCGCGCGTTGATCGACGCCGAGGGGGTGTCGGCGACGAGGGTCCTGCAGCCGATCCGGCTCGCGATCACCGGCTCCAATGTCTCGCCGGGAATCTTCGAGTCGCTGGCCGCGCTCGGCCGTGAGCGCTCGCTTGCCCGCATCGACCGGGCGATCGGGCGGCTCGGCGAGGGCTCGGCCGCGGATGACTCCGACCCGGGCTAACGGGATTCCGGGCATCTGCCGATCAGGGGTGCGAAGCGCAGGGGCGCTCGCGGAAGCTCCGGGCCCCCGTTTCACGCGCATCGACCCGCGATGAGCACAGCAGAGAAGACCGCCACATCCGCCGCGTCCGGCTCCCGGGGGAAGGGGGGCCAGCGCCTCGCCGCCGCGTTCGACGCGATCAGCCGGATGCCGGCGCTCGAGGAGACGGTCGAGCGGGTGATGAAGGCGACCGGGCAGGAGGGCTCGTCGCTGGCCGAGATCGGGGATCTCGTCGAGACCGACACGGCGATGGCGATCGCCGTCATGCGATCCGCCAACAACGGCGGCGGCCCGAGCGGTCGCATCGCCAGCGTGCCCGACGCGGTCGAGGCGCTGACGGCGGCCGGGGTCCGGGCCGTGGCCGGCTCGCTTCCGACCTACGAGCTCTTCCAGCCATCGCCCTCGTGGGCGAGCCTGCCGGAGCGCTTTCGCCGCCACGCGGTGGCGACCCGGCACGCAGCCGAGAGCCTCGCCGCCCTCGCCGACGTCCCCGGCCGTGACGAGCTCGCGACCGCGGCGCTTCTGCACGACGTCGGCCAGCTCGTCCTGATCCGCCTCTATCCCGGCTACGAGCAGCTTCTCGCCGATCGCGGGCTCGCCCCGGAGGAGCGGGTCAAGGTCGAGCGCCGCGAGTTCGGCATGGACCACACGATCGTCGGCGGCGTGCTCGCGCGGCGCTGGGGCCTGCCCGCGGTCATAGCCGGCGCGATCGAGCGCCATCACTCCGACGGCGCCGAGGGGCTTCCGGCGGCGGTACGGCTCAGCGACCTGGTCGCCCACCACGCCGCCGGGGACACGGTCGCTCCCGACGCGATGGTCGAGGCCGCCGCCGCCTGCGGGCTCAGCGAGGCGCGCCTGCGCCAGCTCGTCTACGAGTTCCCCTACGCGCGGGCCCCGCGCCAGCGGCGCGGCGAGCCCTGTCCGCTCTCACGCCGCGAGGTCGACGCGCTGCGCGGCCTCGCCGAGGGCAAGGTCTACAAGGAGATCGCCGAGGAGATGGGGCTCTCCGCGAGCACCGTCCGCACCCACCTCCACAACGTCTACCGGAAGATCGGCGCCGCCGATCGGGCTCAGGCCGTCCTGGTCGCCCGCGAGCGCGGCTGGGTCTGAGCGAAGCGGCGGGCGGCATCGCCCCCCGCGTGCTGCAGGCTGCGAGCGGCCACGGCGAGCGGGCTGCTTTGCCGGGCCCGCAGGGCGCTTCAGTCGATGAGCGCGCTTCGCAGCGCGATCGCGACCGCATGCGCGCGATCGCGGGCCCCGAGCCGAGGCAGGCTCGCCTTCGCGTGGGTGCGGACCGTCTCGGCGCTGAGGCCGAGCCGGCGCGCCGCCTCCTCGGTCGAGTGCCCGTCCGCGTAGAGCTGCAGGATCTGCCGCTGCCGCGGCGTCACACGGGCGCCCTTGCCGCGACCCGACTCGACATCGGGGTCGATGAACGACCCGAAGGTGAGCACCGCATCGACCGCGGCGCGCATCGTGCTCGGCGATGAGTGCCTGCTGACGTAGGCGGAGGCGCCGGCGTCGAGGGCCTCCGAGATCGCATGCCGGTCGGTGCGCCCCCCGTGAGCGACCACACCGAGGCCGGGCTGATGATGGTGCAGCCGCCGGATCGTCGCCGCTCCCGACGGGGCGCCGTCGGCGGCGGCCCGCATCTCGACGATCGCGACCTCGAAGCTGACGCTGGCCAGCAGGTCGACGGCTCCGCGCCCGTCGGCGAGCTCCTCGAAATCCCAGGACGGCTCCAGGAGTCGCTTGATTCCCAGCCGGACGACCGGATGCGAGTCGATGATCATGCAACTGCGGTCTGCCCGCAACGGTCTCTCCATGCCCCCTTTCGACGGGTCACCCGCGGGGCAGCCTAGACGATCGATCCGAAACCCCCACGCCGGCGGGCCCGGCCGCCGGGCGCTGCCGGGCCCGCCCGATCCGCTACAACGGGGGCGCGATGATCTCGGTCACGGCCAAGTCCCGCTACGCCGTCGTCGCGATGGCCGAGCTGGCCCGCAACAGCGGCCGCCCGGTACCGCTGGCGACCGTCGCCGAGCGCCGCGGGATCCCGGTCCAGTTCCTCGAGCAGCTCTTCTCGACCCTGCGCCGGGCAGGCCTGCTGACCTCCCAGCGGGGGGTCAAGGGCGGCTACTCGCTCGCCCGCGACGCCGAGGAGATCACCGTCCTCGAGGTCGTCCAGGCCCTCGACGGCAAGCTCGGCGAGGAGGGCCGCGAGGCCGGAGGGATCTGGGCCGAGGGCGTCGATGCCCTCCGCGGCGTCTTCGCCCGTGCCACGATCGCGGACGTCGCCCGCCGCGAGGAGGCCGAGGAGGGCGCCGGGATGTACTTCATCTGATCGGGGCGGGACGCCGTGGGCGGAGCCCGCATGGGTCGGTGGCCGCCGGGCAGCCGCCGGCAGACGTCGCCGTCCGGTTGAGCACGACGCCATCGGCGCTACCGTTCCGGCATGGCTGCGAGCGCGTCCCCGACGCTGCGGATCGCCGCCGAGGCCTCGGCGGTCGTCGGCGATACGCCGATGGTCGCACTGGCCAAGGTCGGCGCCGGGCTCGAAGCCGAGCTCGTCGGCAAGCTCGAGTGGTTCAATCCCGGAGGGTCGATCAAGGACCGGATCGGCGTCGCGATGATCGACGCCGCCGAGGCCGAGGGCCGGATCGAGCCGGGCCGGACGGTGATCGTCGAGCCGACGTCCGGCAACACCGGGATCGCCCTGGCGATGGTGTGCGCCGCCCGTGGCTACCGCTGCATCCTGACGCTGCCGGAGGGGATGAGCCGGGAGCGCTCGGCGCTGCTGCGGAGCTACGGAGCGGTCGTCCGCGAGACGCCGTCGATGGGCGGCATGGACGAGTCGGTGGCGCTCGCGCGCAGGCTCGCCGAGGAGCACGAGGACGCCTACCTGCCGCAGCAGTTCGAGAACCCGGCCAACCCCGAGGTCCATCGCCGCACCACGGCGGAGGAGATCTGGCGCGACACCGGCGGCGAGGTCGATGCGATCGTCTGCGGCGTCGGTACCGGCGGCACGATCACCGGCGTCGGACAGGTGCTGAAGGAGCGCAACCCGGGCTGCCACGTGCTCGCCGTCGAGCCGGCGGCGTCGCCGGTGCTCTCGGGCGGCGAGCCCGGCCCGCACAGGATCCAGGGGATCGGGCCCGGGTTCGTGCCGGAGGTTCTCGACCGGTCGGTGATCGACGAGGTGCTGGCGGTCGAGGACGAGTCGGCCCTCGCCACCGCCCGGCTTGCCGCGACGCGCGAGGGACTGATGATCGGGATCTCCGCCGGCGCCGCGCTGCATGCGGCGATCGAGCTCGCGAGCCGGCCCGAGATGGGCGGCAAGCGGATCGTGATCGTCTTCGCCGACGCCGGCGAGCGCTACATGTCCCTGCCCTGGTTCGGCGCGTGAGGTCGCCTTCGATGGGCGTGCTACGGAGGATCTGGAAGGAGGTTCGCGACGACGTCGCGACCGCGCGAGACCGTGATCCCGCCGCGCGCGACGTGAGCTTTTTCGGGATCCTCTCCTCCTGGGGCGGCGTCCAGGCGATCCTCGCCCACCGCGTCGCCCACGCGTTCCACCGCAACGGCTGGAAGCTCGTGCCGCGGATCATCGTCTACGCCACGCGGGCGCTGACCGGGATCGAGATCCACCCCGGCGCGAGGATCGGCGAGGGCTTCTTCATCGACCACGGCTCGGGCGTGGTGATCGGGGAGACGGCCGAGATCGGCGACCGGGTGACGATCTTTCAGGGGGTGACGCTCGGGGGGACCGGGTTCCAGCGCGGCAAGCGCCACCCGACGGTCGAGGACAACGTCACGATCGGCTCCGGCGCGAAGCTGCTCGGCCCGATCACGGTCGGCCACGGCGCCAAGGTCGGGGCGAACACCGTCGTCATCGCCGACGTTCCCCGGCGGGCGACGGTCGTCGGCAACCCCGGGCACGTCGTCCGCGTCGAGGGCAGGCGCCCGGAGGGGCCCGACACCGACTGGATCCACCTCCCCGATCCGATCGCCGACGCGATCAAGGCGCTCTCGGACCGCCTCGCCGCGATCGAGAAGCGCCTCGCCGACCTCGACGGCGGCGAGGCGGGCGCCGAGGTCCACGAGCTTCGCCCGAAGCGCGGACCGACCACCGCCGGCGGGTGATCATCGCCCCGGCCGACTGCCGTCCGCTTCGGCCGGAGCCGCCGCGCCGGATCACGGCAGCCCTGGTGGGCTGCGGGAGGCGCTGCACAGCCTGGCGCGCGGGGAGCGGGCTGACCGCAACGTCGGGGAGCGGCTGACCGCAACGTCGGGGAGCGGCTGACCGCAACGTCGGGGAGCGGCTGACCGCAACGTCGGGGAGCGGCTGACCGCAACGTCGGGGAGCGGCTGACCGCAACGTGGATCTCGACGAGACGGAGGGTCTGACTGTCACGAAAGGGGCACATACGACCCGGAACGTGACTCTCGGTGTCTGCCGACGTCCGAGTGTCACGAAGTAGGCGGGGTGGATGGCAGCGAACGGCGGCCTCGAGCGAGCACCGCGGCCGGGAGCACCGCGGCCCCGACAACGTCACTTGCATTTCGGTCAGCCGCGGGTGTGGGTTTACGAAGCTGGTCCCACAGCCCCGATTTCGCAACTTCCGTGGCGAGAGCGCGGTCGAGCGTTACGAAACGGGCCCTGGGCGGCGATTCGTCCCCTTCGGTGGCCGACCCCCGGTGCCGCCCGACGCCCGTGGCACCGGCCCGACATCGATCGCCGACTGCGCCGCCCGCCGAAACGGCCGCCACCCCGCCGAACGCCGCGGCAGCCCCGCGCGCGCCGGGCGCGCGGCTATCCTCGGCCGCCCATGGACGTGACCGATTCCGAGACCGGCCGGGAGCAGGATGAGGCCGCCGGCGCTCCGGTCAGCGCCGGCGCGACCGCGGTCGAAGGCCTGCTCGCCGACCTCAATCCGGCCCAGGCGGAGGCGGTCCGCCACGGCGAGGGGCCGCTGCTCGTCCTGGCCGGCGCCGGCTCGGGCAAGACGCGCGTCCTGACCCACAGGATCGCCTACCTGCTGGCGACCGGGATGGCGCGGCCGGGCGAGATCCTCGCGATCACCTTCACGAACAAGGCGGCGGGGGAGATGAAGGAGCGGGTGGCGGCGCTGACGGGGGCGGCCGCCCGATCCATGTGGGTGATGACGTTCCACTCGGCCTGCGCCCGGATCCTGCGCCAGCACGCCGACAGGCTCGCCTACAAGCGCAGCTTCACGATCTACGACGAGGCCGACTCGAGGCGGATGGTGAAGCGCTGCATGGACGAGCTCGAGATCGACCCGAAGCGGTTCCCGCCGCGGTCGATCCGCAGCCAGATCTCCGGCGCCAAGAACCGGCTGCGCGACGCCGAGACCGTCCGCGAGGAGCAGGGCTCGTTCTTCGAGACCGTCGTCGCCGACGTCTACGAGCTCTACGAGAGGCGGATGCACGCGGCCAACGCGATGGACTTCGACGACCTGCTCGTCCGCACGGTCAACCTCTTCGAGCTGTTCGCCGACCTGCGCGAGCGCTACGCGCGCAACTTCCGCCACGTGCTCGTCGACGAGTACCAGGACACCAACCGCGTCCAGTACCGGCTCTTGCAGCTGCTGGCCGGCGAGCACGGCAACCTGTTCGTGGTCGGCGACGAGTCGCAGTCGGTCTACGGGTTCCGGGCCGCCGACATCCGCAACATCCTCGACTTCGAGCGCGACTTCCCGGCGGCGGCGACGGTCAAGCTCGAGCAGAACTACCGCTCGACCGGGACCATCCTCGACGCCGCCAACGGCCTCATCGCCCACAACCGCGACCGGCTCGACAAGAGCCTGTGGACCGACTCCGGCCGTGGCGATCCGGTGACGATCGCCGAGCTCGCCGACGAGCACGAGGAGGCCCGCTGGGTCGCCGCCGAGATCGACCGCGTCGTCGACGAGCACGGGGTCGGCCGTGACGAGGTCGCGGTCTTCTACCGGACCAACGCGCAGAGCCGGGTGCTCGAGGACACGCTGGTCCGCTTCGACGTCCCCTACCAGGTGATCGGCGGCACGAAGTTCTACGAGCGGGCCGAGATCCGCGACGCGATCGCCTACCTGAGCGTGCTCGCCAACCCCGACGACAGCGTCGCGCTGGCACGGATCATCAACTCGCCGCGGCGCGGGATCGGCAGGACCTCGGAGGGCAGGGTGCTCGCCTGGGCGAACACGGCCGGGACCACGCCGCTGGAGGCCCTCGCCGCCGCCGACTCGATCCCGGGCCTCGGCACCGCCGCCCGCAAGGCGATCGGCCGCTTCGCCGAGCTGATCTCGAGCCTGACCGAGCGGGCGTCGCGGGGCGGCAGCGTCGCCGAGCTGCTCGAGGCGACGCTGTCGGAGTCGGGCTACACCGAGGCGCTCGAGGTGGAGCGGACGGTCGAGGCGGAGGGCCGGATCGAGAACCTCCGGGAGCTGGTCGGGATGGCGGCGGAGTTCGACGCCAACCGCGAGCTCGAAGGCCCCGGCGAGCTGGCGCCGCTCGAGGAGTTCCTCGAGCAGATCGCGCTGATCAACGAGCAGGACGCCCTCGCCGACGACGACACCAAGGTGACCCTGATGACCCTCCACAACGCGAAGGGGCTCGAGTACGAGGCGGTCTTCATGATCGGCTGCGAGGACGGCGTCTTCCCGCACTCGCGCTCGGTCGACGAGGGAAACCTCGAGGAGGAGAGGCGGCTCTGCTACGTCGGGCTGACCCGGGCGCGCAGGCTGCTCACGCTCACCTACGCCCGCCGCCGCAGCCTCTTCGGCGCGCAGGGCGCGGGCGTTCCCTCGCGGTTTCTCGGCGAGATCCCCGCCAACCTCGTCGAGCGCCACGTCACGGCGCCGGTGTCGACCGGCTGGGGCGTGGGCGCCGGCTTCGGCGGCGAGCGCGGGGGCGCGGCCGTGGAGAGGCGTGGCGATGCGGTCGAGCTGACGGTCGGCGACGACGTCGTCCACGCTTCCTTCGGCGAGGGGGTGGTCACCGCCGTCGAGCCCGGCAACGTGGTCGTCGTCCGCTTCCGTGGCGGCGACGATCGCAAGCTGATGGCCGACTACGCCCCGATCCAGAAGGCCTCGTGACGCTCGTGGCGCTCCGGACCGGTCGCATCTCTGCGTCTTCGTCGGCTCGCTCGCCCCGGGCGCACCCCACCTCCCGCGTCCCTGCCCTGCCCGGTCCGGAGCGCCACGGATAGTGGCGGCCGAGGTCCTCGACGGCAAGGCGATCGCCGCCGACCTCAGGAGCCGGGTCGAGGAGGTCGTCGCCGCGCGCGTCCGCGCCGGCCGCCGGCCGCCGGGCCTGGCGACCGTCCTCGTCGGCGACGATCCGGCCTCGCACGTCTACGTCGGCAGCAAGCGCAAGGCGTGCGCCGAGGCGGGGATCCGGTCGATCCACCACGAGCTTCCCGGCGACGTGGCCGAGGAGGAGCTGATCGATCTCGTCGCGGCCCTCGATCGCGACCCGGGTGTCGACGGCATCCTCGTCCAGATGCCGTTGCCCGCACGGATCGACCAGGATCGCGTCCTCGCCGAGATCTCGGCCGGCAAGGACGTCGACGGGCTCACGCCCGCCAACGCCGGTCACCTCGCGCAGGGCCGGATCGGCGTCCGCGAGGCGCTCGAGCTCGAATCGGACCGGCCGGCCGTCGGCCTCGTCGCCTGCACGCCGGCCGGCGTGATGGAGATCCTCCACCGCTCCGGCGTCGAGCTCGCCGGCGCCGAGGCGGTCGTCGTCGGCCGCTCGATCCTCGTCGGGCGTCCGATGGCGAGCCTGCTCTTGAACGCGAGCGCGACCGTCACGGTCTGCCATTCCCGGACCCGCGACCTGGCGGCCGCATGCCGCCGCGCCGATCTGCTGATCGCCGCCGTCGGCCGGCCCGGGATGGTCGGAGCGGAGTCGATCAAGCCGGGCGCGACCGTGATCGACGTCGGCATGAACCGGACCGACGAGGGCCTCGTCGGCGACGTCGACTTCGACGCCGCCTCCGCCGTGGCGGGGCGGATCACGCCGGTGCCGGGAGGCGTCGGGCCGATGACGATCGCGATGCTGCTCGCGAACACCGTTCGCGCCGCCCGCTGAGCAGGATTCCGCTTGCGGCCGGTGTAGGGTGCGCCCAAGCGCAATCCGGCCGCTCACGGCCGTCGAACCGAGGGAGCGTCAATGGACACGAACAGGATCAACCAGGGCGAGATGATCGCCGCGGTCGCGGCGTTGCTCCTCCTCATCGTCATGTTCGTGTTCACCTGGTTCAGCCTCGACGCGGGCGGGGAGGGCGAGATCTTCCTCGACGCCGCGGGCGTCGACACCGGGGTGAACGCGTGGCAGGCATTCGACCTCGTCGACATCATCCTGTTCGTGACGATCCTCGTCGCCGTCGGCGGCGCGCTGATCGCCGCCAACGCGACGAGCGTCAACACGCCGGTCGCCGTCAGCGCGATCACCGCCGGCCTCGGCGTTCTCAGCTTCCTGCTGGTCCTCTTCCGGGTCATCAGCCCGCCCGGGTCGGGCGACATCCCCGACGCGGCCGGGATCGGCATCGACCGCGGCATCGGCGTCTGGCTCGGACTGATCCTCACCGCGGCGATCGCATTCGGAGGCTGGCGGGCGATGGAGGAGGAGGGTGTCTCGCTCGCCGACCAGGCCGACCGCTTCCGCGGCGGCGGCGGCGCGCCGCCGCCGCCATCCGACGCCGGCGGAGCCGCCCCTCCCTCGCAGCCGCCCGAGGCCGGCGGGTCCGTGCCGCCGCCGCCACCGCCGCCGCCGGCGAGCTGAGCCGGCCACGTCGCCGCGCGCCCGAGCGCGAAGGCCACGCACGCCGGCGGCCCCCGACCGCAATCGCCGCCGCGCCTACAATGGCGCCCCGATGATCGACCGCGAGCAGGTCCTCCACATCGCCCGCCTGGCCCGGCTACGGCTCGACGACCAGGAGGTCGAGCGGATGGCGGCCGAGCTCTCGGGAATCCTCGAGCACGTCGAGGCGATCGGCGAGCTCGACCTCGAGGGCGTCGAGCCGACGACCCACGTGGTGGCGCTCGAGAACGTGCTGCGCGCCGACGTTCCCGCCCCCAGCCTCGACCGCGAGCGGGCGCTCGCCGGCGCTCCCGACTCCGCCTCCGGCTCGTTCCGGGTCCCGTCTCCACAGGCGTGAGCGACCCGCGGCAGCTGACGGTCGCCGAGGCCCTCGGCGAGATCGGCGACGGGAGCCTGTCCGCCGATGAGTGGTTCGACGCCTACGCGGAAGCGCCCGACGAGCTCGGCGCCTACCTGTGGCGGGCGAAGGGCGCGGGCGCCGTGCCGACCGGGGGCGAGCATGGGCCGCTCGCGGGGACCCCGGTTGCGATCAAGGACATCTTCTGCATCGAGGATGTGCCGACGACCGCCGGATCGCGGATCCTCGAGGGCTACGCGCCGCCGTACACGGCGACCGCCGTCGAGCGGCTCCTCGCCGCCGGCGCCCGCCTGCTCGGCAAGACCAACATGGACGAGTTCGCGATGGGCTCCTCGAACGAGAACTCGGCCTTCGGCGACGTCCGCAACCCATGGGACCGCGGCCGGGTCCCCGGCGGCTCCTCGGGAGGCTCGGCCGCCGCCGTCGCCGGCGGCCTCGCGCCCTGCTCGATCGGGACCGACACCGGCGGCTCGATCCGCCAGCCCGCGGCGCTCTGCGGGGTCGTCGGGATGAAGCCGACCTACGGCTCGATCTCCCGTTCGGGGATGATCGCGTTCGCCTCCTCGCTCGATCAGTGCGGGCCGCTCACCCGCGACGTCCGCGACGCGGCGCTGTTGCTCGGCGCCCTCGGCGGCGGCGACGAGCGCGACACGACCTCGATCGGCTTCCCGGAGCCGATCGCGATCCCCGGCCGCGAGGACCTGGAGGGGCTGCGGGTCGGGGTGCCGAGCGAGCTCGGCCTCGAGGCCGAGGGGATCGAGGCCGGCGTCCGCGACGTCTTCGAGCGGGCGGTGGCGCTCTGCGAGCGGCTCGGGGCCGATGTCGCCGAGACCAGTCTCCCGAACGCCCGCCACGGGATCTCCGCCTACTACGTGCTCGCCCCGGCGGAGGCGTCGGCGAACCTCGCCCGCTACGACGGGGTCCGCTTCGGGATGCGCGTCGAGGCCGAGTCGCTCGACGAGATGTACGAGCTGACCCGTTCGGCGGGCTTCGGGCCCGAGGTCAAGCGGCGGATCATGCTCGGCACCTACGCGCTCTCGTCCGGCTTCTACGAGGCCTACTACGGCAGCGCCCAGCGCGTGCGGACGCTGATCGCCGGCGACTTCGCCGCCGCGTTCGGCGACTTCGACCTCCTGGTCACGCCGACGTCGCCGACCGTCGCCTTCGAGCTCGGCGCCCGCGCGGCCGATCCGCTGGCGATGTACATGTCCGACTACTGCACGGTGCCGATGTCGCTGGCCGGGCTGCCCGCGATCTCGATCCCCGCCGGGCTTGCGCCCCCGGACGGGGGCGGACCGGAGCTGCCGGTCGGCCTGCAGATCACCGGCCCGGCGTTCAGCGAGTCGCTGATCCTCGACGCGGCGCACGCGATCGAGGGCGCGGTCGGGTTCGACCACCGCCCGAAGCTCGCGGAGGGGCGACGATGAGTGCCGAGCTGGTCCCGACCATCGGCCTCGAGATCCACGTCCAGCTGCTGACGCGGACGAAGATGTTCTGCGGCTGCGAGCTCGAGTTCGGGGCCGAGCCCAACGTCCACACCTGCCCGGTGTGCCTCGGCCATCCCGGGACCCTGCCGGTGCCGAACGAGCAGGCGATCGAGTCCGCGATCAGGATCGCGGTTGCGCTCGGCTGCGAGGTTGCGCCGCGGTCCGGCTTCCACCGCAAGAACTACTTCTACCCCGACCTGCCGAAGGGCTACCAGATCAGCCAGTTCGACGTGCCGCTCGCGACGGCCGGCAGGCTCGGTGGCGTCCGCATCCATCGCGTCCACCTCGAGGAGGACGCGGCGAAGCTGAGCCACGTCGGCGAGACCGGGAGGATCCACGGCTCCGGCGCCTCGCTCGTCGACTTCAACCGCGGCGGCACGCCGCTGGTCGAGATCGTCACCGAGCCCGACATCGACGATCCCGCCGCCGCTCGCGAGTGGCTCGCGCTGTTGCGGACGACGCTGCGCCAGCTCGGCGTCTCCGACGTCAACATGGAGGAGGGCAGCCTGCGGTGCGACGCGAACGTATCGATCAGGCCGGCCGCCAGCCCCGAGCTCGGCGTAAAGACCGAGCTCAAGAACATGAACAGCTTCCGCTACCTCGAGCGCGGGGTCGAGGCCGAGATCGCGCGCCAGCGCGAGATCGTCGAGTCGGGCGGGGCGGTCGAGCAGGAGACCCTGCACTTCGACCCCGCCGGCGGCACCCTGACGCCCTTGCGATCGAAGGAGTACGCCCACGACTACCGCTACTTCCCCGAGCCCGACCTCGCGCCGGTGGCGCCGTCGGCCGCCGCCGTCGACGCGGCCCGCGCCTCGCTGCCCGAGCTGCCCGAGCAGCGTCGTGATCGCTACGAGGCCGACCTCGGGCTGAAGCCCGAGGTCGCCCGGCGGCTCGCGTTCGATGCCTCCCTGGCCGCCTTCTTCGAGGAGGCGGTGACGGCTGGCTCCGCCTCCGCGCCCGCGGCCCTGGCCAACTGGATCACCGGCGATCTCGTCGCGCTCGCCCGTGAGCGCGGGCTCGAGCCGGCCGCGACCGCGGCGACGCCGGCGGCCGTCGCTGCGCTCGTCGGCCTGCTCGCCGCCGGCGAGGTCAACCGGGGCGGCGCCCGCGAGGTCCTCGAGGTGCTCGTCCGTGACGGCGGCGAGCCGGCCGCGATCGTCGATCGCCTCGACCTCGGGGCCGGCGACCCCGACGAGCTCGCGGCGATCGTGAAGCGGGCGATCGAGGAGGATGCCGACGCCGCCGCCAAGGTCAGGGCGGGGGAGGGGAAGGCGATCGGAGCCCTCGTCGGCGCCGTGATGCGGGAGACCCGCGGCAAGGCCGACGGGGGCGAGGTGACGAGGCTGATCCGCGAGCAGCTCGACCTGTAGCCGCCCCGCGGCGGGGCGGCTCCCTTCCATTCTTGTAACGCATCGTTACAAGCTGGTAGCGTTGCCGGCGTGGCACACGACGTCGTCATCGCAGGCGGGGGCTTCGCGGGGGCGAACGCGGCGCGGGAGCTCGAGCGGATCCTGCCCCGGCAATCGGCCCGCCTGATCCTCGTCAACGACGTCAACTTCCTGCTCTACACGCCGCTGTTGCCCGAGGCCGCAGCCGGGACCCTGGAGCCCCGCCACGTGGTCACGCCGCTGCGCGACCTGCTCAGGCGGACCTACCTGCGAATGGGAGCGGTCAGCGGCCACGATCCCGCCGCCCGCACGGTCACGCTCACGACCCACGACGGCGAGGTCGAGGAGCTCCGCTACGACCAGCTCCTGGTCGCGTTCGGCTCGGTCAGCCGCTCGCTGCCCGTTCCCGGGCTCGACCGGCATGCGATCGGCTTCAAGAGCCTCGCCGACGCGATCTGGCTCCGCAACCACATCGTCGAGACGCTGGAGGAGGCGAACGCGACCGAGGACCCGGCCCGCCGCGACGCGCTGCTCAGCTACGTCTTCGTCGGCGGCGGCTACGCCGGGCTCGAGGCTCTCGCCGAGCTGCAGGACTTCGCCGCCGATGCGATCCAGCGCTACCCCCGCGCCCGCCTGCACGGGATGCGCTGGACGCTCGTCGAGGCGACGTCGCGCGTCCTGCCCGAGATCGACGCCGGGCTCGCCGAGTACGCCTGCGGCGAGCTCCGGGGGCGCGGCATGGACATCCGCCTCGACACGACGCTCGACCGGGTCGAGATCGACCGGGTCGAGCTCTCGACCGGGGAGGCGATCCCGGCTCGCACGGTCGTCTGGACGGCCGGCGTCATCGCCCACCCGAGCCTGCGCTCGATGCGGCTGCCGCTCGACGAGCGCGGGCGGGTCACCGTCGACGACCACCTCGCCGTCACCGGGCTCGACGGGGTCTTCGCCGCCGGCGACGGCGCCGCCGTGCCGAGCCCCGACGGCGGGCTCTGCCCGCCGACCGCCCAGCACGCGATCCGCCAGGCCCGCGTGGCCGCCCGCAACATGGCCGCCAACCTCGGGGTCGGCCGGCCCCGGGCCTTCGCCTACCGCAGCCGCGGGTCGTTCGTCAACCTCGGGCGCTGGAAGGCGGTCGCCAGCGTCCCCGGCGGCGTCACCCTGTCGGGCTTCCCCGCCTGGTGGGCGGCTCGCACCTATCACGTCAGCCAGATCCCCGGCCCGGCGCGGAGGCTCAGGGCCGTCGTCGACTGGACCGTGGGGCTGCCGTTCCGGCGCGACACCGCCGAGGTCGGCTCGATCGGCCACCCGCGACCGCTCGGCGACGAGCTCTACGAGCGCGGCGGCTCGCACCGCCCCCTGGGGTGATCGCCTCAGCGCGACGGCTCGTCGAGGTCGGAACGGCGCTGCGCAGCGCCCGGCGGCTCGGGGCCAACGACCGGCTCGATCGCGGCTCCTACCGCCGGATGCGGAGGGCCCGCCTGCTCTCGATCATCCGCCATGCCGCACGCGAGTCCCCCTTCTATCGCGAGCGGCTCGCCGGGCTCGCGCTCGACGACTCGCTCGACATCGCCGCGGTTCCGACGCTCGACAAGGCGACCCTGCTCGAGAGCTTCGACCGGATCGTCTGCGATCCGGCGTTGACGCTGGCCCGGCTCGAGGCGCACCTGGGCGAGCTCGAGCGCCGCGAAGGCGAGGACGTCCTGCTCGATGGCGAGTATCGCGTCATGGCCAGCGGCGGGACGAGCGGCCGCCGCGGGATCTTCGTCTATGGCCGGGCGGACTGGTCGCTCGTCCTCGGCGGCCTCCTCCGCTGGACCGGCGACTACCTGGGCCTCCCCCCGAGGCTGCCGCGGCGGCGCCTCGCGGCGGTGGTCGCCGACAGCCCGCTCCACATGACCGCGCGGATGGGGCGCGGCGTCGACGTCGGCGCCCACAGGATGCTGCGGCTCGACGCGCGGGCGCCGCTCGGGACCGTCGTCGCCGCCCTGAACGACTTCCGGCCCGAGGCGCTGACGGCCTACGCCTCGATCGCGGCACTGCTCGCCGACGAGCAGATCGCCGGCCGGCTCCGGATCGAGCCCGCCACGGTCGCCACGACGAGCGAGGTATGCGGCGCCGAGATGCGCGAGCGGATCGAGGCCGCATGGGGCCGTGTGCCCTTCAACGGCTACGCGGCCACCGAGACCGGGATGCTCGCCACCGACTGCGATCGCCATCGGGGGCTGCACGTCCTCGAGGACCTCGTCCACGTCGAGGTCGTCGACGAGGCGGGGCGGGCTGTCGCCGCGGGTTCCCCGGGGGCGAAGCTTCTCGTCACCAACCTGGTCAACCGCACGCAGCCGCTGATCCGCTTCGAGCTCGACGACCTCGTCACGATCTCGCCGGCGCGCTGCCCCTGCGGCCGCCCCTCGGTGCTGCTGGCGGCGGTCGACGGCCGCAGCGACGACATCCTCACGCTTCCGGGCCGGTCCGGAGGAACCGTCCCGATCCATCCGCTCACCCTGCGCGGCCCGCTCGCGGCGGTCTCCGGGCTGCGCCAGTACCGGCTGGTCCACGAACCGGGCGGGGTCACGATCGAGGTCGTGGCCGCTGCCGCGGCCGCCGACGTCGCCGAAACGGCGAGGCGGGCGGTGATCGATGCGTTGCGCTCGTCCGGTGCGGCCGTGCCGCCGGTCGCCGCGGTCGCCGTCGACGCGATCGAGCGCCACCCCGGTTCGGGCAAGGCGAAGGTCGTCCTCTCCCGGGACGCCTGACCGCGGGGTGGCGGCCGCCGTCGGCGGTCGCGGGCGGACGGCCGTGCGCCGCCGCCCGGAACGTTCGTCCATATTGGACAACAGCAAGAGCGGAGTTCATCCACCATGTCGATTGACCGCGCCCGGCTCCGGTGGGATGTTGCGCCAAATCTCCTGAGATCTTTTCAGGGCAAGCCAAGGGAGGCAAAGGATGGGTATGAAGCCGTTCGACCGGACCGCCGGAAGCGGCCTCCGGGTCACAGTCGCGCTGAGCGTCGTCGTCATGCTGATCGCCGCCATCTCGGCCGGCGCGGCGACGGCGAGCTTCAAGCACCGCCACGGCCACCAACCCGCGGCGGACACCGTCCTGCGCGACGGCTTCGTGTACACGGTCGACGACCGCGACAGCGTCGCCGACGCGATCGCGGTGAAGAAGGGCAAGATCCTCTACGTCGGGTCCAACCGGGGCGCGCGCCGCTACATCGGCCGCGGAACCGACGTGGTCGACCTCGACGACCGCATGGTGATGCCCGGCATCATCGACGGCCACATCCACGACATCATCGATCCCGCCCAGCCGACCTGCGATCTCGGTGGCGGGCCGTTGACGATTCCCGAGTTCCGGGCCCTGGTCGCGGCGTGCCTGGATGATCCGGCGCTCCACACCGCCGCCCCCGGCGCCCCCGACGACTTCCTCGTCATCGACGGCTTCTACGCCCAGTTCCTGCGTCCGGCCGGAACGATGCCCACCAAGGCGCTCTTCGAGGGCCTCACCGACCGGCCGATCTTCGCCAACTTCGCCGTCACCACGCACGGCGGGCTGGTCAACCAGGCGGCCCTCGACCTCGCCGGCATCGACGCCAGCACGCCGGACCCGCCCGGCGGGCACATCCTCAAGGGGCCGGACGGCGAGCCGAACGGCTTCCTCGCCGACTTCCCGGCCTCCGGGCTGGTCTCGAGCCTGATCCCGCCGCCGCCGCCGCTCACCCTGCAGGAGCAGGTCGACCTCGCGGCGTCGCGGATGAAGACGTTCAGCGAGAAGGGCGTGACCGGCTTCTACATCCCGGGGAGCCGTCTGGCCCCGGTGTTCCAGGAGCTGCGCGAGCAGCACGGCCTGACCGCGCGAGCCCACTTCGGCGCCAGTGTCGCGCGGGGGCTTCCGATCGACACGCCCGAGGGGCGCGAGGCCTACCTCGCGCAGGCGGAGCAGGTCCGCGACGAGATCGAGAAGCGCGACCAGCTCCCCTGGCAGGTCTACTCGTGGCGTCCGGGGGCGGAGAAGGAGGGCCCGCGGCTCGTCGCCGAGCCCGGAGTCGCGATCCCCGGCGTCAAGCTCCTCGACGACGGGATCATCCAGCACCCGACCCAGACCGCCGCGATGCTCGAGCCCTATCTGGACGAGAGCGGCGTTCCGCGGACCGATCCGAACGCCCGCGGGTTCCTGGCGATCGAGAGCGACGCGCTCAACCCGCTGGTCAAGGGGCTGACCGAGCGCGGCTTCCAGTCCCATATCCACGCGATCGGCGATCGCGGCGTCCGCACGACGCTCGACGCCTTCGAGAGCGCGAAGCGCTGGAACCCGAAGCTCGAGCGCAGGTCGCGGCCGACCATCGCCCATGCCGAGCTCGTCGATCCCGCCGACATCCCGCGCTTCGCCCGCCTCAACGTGACGGCCTCGATGGGCCTGCAGTGGGCGAAGCCTGCACCGGATTCGACCGAGGCGGTGATGCCGTACGTCGGGCCGGAGCGCTGGAACTACTACGAGCCCTCGGGCTGGATCACCAACGCCGGCGGCAGGGTCTCGCAGGGAAGCGACTGCTGCCTCGATCCGTTCAAGCCGTTCGTCGGCCTCGAGGTCACGGTCCTCCGCGAGGCGGACTGGGGACCGGAGTTCCCGCAGTTCGAAGGGAAGCTCAATGACGCCCCCGCCCTCTCGCTGGCGGATGCGATCCGGGTGGAAACCATCAACGGCGCCTACCAGCTCCACCAGGACAACGTCACCGGGTCGCTCGAGCGCGGCAAGCTGGCCGACCTGCTCGTGCTCGACCAGAACATCACCGAGATCCCGCTCGACGACATCTCCGAGACGAATCCGCTGATGACGATGGTCGGCGGCCAGCGGGTCTGGGTGGATCCGTCGATGCGCGGCGAGTGGGGCGGCGAGGAGAACGACTGGGGCGGCAACTGACCGGCCGCCCCCCGGTTTCGGCCGGCCGCCCGCCCGCGGCCGCCGCGAGCAGAGCGGGACGAGCGGGCGGCGGCTGCCGCCCGCTCGTCTGAGCGTCCGCGGTCCCGCCTTCCGTCCGGCTCGATGCCGGGCCGAAGCCGCTCCCCGGCGGCGCGGCTCCCCGCCGGCCGCGGGGGCTGGCCTAAGCTTGGCCGGTGGCCTACGTCGCCATCTGCATCTGCTTCGCGGTCGCGACCGGGCTGATCGGGCGGGCCAAGGGCTCGAGCTTTCTGATCTGGTTCCTCGTCGGCGGCGTGCTGCCGCTGCTCGGGCTCGTCGCCGCCGTGCTCTACCGGCGCGAGCAGTCCGAGCCCGAGCGTCGCTGCCCGCGCTGCGGCACCGTCCACAAGCTCTACGTCCAGGTCTGCCACCGCTGCGGCGAGGACATGTACCTGCCCGACCCCGCCGAGGTCCGGCCCGGCCCCGACCTGCGCCGGAGCTGACCGCCCGTCGCGGCCGGCCGGCGGCCGGCTGGTAACCTCGTATGCAGCCGCGAATCGACCGCCTGCGGGTCGGTCGCGGCATCCGTACATTCCGCTTTCCGCCCGACCCGACGAACTCCGGAGGTATTCGATGCGCGCCGCCGACGCTCTCTTCGAGGCCCTGAAGGCCGAGGGCGTCAAGCACATCTTCGGGATCCCCGGCGGCGCCAACCTGCCGATCTACGACGCGCTCTACGACGCCGACTTCGAGCACATCCAGGTTCGACACGAGCAGTGCGCCGGGCACGCCGCCGAGGGCTACGCGAAGGCCTCCGGCAAGGTCGGGGTCGCGTTCGCCACCTCGGGTCCCGGCGCCACCAACCTCGTCACCGCGATCGCCGACGCGCACATGGACTCGGTGCCGACCGTCTTCATCACCGGGCAGGTCCGGACCGACCTGATCGGGACCGACGGCTTCCAGGAGGCGGACGTGACCGGGATCACGATGCCCGTCGTCAAGCACTCCTTCCTCGTCACCGACCCGAGCCAGATCCCCGACTACATCCACAAGGCCTTCCACATCGCGAAGACCGGCAGGCCCGGCCCGGTCCTCGTCGACATCCCCCAGGACCTGTCGAAGATGGAGATCGATTACGAGCCGATCACCGCCGCCCCGAGGCTGCCCGGCTACCAGCCGAACACCGAGGGGAACATCAAGCAGATCAGGATCGCGGCGAAGGCGCTCGCGAACGCGCGGCGGCCGGTCCTCTACGCGGGCGGAGGCGTCGTCAACGCGACCGCCTCCGAGGAGCTGCGCGAGCTCGCCGGCGCCGATCGCTTCCCGGTCACCTGCACGCTGATGGGCCTGGGGGCGTTCCCGGCGCCGCACGAGCAGTGGCTCGGCATGCTCGGGATGCACGGGACCCGGACCGCCAACTACGCGATGGACGAGGCGGACCTGATCGTCGCGATCGGCGCCCGCTTCGACGATCGCATCACCGGCAAGCTGAGCGAGTTCGCGCCGCGCGCGAAGTTCGTCCACATCGACATCGATCCGGCCGAGATCTCGAAGAACGTGCCGGCGCACATCCCGATCGTCGGCGACGTCAAGAAGGTCCTGCCGAAGCTCACCGGCGAGTACCGGGCGCTCGCTCCCGATCCCTCCCGCCTCGACGAGTGGTGGCGCCGGATCGAGGGCTGGCGCGAGCAGTACCCGCTGCGCTACGAGGACAGCTCCGACCAGGAGATCAAGCCGCAGCTGATGGTCGAGGAGATGTACCGGGCGACCGGCGGCGAGGCGATCGTCACCTCCGACGTCGGCCAGCACCAGATGTGGGCGGCGCAGTACTACCCCTTCTCGGAGCCGAACAGGTGGCTCAACTCGGGTGGCCTCGGGACGATGGGGTTCGGCCTGCCTGCGGCGATCGGCGCTCAGGTCGCGATGCCCGACGAGCAGGTCGTCTGCCTCGCAGGGGACGGAAGCCTGATCATGGTCTGCCAGGAGTTCGCGACCGCGGCCGCGCACGAGCTCCCGATCAAGGTCTTCCTGATGAACAACGGCAACTTCGGGATGGTCCGCCAGTGGCAGGAGCTGTTCTGGGACGAGCGCTACAAGGCGATCGAGATGGGCCCGAGCCCGGACTGGGTGAAGCTCGCCGAGGCCTTCGGCTGGACCGGGATCCTCTGCGACCGCAAGGACGATCTCGCGGGCGCGATGAAGACCGCGCTCGAGACCGAGGGCCCGGTGCTGCTCGACGTCCGCGTGACGCCGAACGAGAACTGCTTCCCGATGATCCCGGCCGGCGCCGCGGCCCGGGACATGGTCGGCTGAGGAACGGGAGACCGATGGCCGAATCCGGAACCAAGAACCTGCTCGACCTCGACGATCTCCGCGCCGAGGGCGGCCTCACGGGGCGCCGCCACCTGCTCTCGCTGCTGGTCGAGAACCGCCCCGGCGTCCTCGCCCGGATCGCGGGCCTGTTCAGCCGCCGCGGCTTCAACATCGACACCCTCGCCGTCGGCCCGACCGAGGACCCGGACATCTCGCGGGTGACTCTTACCGTGGACGGCGCCGTCCACCCGATCGACCAGGTCACCAAGCAGCTCCACAAGCTCGTCAACGTGATCAAGATCCGCGACATGGACCCGGGCACGGCGGTCGCCCGCGAGATGGCCCTGTTCCGGATCAACGCCGCCGCCGACAACCGCGCCGAGATCATCGAGTTCACGCAGATCTTCCGCGCCCACATCGTCGATGTCTCGCGTCGGTCGATCACCGTCGAGGTGACCGGGACGACCGAGAAGATCGACTCGTTCGAGCGCATGGTGCGACCGCACGGGCTGATCGAGATGGCCCGCACCGGAGAGGTCGCGATCACGCGGGCGCGTCCGGAGAGCTGACCGCCGCGGTCGAGACGGACGGCCTCCTCGAGGCGGTCGCGGACCTCGCCGAGCGGGCGGCCGCGGGGGGTCGGCGCAGGCTGATCAGCGTCACGGTCCCGGTCGGGGACGTCGATCCCTGCGCGGCGGCGTTCGCCTCCCGCCGCGCCGACGATCGCTGGTTCTGCTGGGAGGAGCCGGAGCGCGACGGATTCGCGATCGGCGCGATCGGCAGCGTCCGCGACCTGGTCTCGCGCGGTCCGGGCCGCTTCGCCGACCTGCGGGCCGACGCGTCGTCGCTGCTCGGCTCCCGGCTCGCCTCCGAGCCCGACGACATGCCGCCGGGCGCCGGGCCGCTCTGGGTCGGGGGGATGGCGTTCGCAGACGACGCCGCCGGGGCCGGGCCCTGGGCCTCGCTGCCGCCGGCGCTTCTGACGATGCCCGAGATCCTGATCGCGGGGAGCTCGGGGCGGCGGATGCTCACCGCCTGCGCGATCGCCGGGCCCGACCTCGACCCGGCGGGCGTACGCGCCCGCGTCGCCGCGCGGATCGCGGGGATGCGCGCGGCGCCGCTGCCGCCGCTCGATCCGCTGCCGGGCCCGGTCGAGGTCAGCTCGGCCCGGCCCCCGGTCAGCTACGAGCACGCCGTCGCCGCGGCGGTCGAGGCGATCCGGGCGGGCCGCTCGCGGAAGCTCGTGCTCGCCCGCGAGGTGCGGGTGACCGCTCCGGCCGCGCACTCGCCGGCGGCGCTGTTCGGGGCGCTCCGCTCCGCGTTCGGCTCCTGCTTCTGCTTCTGCGTCGGCACGCCCGAGGCGGCGTTCGTGGGCGCCAGCCCGGAGCTTCTGGTGCGCCGCGGCGGCGCCGTCGCCGCCACCGTCGCGCTCGCCGGCTCCGCCCGCCGCAGCGCCGACCCCGCGGTCGACGACCACCTCGGCGAGCAGCTCCGCCTCAGCGCCAAGGACCGCTCCGAGCACGCGATCGTCGTCGAGCGGATCGCCCGGCGCCTGGCCCCGCTGTCGGTCTGGGTCGAGCGCGCCCCCGAGCCGGTCGTGGTCAGGGTGGCCAACGTCCAGCATCTCGCGACCCCGATCCACGCCCAGCTCACCGCGTCGCGATCGGTCCTCGAGCTGGCCGGGCTCCTGCATCCGACGCCGGCGGTCGGCCCCGAGCCGCTCGGCCCGGCCGGTATCGGGATGATCGCCGAGCTCGAGCGGCTCGAGCGCGGCTGGTACGCGGGGCCGGTCGGCTGGATGGACGCCGCCGAGGACGGCGAGTTCTGCGTCGCGCTGCGCTCGGCCCTGCTGCGCGACCGCACCGCGCATCTGTTCGCCGGCGCCGGCATCGTCGCCGACTCCGATCCGGCCGCCGAGCTCGCCGAGACCGAGCTCAAGCTCGGGGCGCTGCTGCCGCTGCTCGCCGGCTGACGCGCGCCGGCGACGGGCTCAGGACGGTGGCGAGGCCACCGCGGCCGCGATCCGGCGGTGAAGCCCGACGTTGTCCCCGCGGCCGATCGGCACGTGGGCCAGGACCCGGTCGCGCCCCGCCAGCCCCTCGATGCCGTCCTCGTCGGCGATCCGCTCGTAGGGGAGGCCGTAGGCGGCGGCGGCGGGCTCGAGGTCGAGTCCCGACGGGGTCGTGAAGAGCCGCCGGAACCGGTCCGGATCGATCCGCTCCGCCTGTGGTAGGAAGTCGAAGATGCCACCGCCGCCGTTGTCGACGACGACGACGCGGATCGGCGTCGCGATCCGCGCGGCCAGCGCGAGGCCGCCGATGTCGTGGGCGAGCGCGAGGTCGCCGATCACGATCCAGGCCGGGGCCGCGGCGCCGAGTCCGATCCCGGCGCCGGTCGAGACGAGGCCGTCGATCCCGTTGGCTCCCCGGTTGGCATGGAAGGTGACCGACCGCGGGCCTCCCTCGAGGAACGCCTCGGCGTCGCGGATCGGCATGCTGGAGCCGAGCAGGACGCGCTCGCCGTCACCGTAGGCGCGTCCGAGGGCGCGCTGCAGGGCGGGCTCGCTGAGCCCCCCGGCACGGTCGAGGGCGGCGGCGATCGCGGCGCGCGCGGCCGACTCCGCCTCGCGCCAGCCCCGCTGCCACGGCGACCGCTCGGAGCGGGCCTGCGGCAGGAGGGGCAGGAGGCGCTCGATCAGCGCCTCGGGGTCGGCGCGGACGAACGCGCCGGCGACCCGGGTCGGCTCGTTCCAGCGACCGGGGGGGTCGACGACGATCTGGTCGCAGCCGGACTCGCGAAGCCAGAGCCGCAGCGCCTTGCTCGTCGGCATGTCGCCGAACCGAAGCACGAGGTCGGGGGCCAGCTCGGCGCGGCCGGCCCGGACGATCAGGTCATAGGCGGTGACCACCGCGGTGCGGTCGTGCGGTCCGAACCGGAGCTGCGAGGTCGGGTCGGCGAGGAGCGGGAACCCGGTCCGCTCGGCGAGCGCGCTGATCGCGGGGACGAGACGACGGCCGGGAAGCCGGCCGGCCACGATCATCCCCCGGGCGGCCCGCCCGACGGCCTCCGCGGTCGCGGCGACGAGATCGGCGCCGGCCTCCCGGCCGGCGGGCGCGGCGGTCAGCGGCCCGCCTCCCGACCTCCCCCCGAGCGCGAGCCCGTCGCGGGCGGAGACGTCCGCGGCGGGCTCGGGGCCGAGCGGCTCGCGCCAGGCGAGGTTGAGGTGGACAGGCCCGCGACGGCCGCTCGCCTCGGCGACCGCCCGGGAGCCGGTCGCCCGCATGTGGAGCAGGCCGGCGTCATCGGCGGCGTGGGTGCCGACCTCGCAGAACCAACGGGTCGCGGAGCCGAACAGGCCGATCTGGTCGATCGTCTGCCCGGCCCCGACCGCCCGCAGCTCCGCCGGGCGATCCGAGGTAAGGGCGATCATCGGGACGCCCGCCTCGTCCGCCTCGACGACCGCCGGATGCAGGTTCGCGGCCGCGGAGCCGCTCGTGCAGGCGACGACCGCCGGCGCCCCGGAGGCGAGGCCGGCGCCGAGCGCGGCGAAGGCGGCGCAGCGCTCGTCGAGGACGACCTCGAGCGCGATCGCGGGCTCGCGATCGAGGGCGAGGGCGATCGGCGTCGAGCGCGAGCCCGGGGAGAGGAACGCGTGGCGGACTCCGGCTCGGGCGAGCTCCTCGACCAGCGCCGAAGCGAGCGCGGTGTTGCGGTTCGTCGCGTCGATCATCTCAGCCGCAGCCGCTCGACCGCCTCGGGCTCGACGTCGACGCCGAGCCCGGGCGCGTCCCCCACTTCGATCTCGGGTCCGGAGAGGTGGCCGTCATCGGTGAGATTGTCCGCGAACAGCGGCGAGGTCGCCAGCCCGTGCGCCCTCCCGGCGGCGAACCCGCGCCGGCGCATCGCCTGCGCCGTGTGCGCGGCGGCGGCGATTCCGACGGCGGAGTCGAGCGCGCTCGAGAGGTAGGCGGGGACCGCCGCGGCGATCTCGACCGCCGCGTGGGGCCCGCCGACCTTGGCGAGCTTCAGCGTCGCCGCGTCGAAGGCCCCGAGCCGCATCGCCGCAGTCGCCGTGGCGAGGTCGCCGACGCTCTCGTCGGCGACCACGGGCACGGCGGTTGCGGCACGGACCGCGGCGAGGTCGGCCGCCGTCGCGCCAGGCTGCTCGACGAGCTCGATGCCGAGCGGCTCCAGCGACGCGATGCGATCCGTGGCGGACGCCACGTCCCACGATCCGTTCGCGTCCACCCGCAGCAGCGCCCCGGGGCCGGCCGCCGCCCGCACGGCCCCGACCCGATCGAGCTCTCCGGCGTCGCCGACCTTGACCTTGATGGTCCCGAAGCCGGCCCGCACGGCCGACACCGCAGCCGGCGCCGCGAGCTCCGGCGGGTCCGCGCCGATCGACGCGTTGCAGGCGACCGGGGCGGCCGCCCGGGCCCCCAGCAGCCGCCACGCCGGACGCCCCTCGAGCTTCCCGCAGAGATCGAGCAGGGCGATGTCGATCGCCGACCCGGCCTGCCGCCCGGCGCCGCGCGCCCGGCAGCGCGCGCGGGCGCCGGCGGCGAGCCGGGCCGGCTCGGCCCCGATCGCGGTCCCGACCAGCTCCGGCCTGCAAGCCCCCTCGAGCTCCCGCCGCACCGCTGCCATCCCCGGCCCGCCGCGCAGGCTCAACGGCACCGCGTCGCCCCATCCGATCGTGCCGTCGGAGCACTCGATCCTGACGAGCAGCATCTCGCGCCGCTCGAGCCGGCCCGTGGCGGAAACGTAAGGGTGCGCGAAGGGGAGCGCGATCGGGATCACGTCGAGCTCGGCGATTCGCATCTCGCCCTCAGACCAGCAGGCCGATCGAGACCATCAGGGCGTAGGCGGCGAGCAGCGCCCCGGTCGCCGCCAGGGCGTCGTTCAGCGCCGCGCCGTCGGTGCGGTTGCGGACCGCCCGGACCGGGGCGACGGCGAGCGGCAGGCTGAGCAACCCGAGCAGCGCCCAGGCCGATCCGTCACCGAGCCACAGCGCCGGCGGCAGCAGCGCGTAGGAGAGGGCGATGATCGCGACGTAGAGGTCGCGGCTGCGGCGGCGGCCGATCCGGACCGCGAGGGTGCGCTTGCCGGCGCGGCGATCGGTGTCGATGTCGCGGATGTTGTTGACGACCAGGATCGCCGCCGAAAGCAGTCCGATCGGGATCGAGAGCAGGACCGGCAGCGCCCGCAGCTCCTCGAGCTGGACGTAGTAGGAGCCGTTGACGGCGACGAGGCCGAAGAAGAGGAAGACGAAGACCTCGCCGAGGCCCTCGTAGCCGTACGGGCGGGGTCCACCGGTGTAGAGGATCCCCGCGGCGATCGAGAGTATCCCGATCGCGAGGATCTCGGGGCCGACGACGATCGTCAGGTAGAGGCCTGCGAGCGCCGCGACGCCGAACGCGCCCCACGTCGCGCGGAGGACCCGGCGCGGCGCGACGAGGCCGGCCGCCGTCACCCGGACGGGCCCGAGCCGGTCGACGGTGTCGGCGCCCCGCTTGGCGTCCGAGTAGTCGTTGGCAAGGTTGGTGCCGACCTGGATGAAGACGGCCCCGACCACGGCGGCGGCGAGCCGGGGCCAGCTGAACGCGGCGGCGCCGGGGGCCGCGTCGACCGCCGCCCAGGCCGCCGCGCTGCCGACGAGCACCGGCGCGAGCGCCGCCGGCAGCGTCCGCGGCCTCGCGGCCATCGCCCAGGTGCGGAGCCCGCTCAAGGTCCGCTAGGTGGTCGATTCCGCCGGATCGGCCATCGAGAAGGGTCGGTCCGGTCAGGGCCGGCGCGGGAACCTCGAGAAATCGGGCGGGCGCTGCTCCTGGTAGGCGTTGCGCCCCTCCTGACCCTCCTCGCTCATGTAGAAGAGCAGCGTCGCGTCGTGGGAGAGCTGCTGCAGGCCGGTGATCCCGTCCTCGGCGGCGTTGAAGCTCGACTTCAGCAACCGCAGCGACAGCGGCGAGAGGAAGCTCATCTCGCGGCACCAGGCGACCGCCTCGCGCTCGAGGTCGGCAACCGGCACGACCGCGTTGACCAGGCCCATCGCGAACGCCTCGTCGGCGTCGTAGAGCCGGCACAGGAACCAGATCTCCTTGGCCCGCTTGGCGCCGATCTGCCGGGCCAGCAGGCCGGCGCCGAACCCGCCGTCGAAGCTGCCGACGCGCGGGCCCGTCTGGCCGAACCGGGCGTTGTCGGCGGCGATCGTCAGATCGCAGACGAGGTGGAGGATGTGGCCGCCGCCCACCGCGTAGCCGGCGACCGCCGCCAGGACCGGCTTCGGCGTGCGGCGGATCTGAACGTGCAGGTCGCCGACGTCGAGCCGGCCGACCCCCTGCCCGGCGACCTCGTCGGAGCCGATGTAGCCGTCGTCGCCGCGGATCGCCTGGTCTCCGCCCGAGCAGAACGCCTCATCGCCGGCGCCGGTGAGGATGATCGAGCCGACGTCGAGGTCGTCGCGCGCCTTCGTGAAGGCGTCTCGGAGCTCGGCCAGGGTCGGCGGGCGGAAGGCGTTGCGCCGCTCCGGCCGGTTGATCGTGATCCGGGCGATCCCGTCGCCCTTCTCGTAGAGGATGTCCTCGTAGTCGCCGGCGACGCTCCACTCGATCGGCGCGTACAGGTCGGCCTCGGGCGGTGCGTTCTTGTGTCGTTCGGGCATCGTGCTTGGCGGTTGCGGCCGCCGGGCCGTGGCGGCCCGGCGATATCGGCAACGATAGCCCGCCGGCCGTGGTCGCCCGGGTCCGGAGATGAAGGCAGCACCGACAGACTGGCTCGATCGCAGCGCCCGCGCCCGTCCCGGCGCCGTCGCCGTGGTGGCCGACGGCGAGAGGCTCGACTACGTCGGCCTTCGCGCCGAGGCGGGAGCGGTTGCGGCCGCGCTGGCCGACGCGGGGGTCGGGGTCGGCGACCCGGTCGCGATCGACCTGCCGGCGGGGATCGAGCATGCGATCGCGCTGCACGGCGCGATCCTCGCCGGCGCCGTCGCGCAGCCGCTGCCGCCGTGCGGGCGCGAGGGGGTCGACGTCGCCGTGGGCGCCGAGCACGTCGGCGCGGGCTGGATGGCCCGGGCCCGCGCCGGCGACCGCGACGCGCGGCCGCCCGCACTCTCCAGGCATCCGTCGCGGCCGCTCACCCGGGTTCTGAGCAGCGGCACCTCGGGCGCCCCCAAGCCGGTCATGCTGACGGCGGGCAACCACCTCTGGAGCGCCCTCGGCAGCGCCCTCAACCTCGGCGTCGAGCGCGACGACCGCTGGCTCTGCTGCCTGCCGCTGAACCACGTCGGCGGCCTGACGATCCTGATCCGCTCGGCGATCTACGGCACCGCGGCCGTCATCCACCCCGGCTTCGACGTCGATCGGGTCGGCGCGGCCTTCGAGGCCCGCGAGGCGACGCTCGCCTCGCTGGTCCCGACCCAGCTCGTGCGGCTCCTCGACGCGGACGCGCCGGTCGATCGGCCCCGGCTCCTGCTGGTCGGAGGCGGGCCCGTGCCCGCGGAGGTCCTCGACGAGGCGATCGGGCGCGGCGCCGTCGTCGTCCAGACATACGGCCTGACCGAGGCCTGCTCGCAGGTCTGCACGCTGGGCCCGCGCGAGGCCGCCGAGCGGGTGGGCTCGGCCGGGCGCCCGCTTCCCGGCACCGAGATCGGCCTCGACGGCGAGGAGATCCTCGTCCGCGGGCCGACGGTCGCGCCGGGTTCGGTCGCCGCCGACGGCTGGCTCCACACCGGCGACATCGGCCGGATCGACGGCGACGGCTACCTCTGGATCGAGGGTCGCCGCGACGACCTGATCGTCAGCGGCGGCGAGAACGTGCGCCCGCGGCGTGTCGAGGAGGCGCTCCTGGCCCATCCCGGGGTCGCGGAGGTCGCCGTGGTCGGCCGCGAGGATCGGGAGTGGGGGCAGGTCGTGACCGCGTTCGTCGTCGCCGCCGGGCCGGTCGACGGCGACGCGCTGATCGCCCACGCCCGGGCCCGGCTTGCGCCTCACGAGGTCCCGAAGCGGGTCGAGCTGGTGGCCGAGCTGCCGCGGACGGCGTCGGGAAAGGTCCTGCGTCGCCTCCTCGCCTAGCCGCCCCGACCCGGGTCATCTCGACCGCGCACAGGGCGGGTGAGGCCGCCCACCTCCCGAGGGAGCCGTTTTGCGCCGGGGGGTGGGTCGTCCGAACCCCGCATGGCGCGGGTGGGCCGACCCACGTTCGGGGGGAGGCGCCGGGGCTGTAGGCTGGCGCGCCGGGATCCCGGCAGGCAAGCGACGACGAACGGAAGGGCGGAATGAGCCACGACAGCACGATGATCTACGAGGACGACGCGACGCTCGAGCCGCTCTCGGGCAAGACCGTCGCGATCCTCGGCTACGGCTCGCAGGGCCATGCCCACGCCCTCAACCTGAAGGAATCCGGGGTCGACGTCGTCGTCGGCCTCCGTCCCGGCTCGGCGAGCCGCGCCGACGCCGAGGCGGCGGGCTTCGAGGTCCTCGACGTGGCCGACGCGGCGAGCCGCGGCGACGTCGTGATGATCCTGCTGCCGGACGAGAAGCAGGCGGAGATCTGGAATGCCGAGATCGCCGACGGGATCGCCCCGGGCAACCTGCTCATGTTCGCGCACGGGTTCGCGATCCACTTCGACCAGATCGAGCCGCCGCCCGGGGTCGACGTCGGCCTGGTCGCGCCGAAGGGCCCCGGTCACCTCGTCCGCCGGCAGTTCGAGGAGGGTCGCGGGGTCCCGTGCCTGATGGCGGTCCACGCGGACGAGACCGGCGACGCCCGCAACCTCGTCCTCGCCTACGCGAAGGGGATCGGCGGCACCCGCGCGGGCGTGATCGAGACGACTTTCAAGGACGAGGTCGAGACCGACCTGTTCGGCGAGCAGGCCGTCCTCTGCGGGGGCACCAGCGAGCTCGTCCAGGCGGGATTCGAGACCCTGGTCGAGGCCGGCTACGACCCGCGACTCGCCTATTTCGAGTGCCTGCACGAGCTCAAGCTGATCGTCGACCTGATGTACGAGAAGGGGCTGCAGGGGATGCGCGACTCGATCTCGAACACGGCCGAGTACGGCGACATGACGCGGGGCCCGCGCGTCATCACCGAGCAGACGCGGGAGGCGATGCGGCAGATCCTCGCCGACATCCAGTCGGGCGAGTTCGCCCGCGAGTGGATCGCCGAGAACCGCGCCGGCGGCGAGAGCTTCGACCGGATGCGGAACGAGGCGAAGGACAAGCAGATCGAGCGGGTGGGCGGGGAGCTGCGCTCGATGATGCCCTGGATCCAGGGCTGACCTTGGCGGCGCGCCTCGCTTTCGCGGCCGTGATCGCCCTGGCGCTCGCGATCATGGCCTGCGGCGGCGAGGAGGCGACGGTGACGGTGACCGAGACCGGGGCTCCGGGACCGACGCCGGGGCCGCCGGCGGCGACATCGACGACGACCACGGAGCAGACCACGACGGCCGCTGGCGACGGCGGGAACCCGCCCGCCGATCTGACCGTCGACGAGCTGACCGCGTTCAGCTCGCCGACCGGGAACATCGGCTGCTACATCGATTCCGGCGGCGTCCGCTGCGACATCGGCGACCGCGACTGGGAGCCGCCCCCGGCCCCGCCCGGATGCGAGCTCGACTACGGCCAGGGGATCGAGCTCCGCGCCGGCGGTCGCGCCGGGTTCGTGTGCGCCGGCGACACCGCCCTCGGCGGCGGCGAGCCCCTCGACTACGGCAGCTCGATCGCCGCCGGCCTCCTGCGCTGCGAGAGCGAGGAGTCGGGCATGACCTGCCGCGACGCCGAGACCGGCCGCGGCTTTTCGATCGCCGTCGAGGGCTACGAGATCTTCTAGGGGCGAGCCGGGTGCTCAGGCCGGGGGCGGGGGCGGCTCGGCCGGCCCGGCCTGGGCCGGCAGCGGCGCCTCGTTGACCGGCATCTGAGCCGGCGCCGGCAGCGCCGGAGCGTCGGCCGGGTATGCCTGTGGCGGCAGGTCGAGCAGCCGCGGATGGATCTCGGTCAGAAGCAAGAGGAACGCTCCGGCGCGGGTGCTGTAGGCGAGCCCGGCGCGGAGCGCGTCGTGCATCGTCGCCGACTGCCGGCCGGTGAAGAGGATCCGCCACCAGGTGACGAACGCGGCGCCCATGTAGACGTACGAGAGCCCGAACAGGATCACCTGCTGCGGGAAGCTGAGCACGTACTTGAAGAAGGTCTGGGCGCGCCGGTACTCGACCTGCTGCGGCGCCACCTCCACCCGGACCGGGTAATCGTCCCGGTCGGGCATGAACGGCGGCCACTCGTCCGTGACGAGCATGGCGAAGCCGCCGATCTGCGCGCTCAGCTTGACGTAGCCGGCGACGAAGTCGTAGAGCCCCTGCGGGTAGCGCTTCGTGAACATCAGGGCGAACCATGCGCCGATCGCCGCGAGCATCGCGACGATGCCGTAGAGGCTCAGCCACAGGTACCAGGGGATGACGACGATGAGGCGGAAGAAGGCGGTCAGGCGATCCCTCGCATCGGCGTAGTCGGCCTCGAATCGAATCGGGTTCATGGTTGTCTGCTCCCTCGGGGTTGCCGGTTCGGTGCGAATATATGACCCGGGCCGGACCCCTGGGCGACGACGAGGCCGACTGGGCCAGGCCGTAACCTGTCGCGGCCCATGATGGAGAAGGACAGGATCGCGGTCGACATCCCGGACGAGCTCAAGCCGGCCGACGGGCGCTTCGGCTGCGGCCCCTCGAAGGTTCGCCGCGAGGCCCTTGCGCGCCTCGCGGACGCCGGCGCTCTGCTCGGGACGTCGCACCGCCAGGCCCCGGTTCGGAACCTCGTCGGCCGCGTCCGGGCCGGCATCGCGGAGCTGTTCGGGGCTCCGGACGGCTACGAGGTGGTGCTCGGGAACGGCGGCACCACCGCCTTCTGGGACGCGGCCGCGGCCTGCCTGATCCGCGAGCGCTCGCTCCACCTCGCCTACGGTGAGTTCTCCGCGAAGTTCGCCAAGGCGGCGGCTGCCGCGCCGTTCCTCGCCGGCCCGATCCTCGTCGAGGCGGAGCCCGGCGACGCCCCCGAGCCGCGCGCCGATCCCGCCGCCGACGTCATCGCCTGGGCCCAGAACGAGACCTCCACCGGCGTCGCGGTGCCGGTCGTGCGGCCGCCGGGGGCGGACGGCGCGCTCGTTCTCATCGACGCCACCTCCGGCGCCGGGGGCATCGCGGTCGACGTCGCCGAGGCCGACGCCTACTACTTCGCCCCTCAGAAGGGCTTCGGCTCCGAAGGGGGGCTGTGGCTGGCGCTGCTCAGCCCGGCGGCGATCGAGCGGATCGGCGGGCTCGACGGGATCGCCGGGCGCTGGCAGCCGCAGTTCCTCTCCCTCGCCACGGCGCTCGAGAACTCGCGCAAGGACCAGACCTACAACACGCCCGCGCTCGCCACGCTGATCCTGCTCGTCGACCAGCTCGACTGGATGCTGGGCAACGGCGGCCTCGAGTGGTGCGTCGGCCGCGCGCGCGCGAACGCGGATCACGTCTACGGCTGGGCCGAGGAGTCCGAGCAGGCGCGCCCGTTCGTCGCCGACCCGGCGAAGCGCTCGCCGGTGGTGGCCACGATCGACTTCTCGGACGCGGTCGACGCCGGGGCCGTAGCCGCGGCGCTGCGGGCGAACGGCATCGTCGACACCGAGCCCTACCGGAAGCTCGGTCGCAACCAGCTGCGGATCGGCATGTTCCCGGGGGTCGAGACCTCGGACCTGCAGGCGCTCACCGCGTCGATCGACTGGCTGATCGAGAACTACGATGGGGTGCGGACGTGATCGCAGACCGTCCCAGGGTGCTCGTCAAGGAGAAGATCGCCGATGCCGGCGTCGAGTTGCTGCGCGAGCGCTTCGACGTCGAGGTCGGCACCGACTGGCCCGAGGGCGAGCTCGAGCGCCGGATCGGCGAGTTCGACGCGATCCTGATCCGCTCGGCGACGAAGGTGACCTGCGAGCTGATCGCGCGCGCCGCCCGGCTGCGGGCGATCGGTCGCGCCGGCACCGGCGTCGACAACGTCGACATCGAGGCGGCCACGAAGCGGGGGATCATCGTCGCCAACGCCCCCGAGTCGAACTCGGTCGCCGCCGCAGAGCACACGCTCGCGCTCGCCCTGGCGCTGTTCCGGAACGTGCCGCAGGCGCACGCGACGCTCGCCGACGGCGAGTGGGCGCGCTCGCGCTTCGGCGGGCACGAGCTCTACGGCAAGACGCTCGGCGTGGTCGGCTTCGGCCGGATCGGCCAGCTCGTGGCGCGGCGGGCGCTCGCCTTCGACATGGAGGTCCTCGCCTTCGACAAGTTCGTCGCCGCGGAGCGCTTCCGCGAGCTCGGGGTCGAGGGCGTCCCGATCGACGAGCTCTACGCCCGCTCGGACCTGGTCACCGTCCACCTCCCGAAGACGCCGGAGACGGTCGATTGGATCGACGGGCCGGCCCTGGCGAAGATGAAGGACGGGGTCCGGATCGTCAACTGCGCCCGCGGCGAGCTGATCGATCTCACCGCGCTCGAGGCGGCGCTCGACTCCGGCAAGGTGGCGGGCGCCGCCCTCGACGTCTTCCCGACCGAGCCGCTGACCGAGCACCCCCTGTTCGGCCGCGACGATGTCGTGGTCACGCCGCACCTCGGTGCCTCCACGGCCGAGGCGCAGGACCGGGCCGGCATCGTGACCGCCGAGCAGGTGTCGGCGGCGCTGACCGGCGGCGTCGTCACCAACGCGGTCAACATCACCGCGGTCCGACCGGAGACGATGGAGGCGCTGGCGCCGTTCGTGCCGCTCTGCGAGAAGCTCGGGCACCTGGCGCAGGGCCTCGGCAACGGCTCCGTGGACAAGGTGGAGGTCGAGGTCCGCGGGCGGCTCGCCGAGCACGACACGCGGCTTCTCGGGATCGCGACCCTGGTCGGGATCCTCTCCGGCCACACCGAGGAGCCGGTCAACCTCGTCAACGCGCCCACCGTCGCCGAGGAGCGCGGCATCGAGCTGGTCGAGACCAGCGACGCCGTCTCGCCGGACTTCACCGAGCTGGTCACGGTCAGGATCGACTCCGGCGACGAGACCGTCGAGGTGGCCGGCACGGGCGTGGGGCCCCGCAACGACCCCTACCTGGTGCGCGCCTGGGGCCAGGACTTCTATCTGCCCTTCGCGGACCACATCATCGTCTTCCGCTACGACGACAAGCCGGGCATGATCGGCCTCGTCGGCTCCACCTTCGGCGAGCATGGGGCGAACATCGTCTCCGCCGCCGTCGGCGCCGAGGGAGGCGCCCCCGAGGCGGTGATGGCGCTCACCGCGGACGCCCCGGTCCCGCCCGAGGTGGTCGCCGAGATCACGGGCCGCGACGATTTCCACGCCGGTCGCGCGGTCGACTTCCCCTAGCGGGTGGCTGGCCGGCGTGCGCGCGGTCGTGATCCCACGCCATGGCGGGCCCGAGGTCCTCGAGGTCCGCGAGCGGCCCGACCCGCCGGTCGCCGCGGGCGAGGTCCGGATCGAGGTTCGCGCGGCCGGGATCAACTTCGCGGATCTGATGGCCCGGTCCGGGATGTATCCGGACGCGCCGTCGCCGCCGTGCGTGGTCGGCTACGAGGTCGCCGGCGTCGTCGAGTCGGTCGGGCCCGGGGTCGAGGGAGTCGCGGCGGGCGAGCGGGTGATGGCGGCGACCAGGTTCGGCGGTCACGCCGAGCTCTGCACGGTCCGGGCCGGCGACGTGATTCCCCTGCCGGAGCGGCTCAGCTTCGAGCAGGGGGCGGCGGTTCCGGTCAATTACGGCACCGCCTACGCCGGCCTCGTGGTGATGGGCGGGCTGCGGGCGGGCGATCGCGTCCTGATCCACGCCGCGGCCGGAGGCGTGGGCACCGCCGCCGTCCAGATCGCCGCTGGCCGTGGCGCCGAGGTGTTCGGGACGGCCTCCGCCTCCAAGCACGACGCGATCCGGGCCCAGGGGGTGACCCACGCGATCGACTACCGCACGGACGACTTCGAGCGCCGGGTCGAGGAGCTGACCGGCGGTGAGGGGATCGACATCGCCTTCGACGCGATCGGGCCGTCGAGCTTCCGCAAGGACTACCGGCTGCTCCGCTCCGGAGGCAGGCTCGTCTGCTACGGGATGAGCGAGGTCCAGTCGGGGCGGGGGCGGGACATCCCGGCCCTGCTCAAGGGCCTGGCGGGGATGGCGACGGCGACGATGCCGTGGTGGAAGAGCCTGGCGGTCATGAACGAGAACAAGGGGGTGTTCGGTCTCAACATGCTGCACTGGTGGGACCGGGAGGGCACCCTCACGAGGGTGATCGATCCGCTCCGGGAGGATCTCGGGGCCGAGCGGATAGCCCCGGTGCTCGCCGCGTCATTCCCGTTCGCGGAGGCCGCCGCGGCGCACGACATGATCCACGAGCGGCGCAACGTCGGCAAGGTCGTGCTGGTGCCGTGAGCACGCCCGCCCTGGCGTCGGTCGCAAGCTTCTTCGACGAGCACATCGTCGACGCCCACAAGCTGCCGGCGTTCATCTACCTGGTCTTCTTCCTCGGCACCTTCGCGTTCATCCGCACCAGCGCCCACATGATTCGCGCCCAGGTGAGCTGGTGGCCGGGGAACGTCGAGGTCGGCGGCACCCACATCCACCATCTCGTCTGGGGGATCTGCCTGCTGCTGATCGCGGGCTGGGTCGGCATCGTCCTGGTGGCGGGGTCGCCGGGCCGTGAGATCGTCGCCGCCGCGTTCGGCGTCGGCTCCGGCCTGACGCTCGACGAGTTCGCGCTCTGGCTCGAGCTCGAGGACGTCTACTGGTCCGACGACGGCCGCAAGTCGATCGATGCGGTGATCGTCGCCGCGATCGTCGCCGGCTTCGGCGTGCTCGGGTTCACGGTCTGGGTCGATGCGGCCAACGAGGTTGCGGTCGCCGTCCACGCGGTGGTCGGCCTCATCGGGGTCGGGGGCCTCGTCCTCGCCGTCGTCAACTGCGCCAAGGAGAAGTTCGGGATCGCCCTGATCGGGCTCGTCGTCCCGTTCGTGTCGCTGGTCGGCGCCTTCCGGCTCGGGCGGCCAAGCTCTCCCTGGGCGCGGCTCTTCTATCGCGGCGAGCGCAAGCGGGAGCGGGCTCGGGCCCGCTTCGAAGGCCGGCGGATGCTGGAGGCCCCGCACGTGCCCTCGCTGCGCCACGTCCGCGATTCGCTGCGCCGCGTCCGCGGTGGGGGCGACGCGAGCCGCCCCTGACGACCGGCTCCCACGGCTAGGCGGGCTGCGCGTCGCCCGCCACCGCCGGCTCGGTCCCGGCGTCGCCGCGCTGGGGCCGGTAGGCCTTGAAGACGACCGCGATCGACGCCGCGACGGGGATCGCGATCAGCGCTCCGAGGATGCCGGCGATCTGGGCCCCCATGAACAGGACCACGATCGCGATTAACGGGTTGACCCTGACCGCGCGGCCGTAGAGCAGCGGCTGGACGACACGGTCCTGGACCTGCTGGTAGGCCAGGAAGGCGAGGATCCAGACGACCATCGCATCGGGGAACGAATGCAGCGCAGCGACGAGCGCGACGACGACGCCGCCGATCGTGAGGCCGATCAGCGGCACGAGGTCGAGGAGGGCGACGAGGATCGCGAGCGGCACCGCGAGGTCCACCCCGAGCGCCTCGAGCATCGCCCAAGCGAACAGCCCGGCGGCGATCGCCAGCGCCAGGTTGACGGTCACGTAGCCGCGGACGACGCCGTAGATCCCCGCGGCGATCTCGCGCCCGCGCTGCTCGTGGCGGCCACCGATCCAGGCGAGCACGCGATCGAGGATGCGCGGGCCCTCGAGCAGCAGGAAGAAGGCGAGGACGACCACCGAGACGGCGCTGACCAGGTGCTTGAGCAGGCCGACGGTGAACGACTCGAGCTCGCCGGCGGCGCTCGAGAACTCGCCCGGGAGGCCGCTTGCCTGCGACTTCAGGGTGGCCGTCAGGTGGTACTGGGCGTTGAGGTCCCGGAACCGCTCGTCGTCGTTGGCCCACTCCTCGGCGTCGCGGACGTATTCGGGGCCGAGCGAGCCGACGCGCTCGACCTCGTCGACCATCGGCGGGATCACGCTGAGGACGATGAAGGCGAGCGCCGTGAACGCGAGCCCGAAGGTGACCAGGATCGCGAGCCATCGCGGCGCCCGGCGGCCCCGAATCCGGGCTCCGCCGATCAGCTCGACCGCGGGCGCGAGCACCAGGGCCAGGAAGATCGCGGTGACGAGCCAGCGGATCGTCGTCTCCACCTCGACCACGACCAGGCCGAGGAGGGCGGCCGCGGCGATGGTCAGAAGCGTCACCGCGACGATCCTGAACACGGCCCGGGAGTCGATCTGAACGCGGTCCATGGGGTACGGAGCTCCTTTGGCTCTTGCAGGGTTCCCCGCTTCCGCTAGAGTCCCTGCCGGATGACCTCCCGGCCGACCAGCCTCGCGCTTCTCCTTCTCCTCCCCCTCCGGGGGGAATAGCGCTGGGCGGCGCGACAGCCGCAAGGGACAGAGGGAATCCGAACCACCAGAGAGAAGGAGTCAGCGGATGAGCGCTGATCGAGCAGAGACGACGGGGCCCTACGAGCGGGTCGAGATCTTCGACACGACGCTGCGTGACGGCGAGCAGTCGCCCGGGATCTCGCTGAACACGCAGGAGAAGGTCGAGATCGCGAGCCAGCTCGCGCGCCTCGGCGTCGACGTGATCGAGGCCGGCTTTCCGATCACCTCGCCGGGGGACTTCGAGGCCGTGCAGGCGATCTCGCGGACGGTCTCGGGCCCGGTCGTATGCGGTCTGGCGCGGACCCAGAAGGGCGACATCGACGCCGCCTGGGGCGCCGTCAAGGACGCCGAACGCCCCCGCATCCACACGTTCATCTCGACCTCGGACATCCACATCGAGCACCAGCTCCGGACCGACCGCGACGACGTTCGCGGGCAGGCGCGGGCGGCGGTCGCACACGCCCGCGAGCTCTGCGAGGACGTCGAGTTCTCGCCGATGGACGCGACGCGGGCCGACGTCGGGTTCACGGCCGAGGTCTGCGGGATCGCGATCGCCGAGGGGGCGGGAGTGATCAACATTCCCGACACGGTCGGCTACACGACCCCGGCCGAGTACACCGCCTACCTGACGCGGCTCTACGAGCTCCTGCCCGAGCTGGCGGACGTGCGGCTGTCCGTCCACTGCCACGACGACCTCGGGCTCGCGGTCGCCAACTCGTTCGCCGGCGTCCTGGCCGGCGCCCGGCAGGTCGAGTGCGCCGTCAACGGGATCGGCGAGCGGGCCGGCAACTGCTCGCTCGAGGAGATCGTGATGCTGCTGCGCACCCGCCGCGTCGATCACGGCCTCGACACGGGGCTGGAGACGACCGAGATCGCGCGAACGAGCCGGATGGTCTCCCGCTTCACCGGGTACGTCGTGCAGCCGAACAAGGCCGTGGTCGGTCGCAACGCGTTCGCCCACGAGTCCGGGATCCACCAGGACGGCGTCCTCAAGGAGCGGACCACCTTCGAGATCATGGACGCGCGCGACGTCGGCCTCGACTCGAACCAGATCGTGCTCGGCAAGCATTCGGGACGGCACGCGCTCAAGGACGCGCTCGAGCAGCTCGGCTTCGTCGTCGAGGGCAACGCGCTGAACCAGGCCTTCAAGCGCTTCAAGGAGCTCGCGGACAAGAAGAAGCAGGTGACCTCGCTCGATCTCGAGGCGATCGTCTCCGACGAGATGCGGGAGGCGTCTCAGAAGTACGAGCTCGCCTGGTTCGAGGTCGAGGCGGGGACGCGGCGGGAGCCGGCGGCCCGGGTCGGCGTTACGACCCCGGCCGGCGAGGAGGTGCAGGGGAGCTCCGGCGGGGACGGCCCCGTCGATGCCGTCTTCGGAGCGATCCAGGCGGCCGTCGACACGCGCTGCGAGCTCAGCCGATACCTCGTCTCCGCCGTCGGCGAGGGCGATGACGCCCTCGGCGAGGTCACGGTGATGCTGCGAGCCCATGGACGGCTCGCCAGCGGCCAGGGCGTCTCGACCGACATCATCGAGGCATCCGCGCAGGCCTACGTGCGGGCGATCGCCAACGCCCTCGACGGCGCCGCGGTCAGGGAGGCGGAGTCGGTCGCGGCCGACGCCGCGTCGGCCTCGCCGTTCCCGCCGGGGCCCTAGATCGTCCGGCGGAATGCTCCGCCTCGCCGGACCGTTGCCGGGCCGCGGCGGCGCACGGGTCACGGCGCCTCCCCGGGCTTCGCCCTGCCGGGGCGCCGGAAGCGGTGCGCCGTGGGCGGGTGGCGACCGACTTCGCGACAGGGGGCAGGGCTCGTCGCTCGCCGGCGCGATGGCCCCTGGATAGACTCGTCGCCCGATGGGAGCGCTCGAGGGCAAGGTCGCGGCGATCACGGGCGCCTCGTCGGGGATCGGCGAGGCGACGGCGCTGGCGCTCGCCGCCGAGGGGGCGGCGGTCGCGCTCGCCGCCCGTCGCCAGGACCGGATCGCCGACCTCGCCGGGCGGGTCGAGGACGGCGGCGGCCGCGCTCTCGCGGTCACGACCGACGTCAGCGACGAGGAGCAGGCCAACGCCTTCGTCGCCCGCGCCGGCGACGAGCTCGGCGGGCTCGACATCCTCGTCAACAACGCCGGGGTGATGCTCCTTGGCCCGGTCGCCGGCGCCGCCACCGAGCAGTGGAGGCGGATGGTCGACGTCAACCTGCTCGGGCTCCTCTACAGCACCCACGCGGCGCTGCCGATCATGGGCGCCGCGGGCAGCGGCGACATCGTCAACGTCGCCTCGGTCGCGGGCCGGACGGCCTCGTTCGGAAGCGGTGTCTACAACCTGACCAAGTGGGGGGTCGTGGGCTTCTCCGAGGCGTTGCGGCAGGAGTGCGCGCGCGCCGGCGTCCGCGTCACCGCGATCGAGCCGGGCTGGGTCGATACCGAGCTTCAGGGCCACAACGAGCACCCCACCGTCGTCGCGGGAATGGAGAAGGCGATGCGGCACATCGACAAGGTCCTCGAGCCCGGGGACATCGCCCGCGCGATCACCTACGCGGTGACCCAGCCGCCCCACGTCAGCGTCAACGAGATCCTGATCCGCCCTACGACGCAGGTGCGGTAATCACCCCGACCGAACGCTCCGGGCCGCGCCCGTCCGCATCGGTCGGCCGGCGCTGGGCGTGGGCTCGCGCCGAGCTTCCATCGCTGCCACACGGTTGCCTCGGGCAGTGGGGGAGGTTCTACGGCGGTTGCTTGCTTCTGCCGCCGGCCCCTTCCCGCCGCCTCTGGACCGCTGGCGGTCGAGCGAGGGGCTTCTCCTTCGGTATGCCGAAGCTTCTGGCCTTCGCTCGGGCGGTGGGGCAGCGTTGCACGTAAAAACGGACGCTAGTATGTGATAACGTACTGAGCCGATGGGACCAGCATCAACGCCCATGCTTGAAGCCCCCTCCGCCGAGCCGCTCGCGATCGGCGCGCGGGTGAAGGCGCTGCGCGAGGGTATGGACCTGTCGCTGCGGGAGCTCGCAGACCGCTGTGGCGTCGGCGCCGCGACGCTGTCGCAGGTCGAGCGCGGCGAGAGCAGCCCGACCCTGGTCGTCGCCGCGAGGATCGCCGACGGGCTCGAGCTGACGCTGTCGCAGCTGCTGCGGCTCGACGAGGGCGGGAACGTAGCCGTCGTCCGCTCCGGCCGCGGCCGCCGCAGCAGCCGGCCGGGGCATGAGATCGAGGAGCTGACCCCGCCTCTGCCGGGGCAGCGCGCCGACGTCTCCCGCCACCGGATCGAGCCGGGACGGGCGACCGGCGGCGCCGACGACCCGCCGATCCACGAGCCCGGCAGCCGCGAGACCATCGTGATCCTCGCCGGCAGCGTCGATCTGACCGTCGACGGCGAGCGCTACCCGCTCGCGGCGGGCGACAGCGCCACCTTCGACGCCGATCTTCCCCACGATCTCCACAACCCCGGCACCGGAACGGCCGAGGTCCTCGCCGTGATCGCGGCAGGCCTGCGCCGAAGCTGAGCCGATGCAAGCACCCCCGACAGGAGCGAGCCGATGAGCGCGGAGACGATGTTCGACAAGATCTGGAAGCGGCATGAGGTCGCCGACGGGCTGATCTACATCGACCTTCACCTCGTCCACGAGGTGACCTCTCCGCAGGCCTTCGACGGCCTCAGGCTGGCCGGTCGCGAGGTCCGCCGCCCGGACCGCACGCTGGCCACGGCCGACCACAACGTGCCGACCGACGACACGCCGGCGGCCCGGCTGATCGCGGACGAGCTCTCGCGCAGGCAGGTGGAGGCGTTGGAGCGCAACTGCGAGGAGTTCGGCGTCCCGCTCTACTCGCTCGGATCGGACCGGCGCGGGATCGTGCACGTGATCGGGCCCGAGCTCGGGATCACGCAGCCCGGGATGACGATCGTCTGCGGCGACTCGCACACGGCGACCCACGGCGCCTTCGGCGCGCTCGCGTTCGGGATCGGAACCTCGGAGGTCGAGCACGTCCTCGCGACCCAGACGCTCGTGCAGCGCAAGCCGAAGACGATGCGGATCAACTACCGCGGCGAGCTGCCCGGCGGCGTCGGTGCCAAGGACATGATCCTGGCGACGATCGGCCGTCTCGGGACCGGCGGCATGGTCGGATACGCGGTCGAGTACGCCGGCGAGACCGTCCGCGATCTCTCGATGGAGGCCCGGATGACGATCTGCAACATGACGATCGAGGGCGGTGGCCGCGCTGGGATGGTCGCCCCCGACGAGACCACGTTCCAGTACGTCCGCGGTCGCCCGGGTGCTCCGCCCGAGCTCGACGCCGCGGTCGCCGAGTGGCGCGCGCTCGCGAGCGACGACGGGGCCGGCTTCGATGCGGAGGTCGAGATCGATGCCTCGACGCTGTCGCCGATGGTGACCTGGGGCACGAACCCGGGCATGGTCGTCGAGGTCACCGACGCGGTGCCCGACCCGGCCACCCTCGAGGGGCCGGTCGACGCCGAGACGGCCGAGCGGGCGCTTGCGTACATGGCGCTCGAGCCGGGCACGGCGATGACCGACATCGAGCTCGACCGGGTCTTCATCGGCTCCTGCACCAACTCGCGGATCGAGGATCTGCGCGCGGCCGCGTCGATGGTCGGGGGGCGCTCGGTGGCGGCGGGCATCAGGGCGATGGTCGTGCCCGGATCCGAGCAGGTTCGCGCCGAGGCCGAGCGCGAGGGCCTCGATCGGGTCTTCCGGGAGGCAGGCTTCGAATGGCGGGCGTCGGGCTGCTCGATGTGCCTCGGCATGAACCCGGACATCCTGACCGAGGGCGAGCGCTGTGCCTCGACGTCGAACCGCAACTTCGAGGGCCGCCAGGGCAGGGGCGGCCGCACCCACCTCGTCAGCCCGCGGATGGCCGCGGCCGCCGCCATCGAGGGACGGTTCGTCGACATCAGGGACTGGCCGGAGACGAGCGAAGGAGGAGCGCGATGAAGGCGATCGACGTGATCGAGGGGAAGGTGTCGGCGCTCGACCGCGCCGACATCGACACCGACCAGATCATCCCGAAGCAGTTCCTGAAGCGGATCGAGCGAACCGGGTTCGGCGAGTTCCTCTTCTACGACTGGATCCGAGACGGCGAGATCGAGCTCGAGCCGAACCCGGTGCTCGTCGCCGGACCGAACTTCGGCTCGGGGTCATCGCGCGAGCACGCGGTCTGGGCGCTCGCCGATTTCGGTTTCGAGGCCGTCATCGCGCCGTCGTTCTCGGACATCTTCTACTCGAACGCGACCAAGAACGGGCTGCTGCCGGTGATCCTCCCGCGCGAGGACTGCCGGGGGATCGCCGCCGCGGGCGCCGTCCGCATCGACCTCGACGACCAGACGGTCGACTACGAGGGCGGCGTCGTCCGCTTCGACATCGACGAGGAGACCAAGCACCGGCTGCTCGGCGGCCACGACGAGATCTCGATCACGCTCGAGTCCGAGGACGCGATCTCCGCCTACGAACAGGCCAATCCGCCGCTCGGCGTCGCGACCACGGGTCTCTAGCCACCCGGACCGGCGCGGCGGCCCGTCCCGATCCGCCGCGGACCGGGACGGGCCGTTCCGATCAGCCCCCGGCCGACGCCTGCAGCGACTTGACCGCCTGGTCGGCGGCCTGCTGGCAGATGCCGAGCGCGGTCTCGGCGGCGTCGCCGCCGGCCTGCTCGGCTTCCTTCGCGCACTGCTCGAAGGCGTCCCGCGCCTGCTCGCAGGCCGTCTGCCCGATCTGCTCGGCCGCGGTCCCCTCGATCGCGTCGATGCAGGCGTTGTAGACGTCCTCGGAGCTGGCGCCCTCGACGCTCGCGTCCCCGGTCGTGGTCGTGGTGGCGGCGGTCGTGGTCGTGGTGGCGGCGGTCGTGGCGTCGGTGGCGCCCGTCTCGTCGTCGCCACCGCAGCCGGCGGCCAGCAGACCGAGCGTCAGGGCGCCGAGCGCGATCAGGGTCAGGTGGGTCTTGCGCATGGTTCCTCCGTTGGTTGTCGTGAACGTGGCGGCTGCGATTCCGGAAGGCGGTCGGGGAGCCTAGCCGCCGGCGCGGCCGGAGGCGATACGGTGCCGCCGACGATGGCGCCGGACGCCGACAAGCCACGTATCGCGGTCCTCGCCGGCGACGGCATCGGCCCCGAGATCGTCGCCGCCGCGCGGCTGCTCCTCGACGCCCTCGGCGGTTTCGAGTACGAGGACGTCCTGATCGGGGGCGCCTCCATCGACGCCGGCGGGGAGGCGCTCACCGCGGATGCGCTGGCGGCCTGCCGGGGCGCCGACGCGGTCCTGCTCGGGGCCGTCGGCGGACCGAAGTGGGACAGCACCGACCCCGACGCGCCGCGCCCCGAGCAGGGGCTGCTCGGCCTCCGCAAGGGTCTCGGCCTCTACGCCAACCTGCGTCCGGTCAAGCCGATCCCGGCCCTGCTCGACGCGAGCCCGCTCCGTCGCTCGCGGATCGAGGGCACCGATCTGCTCGTCGTCCGCGAGCTCACCGGCGGCATCTACTTCGGCCGCAAGGAGCGCGACGCCGGCACGGCGGTCGACGAGTGCGTCTACACGAGCGCCGAGGTCGAGCGGATCGCGACGATCGCGTTCGCCGCCGCCGAGCGCCGGGGGCGGGGAGGCCACGGTCGCGTGACCTCCGTCGACAAGGCGAACGTGCTCGAGACGTCGCGGCTCTGGCGCGAGGTCGTCGGCGACGTCGGGAGGCGGTTCCCCCAGGTCGAGCTCGAGCACCTGCTGGTCGACAACGCGGCGATGCAGATCGTCGCCGAGCCGACCCGGTTCGACGTGATCGTGACCGAGAACATGTTCGGCGACATCCTCAGCGACGAGGCGGCGATGATCACGGGCTCGCTCGGGATGCTGCCCTCGGCCAGCCTCGGAGACTCCGGACCCGGCGTCTTCGAGCCGGTCCACGGGTCGGCCCCCGACATCGCCGGCGAGGGCGTGGCGAACCCGCTCGCCACCTTCCTGTCGGCGGCGATGATGCTCCGCCACGGCCTCGGAGACGGCGACGGGGCCGACCGGATCGAGCACGCGGTCGGCGCCGCCCTCGGGGCCGGGCTGCGGACCGCGGACCTGTTCACTGGCGCCGCCGGCGAGCGCCGCGCCGACACCGAGGCGATGACCGCGGCCGTGATCGCGGCCCTCTGAGCCGCGACGGCGCCGCTGCCATCCGCAATAATCGCGTCGCGAGCGAAGGAGATCTGGTGGAGAAGGCCGAGACGATCTGGATGAATGGCGAGTTCGTCGCCTGGGACGACGCCAGGGTGCACGTGCTCAGCCACGGCCTTCACTACGGCACCGGCGTGTTCGAGGGGATCCGCGCCTACGAGACCGAGGCCGGCACCGCCGTCTTCCGGCATCGCGATCACCTCGAGCGGCTGATGAAGTCGGCCGAGCTCTACTACCTGCCGATGCGGTTCGGGGTCGAGGAGCTACGCGCCGCGACGAACGAGCTGATCCGTCGCAACGGCCTCGCCTCCTGCTACATCCGCCCGATCGCCTTCCGCGGCTACGGCGAGATGGGACTGTTCGCGAAGGGCTCGCCGGTCGACGTGACGATCGCGACCTGGCCCTGGGGCGCCTACCTGGGGGAGGACGGCAAGCGCGACGGAATCCGCGCCAAGGTCTCCTCGTGGCGGCGGATCTCCCCGGACGGGCTGATCCCGCACGCGAAGGCCTCCGGCCAGTACCTGAACTCGATCCTGGCGAAGACCGAGGCCGCGAACGCCGGCTACGAGGAGGCGATCCTGCTCGACCAGCGCGGCAACGTCTGCGAGGGCTCCGGCGAGAACATCTTCCTCGTCCGCGAGGGTGAGATCGTGACCCCGCCGCACACCGCGTCGATCCTCGACGGCGTCAACCGCCGGTCCGTGATCCAGATCGCGCGCGACCTCGGCTACCAGGTGATCGAGCGCGACGTCGGCCGCTCCGAGCTCTATCTCGCCGAGGAGATCTTCCTCACCGGCACCGCCGCCGAGCTCGTGCCGGTGCGCGAGATCGACGACCACCCGATCAAGGCTCCGGGTGAGACCACGGCGGTGGTGGCCGCGAAGTTCGACGATGCCCTGCACGGGAAGGCGCCCGAGTACTCGGAATGGCTCGATCCGGTCGACGAACCCAGTAGAGTCGCCTCCTGATGAACGCGGCGCTCGCAACCGGTCCGTCGCGCGGGCTTCCGGCGCCCGCCCGGGCGCCGATCCGAATTACCGGCTCCGCGGCCGCCTCGTAGCGGCGCGGAGGCCTGCGCCCGCGGCGGCGCAGGGGCGCACGACCCGGCTCGCCCCGGCGGGCATCGGGTCCAATCCCTATCCGGTGAGACGGTGAGGAAGCAGGTTCGATCAAGTTGAGCAAGGTTCATCTCTACGACACGACGTTGCGGGACGGCATGCAGGGACAGGGCATGTCGCTCTCGGCGAGCGAGAAGGTGCGGGTCGTCGAAGCGCTCGACCGCCTCGGCGTCCATTACGTCGAGGCCGGGTTCCCCGATTCCAACCCGAAGGACGTGGAGCTGTTCGAGCGGCTGGCCTCGACGCCGCTCGAACAGACGACGGTCGCGGCCTTCGGCATGACCCGCCGGCGCGACCTCGATGCGGCCGAGGATCCAGGCCTGGCGGCGCTCGTGGGCTGCTTCGCGCCGGTGGTGACGCTCGTCGGGAAGACCTGGGCGCTGCATCTGGAGAAGGTCACGAAGGTGTCGCGCGACGAGAACCTGGCGATGATCGCCGACTCGGTCCGACACTGCGTCGACGCCGGGAAGCGGGTCATCTACGACGCCGAGCACTTCTTCGACGGCTGGCGCGACGACGAGGGCTACGCGCACGCCTGCATCGAAGCGGCGATCGAGGCGGGCGCCGAGAACGTCAGCCTCTGCGACACGAACGGCTCGAGCCTGCCGCACGAGATCGAGGAGGCGACGGCCGCCGCCGCGGCGCTCGCCGGCGTCGGGACGGTCGGCATCCACACCCACAACGACGCCGGTTGCGGCGTCGCCAACTCGCTGGCCGCCGTCCGTGCCGGCGCGACGCTGGTGCAGGGAACGCTGAACGGATACGGCGAGCGGACCGGCAACGCGAACCTCGTGTCGATCCTGCCGGCGCTGCAGCTCAAGCTCGGCCATGACTGCGTCGCCCCCGAGCGGCTGCGGCTGCTGACCGGGACGGCGCACCTCGTCGACGAGATCTGCAACCTCGCGCCGGATCCCTCGCAGCCCTACGTCGGCCGCAACGCCTTCGCCCACAAGGGCGGCCTTCATGCCGCCGGGGTCGAGGCCGACGCGCGGACGTTCGAGCACATCGATCCGGCCCTGGTCGGGAACGAGCGCGAGATCCTGATCTCCGAGCTGGCCGGCCGCGGCTCGGTCCTCGCTCGGGCCGCCCGGGCCGGCATCCCCCTCGACGACGACGCGGTGCGCCGCTCGGTCGAGAAGCTGAAGGAGCGCGAGCACCGCGGCTACTCCTACGAGGCGGCCGATGCCTCGTTCGAGCTCCTGCTCCGGCGCGAAGCCGGGACCTACGTGCCCCTCTTCCGGCTCGAGAGCTTCCGGGTCGTGACCGAGAAGCGCGCCGACGGCGGCGTCGAGACGGAGGCCACGATCAAGCTCTGGGTCGGCGATCGCCGCTACATCCGCACCGCCGAGGGCAACGGGCCGGTCAACGCGCTCGACCGCGCGCTGCGCGAGGCGATCACCGAGCAGCGCCCGGAGATCGCCACGGTCGAGTTGACCAACTTCAAGGTCCGCATCCTCGACGAGCACCACGGCACGGCGTCGGTGACGCGCGTGCTCCTCGACTCCTCCGACGGCGTTCGCGAGTGGAGCTCGCTGGGCGTCTCCGAGAACGTCATCGAGGCCTCCTGGGAGGCGCTGGTCGACTCGCTCGAGTTCGCCTTCCAGCCCCGGCCCGAGCACGCCGGCGCCGAGGCGGCGGAGCTTCCGGGGTGAGCGCCGGCGGGCGGATACCGCTCGCGCGGCCGTCGATCGGCGAGCGCGAGGGAGAGCTGGTGGCGGAGGTCCTGCGCTCGGGGACGCTCTCGCTGGGGCCGATGCTGGAGCGCTTCGAGTCCGCGTTCGCGCGGCGGCTCGGCGTCGATGACGCGGTCGCCGTCTCGAGCGGGACCGCGGCCCTCCACCTCGCGGTCCGCGGGCAGGGCTGGGGCCCGGGGGACGAGGTGGTGACGACGCCGCTGAGCTTCATCGCCTCGTCCAACTGCCTCCTCTACGAGGGCGCGCGACCCCGCTTCTGCGACGTCGATCCGGCCACCTTGACGATCGACCCCTCCGCGGCCGATGCCGCCGCGGGTGGGAGCGCGGCGGGCATCCTCGCCGTCCACATCTTCGGCTGGCCCGCGGCGATGGCCGAGATCGAGCGGATCGCCGCCGCCGACGGCGTCGGGGTCGTCGAGGACGCGGCGCAGGCCCTGGGCGCGGTCTGCGCCGACGGCGGCGAGGTCGGCGCCCGTGGCAACCCCGCGGTGTTCGCCTTCTACGCGAACAAGCAGATGACGACGGGGGAGGGGGGCATGCTGGTCCCGCCGGGGCCCGGGGCCGCCGCCGCCGCGCGCAGCGAGCGCAACCAGGGGCGGGCGCCGAACATGAAGCTCATGGACCACGATCGCCTCGGCTACAACTACCGGCTGACCGACCTCCAGGCCGCCGTCGGGGTCGGGCAGCTCGAGCGCCTCGATGAGCTGCTCCGGCGGCGGGCGGAGGTCGCGGCGGCCTACTCGGAGCGCCTCGCGGCGATCGGTGCGGCGGAGCCCGGCGCCGGCGATCCGGCCGACCTCGTGCTGCCGCTGGCCGATCGCGGTCGGGAGCGGAGGAGCTGGTTCGTCTACGTCGTCCGGCTGCCGGCGGCGAGCGACCGGGACGCCGTGATCGCCGAGCTCGACCGCCGCGGCATCGATGCTCGCCCGTACCTGCCCTGCATCCACCTGTCCGACCCCTACCGGGAGCTGCTCGGCACCCGCGAGGGGCAGTTCCCGGTCGCGGAGGAGTTCTCGAGGCGCTCGCTGGCGCTGCCGTTCCATCCGACCCTCCCCGAGGAGTCCGTGGAGCGGGTCGTCGCCGAGCTCGCCGCGATCCTCGGACGCGGGGCGGCCCGGGGGCCTTCATAGACTGCGCCGATGCCGCGTTTCGAGAACGAGCCCGATCCCGTCTTCTGGGAGCTCAACGCCTCGCTCCGCTTCGACGTCCGGCTGGCGCCCTACGACATCCGCCAGTCCCGGGCCCACGCGCGGGCACTGCGCGGGGCGGGAGTGCTCGACGACGGGGAGCTCGAGGCGCTGCTGGGCGCCCTCGACCGCGTCGCCGCCGAGCTCGAGGGCGGGGAGTTCCCATTCGAGCCCGGCGACGAGGACGTCCACATGGCGATCGAGCGTCGCCTGACCGAGATCGCCGGGCCCGTCGGCGGCAAGATCCACACCGGCCGCTCACGCAACGACCAGGTGGCCACGGACCTGGCCCTGTTCGTGGCCGAGCGCGCCGACGCCGGGCGCTCGCTCCTGCTCGACTGCCTCGAGCGCATCCACGCCCTCGCCGACGAGCATCGCGCCGCGCCGATGCCGGGCTACACCCATCTGCAGCGGGCCCAGCCCGTCACTCTCGGTCACCACCTGCTCGCCTGGTTCTGGATGCTTCGCCGCGATGCCGACCGGTTCGGCGCCGCCCGCAGCGCGGCGGGCGCGATGCCGCTCGGGTCCGGGGCGCTGGCGGGGATCAACTGGGATCTCGACCGGGCTGCCGTCGCCGCCGAGCTCGGCTTCGGTTCCCTCGTCGAGAACTCGATCGATGCCGTCTCGAACCGCGATTTCGCCCTCGACTACCTCGGCGCCGCTTCGACCTGCGCCACCCACCTCTCGCGGATCGGCGCCGAGATCGTCCTCTGGTCGACGTCCGAGTTCGGCTTCTGCCGCCCGGCGGAGGAGTTCAGCTCGGGCTCGTCGATCATGCCGCAGAAGATGAATCCCGACGCGGCCGAGCTCCTGCGGGCCAGGGCGCCGCGGGTCAGCGCCGACCTGATGACACTCACCGGGGTCCTGCACGCGCTCCCGCTCGCCTACAGCAAGGACCTGCAGGAGGACAAGGAGCCGCTGTTCGACGCCGCCGACGCGATCGAGCTCGGCCTGCGCGCGCTCGCGGGCATGCTCGTCGGGATCGAGTTCGATCTCGAGCGAATGGCGTCGGCGGCGTCAGACGAGATGGCGGCCGCCACCGATGTCGCCGATCTCCTGGTCCGCCGCGGGCTGCCGTTTCGCGAAGCCCACGCCGTCGTCGGCGGCCTCGTCCGCCACGCCCTCGAGGCCGGCATCCCGCTCTCGGCGATCCCCCGCGGGGAGCTCGCGGCTTTCTCGGAGCTTCTCGACGAGGAGTACTACGAGGTCCTTCGCGGTGGCGAGTGGCTGGCATCGAAGGTGTCGCGCGGCGGCGCATCCCCGGAGGCGATCGCCGCCCAGCTCGAGCTCGCCGCGGCGAGCCTCGCCGAGCTGCGGGGATGAGATCCGCCGCGACGCTCGACCGGGCGTTCTTCGAGCGGTCGCCCCGCGACGTCGCCGCCGGGTTGATCGGCTGCACCCTGCTTCACCGGGGCGTCGGCGGCGTCATCGTCGAAACCGAGGCGTACGAGCGCGGCGACCCCGCCTGCCACGCCTTCGGCGGGCCGACGCCGAGGAGCGCGCCGCTGTTCGGGCCGCCGGGGCACGCCTACGTCTATCTCTGCTACGGGATCCACGCGATGTTCAACCTCGTCGCCGAGCCCACCGGCACGGCCGCCGCTGTGCTCGTGCGGGCGCTCGAGCCCACCGCGGGGCTCGAGTCGATGCGCCGGCGCCGGGGTCGCGACGGGATCCGCGAGCTCTGCTCGGGGCCCGGGAAGATCTGCGAGGCGCTTGCGATCGTGCTCTCGCAGACGGGCGAGGACGCGCTGCGGGAGCCGTTCCGGATCCTCGCGCCGGAGCGCGGTTTCGACGGCGAGGTCGTCGCCGGGCCGCGGATCGGCCTCAACCGGGCGGCGGACTACCCGTGGCGCTACTGCCTGGCGGACAGCGGGTTCCTCTCACGCCCTGCCGGCTGACTACGGGACGGCGCCGCCGGTCCCGGTCGGCGCCGGGGCGGGGTCGGTCGGGGCCGGGGCGGGGTCGACCGGGGCCGTCGTCGGGGCCGGCGCGGTCGTCGTCGGGGCCGGGGCGGTCGTCGTCGGGGCCGGCGCGGTCGTCGTCGGTGGCGCCACGTAGGTCTCAGGGACCGTCGCGGTCTCCTCGCCGGCGCCGCGCTCCGCCTGCAGGGCGTCCCAGGAGGAGACGACCTCGTTCCAGATCAGCGCCGGGAGCGTGCCGCCGTCGACGGGCAGGCCGCCGAACTCGGTCTCCATCGGCGTCGCCCCGTCCGGATAGCCGACCCAGACAGCGACCGTGATCTCCTCGTTGGCGCCGACGAACCAGGCGTCGGCGTTGTTGTCGGTCGTCCCGGTCTTGCCCCAGATGTAGTCGTCGCCGACCTGCGCCCGCTCGCCGGTGCCGCTGGTCACGACGGTGTGGAGGATCTCGGTCGCGGTCTCCGCGACCGTCGGGTCGACCACCTGCTCGGAGACCTCCTCGTTCTCGCCGCTCGCGCCGAGGTTGTCGGGGACGGGGTCGCCGTCCTGGCCGAGGACCCGGTCGATCGCCACGGGCCCCTCGCCGTTGCCCCTGCTCGCCAGCGAGCCGCTGATCCGGGCACCGCCGTTGGCCAGGGTGTTGTAGGCGTACGCCATCTCCAGCGGCGTCACCCCGCGGGTCAGCCCGCCGAGGATGACCGCCGGGTTGTCGTCGATCCGCGAGGCGATGCCGAGCTCGTGTGCCGTCTTGACCACGTCGTTGATCCCGACCTCGAGCCCGAGCTGCGCGTAGACGGAGTTGTCGGAGTAGGTCGTGGCGGTCGCGATCGATGCGGTGCCGAGGTAGTTGTCGTCGTAGTTGTTGACGCGGAAGAGGTCGGTGACCTCCTTCTTCTTCCCGTTCCTGCGGACCGTCGCCTCGAACGGAAGCTGCTGCGGCGCCGACTCGAACGTCTCGTCCGGCGAATGCCCTTCGGCGAGCGCGGTCACCAGCGTGAACGGCTTGAACGACGAGCCGGGCTGACGCTGCCCGTTGGTCGCGAGGTTGAACGGGCTCTCGTCGAAGTCCTGGCCGCCGACCATGGCCAGGACCTCGCCGGTGCCGTTCTCGATGGCGACGACCGCGGCGGTGGGTCCGAGGCCGGCGAGGTTGTCGGTGACGGCCTGGCTCGCGGCCTGCTGGAGGCCGAGGTCGAGCGTGGACTTGATCTGCAGGCCGCCCCCGAACGCCTGCCCGGCGCCGTACTTGTCGACGACCTGCTGGCGCAGCCAATCGGTGAAGTACGGGGCCTTCGATTCCTCGGTCGGCGGCTGGATGTCGTCCCTGCCCGGCACCGGGGAGTCGAGCAGCGCCTGGAAGTCCTCATCGCTGATCTCCAGCACCCCCTGCTCGCGCATCTTCGTCAGGACCACGTTGCGTTGCGAGCGGGCGGCGTCGGGATTGGTTCGCGGGTCGTAGGCGGCCGGAGAGGAGATCAGCGCGGCCAGCATCGCCGACTCCTCGGGGAGGAGGGCGGCGGCACAGCGATCGTCCGGATCGCCGCAGCCGGGATGCGCGGTTCCGAAGTAGGTGTGGGCAGCGGCCTCGACCCCGTAGGCGCCGTTGCCGAAGTAGATGTTGTTCAGGTAGTTGGTGAGGATCTTGTCCTTCGGCCACTGGCGCTCGATCTGGTAGGCGAGCGCGGCCTCGCGGAGCTTCTGGAAGACGGTGCGGCTTCCCTGCGCCTCGAGCGCGTTCTTGACGAACTGCTGGGTGATCGTCGAGCCTCCCTGGACCGCGCCTCCCGAGAGGATGTCCTGCTGCAGCGCGCGGGCGATCCCGAGGAAGTCGATCCCCCGGTGCTCGTAGAACCGCTCGTCCTCGATCGCGACGACGGCCTGCTTCAGCGACGGAGCGATCTCGTCGGACTCGACGAGGATCCGCTTCTCGTTGCCGGTCAGCGTCGTCAACGGGGTGCCGTCGCGGGCGAGCACGACCGAGTTCTCGGCGGCGTCGTACTGCGCCCGCGCCTCGAGGTCGGGCAGGTCCTGGGCGACGGCCATCATCACCCCGAAGACCCAGGAGACGATCGCCAGCAGGCCGAGGCCGAGGAGCACGAGGACGAACCTGAGCTTCTTGATCCGCGGCCGGGTGCCGCCGTCGGCGGGCGGGCGACGCCAGCCGTCGCCGGAGCGCAAGCGCCGCAGGCGGGCAGCGAGGCTGCGGCCTTCGCGCCCGCGCTCGGCCCTGCGCTCGGCGCGCTTGGCCTTGCGCTCGGCGGCGCGCCGGCGGGCGGCCTCCTTGGCTTGCTCCCGCGGATCCGGCGGCGCGCCGCTCGACCGCTCCGCGGTCGCGGGGTCCGCGGCCGGCTCCGCGACGCCCGGCGGCTCGGGGCCGGGCTCGAGCGCCACGATCGGATTCCCGTCGTCGCCGGTGCGCGCGCGGTCGCCGGTGTTGTCTCTGCTCTCGGGCATCGAAGAAGGCGGCGGGAACCCGGGGGTGGTGACGCCGCCGAGGCCCCCGGCGCTCAGGCCCGGCGCCATGAGCCGCTGCTGGCGAGGTTCATCTCCGGCTCCGGGCGTCCCCGGACGACGGGTGAGTCTAGCATTGGCCCGATGCGTGGATCGCACTCCGAGGGCGGCGGGGCGAGCACCGAGCTGGCCCTCGGCGCGGTCGACGTGCTGCCCGCGGGAGCGCTCGAGGAGCGCCTCGCCTCGGGCCGGCCCCTGCGGGTCAAGCTCGGCATCGACCCGACCGCGCCCGACATCCACCTCGGCCACGTCGTCGTGCTCGAGAAGCTGCGGCAGTTCCAGGCCGCCGGCCACGTCGCGGTCCTCATCATCGGCGACTACACGGCCCGGGTCGGCGATCCGAGCGGTCGATCGGCGCTGCGGCCGCTGCTCGCCCCCGAGGAGATCGATGCCAACTCGAGGACCTTCCAGGAGCAGGCGTTCAAGGTGCTCGACCCCGACGCGACCGAGGTCAGGCGCAACAGCGAGTGGCTCGACATGCCCAGCGCCGAGCTGTTCGCCCTCGTCCGCCGCTTCACCGTCGCGCGCCTGCTCGAGCGCGACGACTTCAGCAAGCGGATGGCGGCGGCCGAGCCCGTGTCGCTGCTCGAGCTCCTCTACCCGGTGCTTCAGGGATACGACTCGGTGGCCGTCGAGTCCGACCTCGAGCTCGGCGGCACCGAGCAGCGCTTCAACCTGCTGTTCGCCCGCGACGTTCAGACGTCGTTCGGGCGCGAGCCGCAGGCGGTCATGACGATGCCGATCCTTCCCGGGACCGACGGCGTCCGGAAGATGAGCAAGTCGCTCGGCAACTACGTCGGCGTCACCGAGCCCGCGAGCGAGATCTTCGGCAAGCTGATGAGCGTTCCCGACGACGCGATGCCGCTCTATTGGGAGCTCCTCGTCGGGGAGCGGCTCGATCGCTCCCGGCACCCGAACGAGGCCAAGCGTGACCTCGCGCGACGGATCTGCGACCGCTTCGCCGGCCCCGGCAGCGGGACGGCGGCGGAGGAGCGGTTCGACCGGATCCACCTCGATCGCGAGACCCCCGCCGACGCTCCCGTCCACCGGATCGAGATCGGCGGCGACGTCCACCTGCCGGCGCTGATCCGCGAGGCGTTCGGGGTCTCGGGCAGCGAGGCCCGGCGGCTGCTCGCGCAGGGCGCGGTCCGGATCGACGGCGAGACGGTGCCCGCCGACCGGCTCGACCTCCCGAGCGGCGATCTGGCAGGTCGCGTGATCCAGCTCGGCAGGCGGCGATTCGTCCGCGTCGTGCCCGACTGACCGGCGCCCTGGACAGCGGGCCCCGAGGTCGCTATCATCCGGCGCCGCCTCGAAGGCAGCCGCTCCGGCCCGGGAGCCCCCCGTCGCCGGAGCACGACGGTCCTTGAAAACTGAGCAGCGCATGTGCCGCGGAGGTTTCGACCTCCGAGGCGCATCGAAGTCCGACCCGGCATGTCGCCAGCGGCAGGCCGGGCATACATGAACCTGTCATGTCGGTCGCCGCACGTGTAAGCGGGGACCGCAAGCCAAAGGCATGACGACTCTCAGTAAGACAGAGGAGCCCCGCTCCGCCTGACCCGCGGACGGGGATTGAAACCCCTCGAGTCACTTTTTACGGAGAGTTTGATCCTGGCTCAGGACGAACGCTGGCGGTGTGCTTAACACATGCAAGTGGAGCGACGAACCAGGGCTTGCCCTGGGGCAAAGCCGCGAACGGGTGAGTAACACGTGGGTAACCTGCCCCGATGACCGGGACAACCCGAGGAAACTCGGGCTAATACCGGATGTGACCGGCGTCCACGAGGACGCCGTGCAAAGGAAGCTTCGGCCTCCGCATCGGGAGGGGCCCGCGGCCCATTAGCTCGTTGGTGGGGTAACGGCCTACCAAGGCGACGATGGGTAGCTGGTCTGAGAGGACGATCAGCCACACTGGGACTGAGACACGGCCCAGACTCCTACGGGAGGCAGCAGTGGGGAATCTTGCGCAATGCGCGAAAGCGTGACGCAGCAAC
>BOKP01000003.1:0-185000 GCA_016861045.1 Actinomycetes bacterium | reverse complement strand
GGACCCAAAGTACTGGCTAAGTGGACAACGATGTCCGAATGCACAGACAACCAAGAGGTTGGCTTAGAAGCAGCCATCCTTGAAAGAGTGCGTAACAGCTCACTGGTCAAGTGTTCGGGCGCGGAGAATGTAACGGGGCTCAAGCCAGTCTCCGAAGCTGTGAGCTCGCGGCGCCTGCGGGTGTTGCGAGCGGTAGAAGAGCGTTCCCACCGCTGTGAAGCGGGCGCGTAAGCGTCCCGTGGAGCGCTGGGAAGTGAGAATGCCGGCATGAGTAGCGCAAGAGAGGTGAGACTCCTCTCCACCGATAGTCCGAGGTTTCCTGAGTAAAGTTCGTCTGCTCAGGGTTAGTCGGGACCTAAGGCGAGGCCGAAAGGCGTAGTCGATGGCCAACGGGTTGATATTCCCGTACCACGTCGCAACCGCTATGACCAATGGGGTGACGGGGAAGGCTAAGGGAACCCAGGCGATGGTCGCCCTGGGGCAAGCATGTAGCCAGTCGCGATAGGGAAATCCGTCGCGGCGCCGACGCGAGATGCGATGCCAGCTGGCTTGACCGCCGGCCAGTCCCCGATGCCATGCCCCCTGGAAAACCCCCTAGGCAGGTTGCTCGTGCCCGTACCGAGAACCGACACAGGTGGACTACTAGAGAATAGTGAGGTGAGCGAGATAACCCTCGTTAAGGAACTCGGCAAAATCGTCCCGTAACTTCGGGAGAAGGGACGCCTCAATAGGGTGATGCCACTTGCTGGCGGAGCCCGAGGAGGCCGCAGTGACTTGGTCCAACCGACTGTTTACCAAAAACACAGGCCTCTGCTAAGTCGCAAGACGACGTATAGGGGCTGACGCCTGCCCGGTGCCGGAAGGTTACGCGGAGTGGTTAGCGCTTCGGCGCGAAGCTGTGAAGCTAAGCCCCGGTAAACGGCGGCCGTAACTATAACGGTCCTAAGGTAGCGAAATTCCTTGTCGGGTAAGTTCCGACCTGCACGAATGGCGCAACGAGTTGGACGCTGTCTCAACGAGGGGCTCGGTGAAATTAAAGTCTCGGTGAAGATGCCGAGTACCCGTGGCTAGACGGAAAGACCCCGTGAACCTTTACTGCAACTTGATATTGGAGTCTGGGATTTCTCGCTCAGGATAGGTGGGAGGCTTCGACCCGGTGACCTCGGTCGCCGGTGAGCCGCCCTTGAGATACCACCCTTGGTGTTCTGGGCTTCTAACACATTGCCGTGATCCGGGATGTGAACAGTGTCAGGTGGGCAGTTTGACTGGGGCGGTCGCCTCCCAAAGAGTAACGGAGGCGCCCAAAGGTTCCCTCAGCACGGTCGGAAATCGTGCGCAGAGTGTAAACGCAAGAAGGGAGCTTGACTGCGAGACCGACGGGTCGAGCAGGAACGAAAGTTGGGGTTAGTGATCCGGCAGTAGCAAGTGGAAGTGCTGTCGCTCAACGGATAAAAGGTACTCCGGGGATAACAGGCTTATCGAGCCCAAGAGTCCACATCGACGGCTCGGTTTGGCACCTCGATGTCGGCTCGTCGCATCCTGGGGCTGAAGTAGGTCCCAAGGGTTGGGCTGTTCGCCCATTAAAGCGGTACGCGAGCTGGGTTCAGAACGTCGTGAGACAGTTCGGTCCCTATCTGCCATGGGCGTTGGAGAATTGAGAGGAGTCATCCTTAGTACGAGAGGACCGGGATGAACGGGCCGCTGGTGTACCTGTTGTCCTGCCAAGGGCACTGCAGGCTAGCTACGCCCGGATCGGATAACCGCTGAAGGCATCTAAGCGGGAAGCCGACCTCGAGATTAGTTCTCCCATTCCTTCGAGGAAGTAAGACCCCTGATAGACGATCAGGTTGATAGGCCGACTGTGTAAACGCAGCAATGCGGGTAGCAGATCGGTACTAATGGGTCGAGGTCTTGACGTCTTCTTCTATTCCCGCGTTGGCCGGCGTGCAGTTTTCAAGCCTCGCCGGGCCCGGCCGGGGCGACCCGCCATCACGGCGGGGCGCCCGACGCGGTTCCGGTTGATTTCGGTGGCTATAGCGAGGGGGATACACCTCTTCCCATTCCGAACAGAGCCGTTAAGCCCCTCAGCGCCGATGGTACTTGGCGGGAAACCGCCCGGGAGAGTAGGTCGCCGCCGGTCCTTTCGAGCAGTCGCAGCCGTCCCGACGGGACGGCTGCGCTCGTTCGCGCGCGTCCCTCAGGGCAGGAGCTGCCCGAGCTCGCCCAGGCCGGGCACACGGAGATCGGTCCAGCCGCCGAGCTCCTCGATCAGCCCCTGGACGGAGTCGTCGTCGGAGAGGGCGCGCAGCGCGGCGATCGCGGGGCCCACCGGCGCGAAGCGGGCGACTTCGCGCAGGACGCTCTCCTCGAGCCCGTCGATGCGACCGGCCGCCGCGGCATCGTCGACGGCGCGCTCGAGGCCGGCCCGCACCGCCGCTTCGACGTCGTCGGCGTCGATCCCGCGAGCCGCCGCGAGCCGCTCGGTGGCATCGGGATCGGCGAGCGCGAGGGCGAGCTGCTCGCGGCTCACGTGGAGATCGCAGGCCGCCCCGTCGAGCGCCGAGAGCGCGATCCCCTCGAAGATCCCGCGCGATTCGAGCAGCGCTCCGTCACGGGTCTGACAGGGGTCGGCGGTGGCGGCCGGCGTGAAGCTGCCGCCGCCGAACGCGACATAGACCGCGATCAGCCCGATCGAGGCCGCGAGCGCCGTCAGCGGGGCTCTGGTGCGATCGTCCATCGGGCGTCTGCGGTCGTCGTTCCGAGGCGGAGGGTCGGGATCAGGGCGAGGGCCGCCATCAACGCCGTCGCCAGGAACGGCCAGCTGAAGGCGCTGGTCGCCGCCCGCTCGACCTGTTCGTCGATCTCGGCTTCGAGCTGCCCGTACGCGGCGGCCTCGCCGGGGGCCGGGGGCGCCGAGGCGAATGCGGCTCCGACGTCCGGCACCCGGCCATCGGCGGCCTCGATCCCGTCTCCGAGCGCGATCGCGAGCGAGACCTTGGTCGTGACCGAGAGTGGCGCGTCGAGGATCGCCGCGGTGGCGGCGTCGGTCGCCTGCTGCTGCCGCGTCGTCAGCTGCGAGGACAGCAGGGGGGCGATGACGACGATTCCGACGACGATGCCCGCGTGTCGCGCGGCGATCGTCGCCGCGGCGCGGCCGCCGTCGGGATCGCGGCCGCCGATCGCGGCGATCGTGAGGACCGGCAGGGCCAGCGCCAGGCCGATGCCGATCAAGGCCTGGGGCTGCAGCGTCAACGCCCACGAGGCGGCGGGGAGGACCCCGAGCGCCGCGAGGCCGCCCGCGACGGCGATGCAGCCGGCGAGCGCCGCCGACGCCGGCGGCCCGGCCCGGACGGCGATCCGGCGCGCCGCCAGCGCGGCGAGCGGGATCATCGAGACCGTCATCGCGGCGGCGAGCGGCGTCAGTCCCCACCCCGCGGTGAGCAGGACCACGAGCAGGAAGAGGGCGCCGGTCAGGCCGGCCGAGAGCAGGGCCAGCGCCACCTCGGGGCGGATGTCGGCGGGTCCTGTCGGTCCCGGCTCCGGCGGCTCGGGGCGGATCACCGTCGCGATCGGCACGAGCAGCAGCAGCGGCACCTGAAGGAGGAAGATCGACTGCCATTCGAGGAGCTGGGTCAGCGCGCCGCCGATCGCCGGTCCGACCGCGATTCCGATCGTCCCGGCAGCTCCCCAGACGGGCGCGGCCGACTCGTGGCTCCCGCGGATCCGCGCCAACAGCTCGATCGCGCAGGCGACGACGAGGGCGCCGCCCGCCGCCTGCGCGACCCGTCCGGCGATCAGCGCCGCGACCGAGGTCGAGGCGGCACAGGCGACGGAGGCGGCCGCGAACAGCCCGAGGCCCGCGGCCCAGCCGGAGCGTGGGCGGGAGCGCGCGATGCGAACCGCCGGCAGCACCGTGACCGCCAAGATCAGGTTGAACGCCGTCAGCACCCAGGAAACGCCGAACACGGTCGTCCCGTACTCGCCGAGGACATCGGGAAGGGCGAGGGTCACGATCGAGGAGTCGGCGAGGACGACGGCGACCGTCAGCGCGAGGCTGATCTCGGTGAATCGGACCTGTTGCGGGCGCACAGGCGGCAGGATCGCAGGGGCGGGGCGGGCGCGCGGAGGCGCGACTAGGATTGCCGGGTGGGCGACTTCGACGAGACCTCGATCGCCGACCGCGCCGACCTGGAGACGGCGATGGCGACGATCGCCGAGCTCGCGGAGGGGATCGGGCCAAGACGGCCGACCGGTCCCGAGGAGCGGGCCGCGGCGCTGGCGCTGGCCGAGCGGCTGCGAGCGGCCGGCGTCGACGCCGGCATCGAGGGCTTCGCCGCCTACTCGACCTTCGCGGCGCCGTTCGCGGTGATCCTCGGAACGGCTCTCGCCCCCGTCCTGCTGCCGCGCCGATGGCGGCTGCGCCGGGCCGCCCTGGCGGCCCTCGCCGCCGCCGGCCTGCTCAGCGAGGGGTCGCTGGTCAGGACCCCGCTCTCGCGTGCGCTGTCGCGACGGCCGAGCCAGAACGTCGTCGCGACGATCGAGCCCCGGGAGGGGGTGCGGCGAACCCTTTGCCTGGTGGCGCACATGGACAGCTCGCGCAGCGGCATCATCTTCCACCCCCGGGTCGTCGGCTGGATGCCGCGCTGGATCGCGGCGTCGAGCATGCTCGTGCTGCTCCAGGCGGCGCTCGAGCCGTTCGCGGGGCACGCGCCCGCCCGGCGGCTGCTGGCGGCGGTGCGCGGCGGCCTGGCGGCGAGCCTCGGCCTGCTCGGCGAGCGGGAACTGCGCGGGATCGACGTCGACGGTGCCAACGACAACGCGTCCGGCTGCGGGGTCGTCGTCGCGCTCGCCCGCCGGCTCGCCGCCGACCCGCCGCGCTCGACCAGGATCGTCGTCCTGCTCACCGGCTGCGAGGAGGCGGGAACCCTGGGCGCCCAGGCGTTCCGCGACTCCCGCGACAGCGGCGATTGGCTGTTCCTGAACTTCGACAACGTCGGCGGCGCCGGAAGCGTCCGCTTCCTGCGGCGCGAGGGAGTGATCGCGAAGTGGCACGCGGACGCGGGCCTGGTCGCCGCGGCCGAGGGGGTCTCGCGACGCCGGCCGGAGCTGCGGATGGCGGCGGAGGACTCGCCGGCGGGATTGACCTACGACAGCAGCCCGATCCACGCCGCCGGCGGCAGGGCGCTCACGCTCAGCGTCCAGGACGGCTTCATCCCGGACCTGCACCAGCCGAGCGACGTCCTGGCGAACGTCGCTCGCGGCGGCGTCGCCCGCACGCTCGTGGCCGGCGCCGAGATGGTCGCCGCGATCGACCGCGGCGAAGCGGGCTGACCGGCCGGACGCCCGGGACTCAGCCGGGCGTCCGGCCGGCGCGCCGCGGCGGCCAGGCCCAGTCGGCGGGCCCGTCCCGGTCGCAGTCGGGCCGGCGCGACGCGCGAGGGGCCTCCCAAGCGACACGGGATCCCGGGCGGGTCCGATGCTCGCTCCCCTCGCAGCCGCCCGCTCCGGCATCCCCGCGGCGCTCGAGCCCGTACTGGCCGAGCGTCAGCAGGTCGATCGCCAAGTCGATCCGGTCGGCGACCCGGTCGATCGCCGCGACCCCGATCTCGCGCCCGGTCCGTTGCCGGCGCCGAGGCCGCCTCTCGATTTGCTTCGTGCTGGTCACGGGGGCGAAGATAGGCACGGCCCCGGACGTACGGATGTTCGTGCAAGGGAAGTTGCAGCGATCAGCGGCCCCGACGACCGAAGCTGTGCGCCGCCGGCAGGACCGCGTCGAGGTCGCTGACCGCGCCGCGCCCGCGTGCGGGCGAGGCATCGATCGGGTGAACGTCGGCGAGCCGGCCGTCCGGTGGCTCGATCGGGCGCACCGCCTCCGCGACCACGTTGACCACGCCCTCGCGGCGCTCGAGCCGCCCGGCGACCGTGATGAGCGAGGCCGTCCGGACCGCGAGCCGATGGCGCTCGTAGACGGGGGGGAGGACGATCACGTTCGCCACCCCGGTCTCGTCCTCGATCAGGAGGAACATCACGCCTCGCGCGGTCGCCGGGCGCTGCCGGGCGACGAGCAGGCCCGCGACCGCGACCGCGGAGCCGTCGGCGACCCGCTCCAGCGCCGCACAGGCAACCGTCTCGGGACCGAGACCGGGGCGGAGCAACGCCAGCGGGTGCTCCTCGAGCGCGACGCCGTAGGCGCCGTAGTCGGCGGTCAGCCGCTCCCACGGTGTCTGCTCGCCCAGGGCCGGAGCCTCGGGCAGGGGCAGCGGCAGCGGCAACTGATCGCCGCTCGCGGCGGCGACGCCGAGGCGCCAGAGGGGGACGCGGCGGCGGTCGCCGCCACCGAGCCCGCCGCAGGCGCCCGCCCAGGCAAGCCGCTCGAGCCCGTCGCGGCCGGCGCCCGAGCGCGCGGCGAGGTCGGCGAGGTCCCGGTAGGGGCCGCCGCGCTCCCGCCCGGCGACGACGGCCTCGGCGTCGCGCTCGGCGAGCCCCTTCACGTAGCCGAGCCCGACCCTGACGGCGAGGCAAGAGGCTGGAGGCTGGAGGCTGGAGTCACGCTCTCCCCCGACCCCCGACCCCCGACCTCCGATCTCGACCCTGCATTCCACCCCGCTGGCGTTCACATCCGGCCCCAGCACCTCGATCCCCCGCCGCTGCGCCTCGTGGACGAGGGCGTCGGGAGGGTAGAAGCCCATCGGCTGCTCGTTCAGCAGCGCGCAGAGGAACTCGGGCCCGTAATGGACGCGCAGCCAGGTCGACTGGTAGGCGAGCAGCCCGAAGGCGGCGGCGTGCGACTTCGGGAAGCCGAAGCCGGAGAACCCGTGGATCTGCCGGAAGACCCGCTCGGCCACCTCGACGTCGACGCCACGCTCGACCGCGCCGGCGACGAAGCGCTCGCGGTGCGATCGCATCGCCTCCTCGGAGCGCTTGCGGCTCATCGCCCGGCGCAGGCCCTCCGCCTCGCCGGAGCTGAAGCCGGCGAGCGCCATCGCGACCTGGATCACCTGGTCCTGGAAGACGATCGCGCCGAGCGTCTCGGCGAGGATCGGCTCGAGGCTCGGGTGCTCGTAGGGGATCTCGTAGCCCGGGTCCTCGCGCAGCCGCCTGCGGCGCTCGAGGTAGGGATGGACGGCTCCGCCCTGGATCGGGCCGGGGCGGACGATCGCGACCTGGACGGTCAGGTCCTCGATGCTCGCCGGCCGCGACCGCGGCAGCATCTGCATCTGGGCGCGGCTCTCGATCTGGAAGACGCCGGTCGTCTCCGCCGCCTCGATCCGCCGGTATACCTCGGCGTCGTCGAGCGGGATCCGCGAGAGGTCGATCCGCTCGCCACGGACCCGCGCGATCTCGGTCACCGCCCGCTCGACCGCCGAGAGCATCCCGAGCCCGAGCAGGTCGATCTTGAGGAAGCCCGCGTCGGCGCAGGAGTCCTTGTCCCACTGGGCGATCTGCCGGCCCTCCATCGCCGCCGGGACGACCGGGCAGAGATCGATCAGCGGCCGCGTCGAGAGCACCATCCCGCCGGGATGCTGCGAGGGGTGGCGGGGGAGCCCGTAGGCGTCGCCGAGCAGCCTGCGCAGGGCGCGGCGGCGGGGATCGTCGCCCGCGACCTCCGCCCGCTCGTAGTGGCCCGCCGAGCGCGCCGCCCGCTCGATCTCTCCCGCCGGCAGCCCGAGCACCTTGCCGAAGTCGCGGATCGCCCCCTTCGAGCGGTAGGTCGGGAACGCGGCGACGAGGGCGGAGCGGTCGAGGCCGTAGCGGTCGTGGATCCGCGGGATCAGCCGCTCGCGGACGTCGCGCGGGAAGTCGAGGTCGATGTCGGGCGCCTCGGCGATCTCCTCGTTCAGGAAGCGGCCGAGGAAGAGGCCGGCCTCGATCGGGTCGACGTGGGAGAGCCCGGTCAGGTAGCAGACGACCGAGCTGACGCTCGAGCCGCGGCCGCGGCCCGGCGGCAGCAGCGCCCGGGCGCCGTCGGGGCCGCGGACCTCGGCGGCGACCTCGCGGGCGAGCTCGAGCAGGTCGCGGTGGAGGAGGAAGAAGCCGGAGAGCTTCAGCCCGGCGATCAGCCGCAGCTCCTGCTCGAGCCGGCGCTCGGCCTCGGCCCGCTGCGGCCGGCCGTCGTAGCGCTCGCCGAACCGCGCCCGGCAGGCCTCCGCGAGCCGGCGGTCGGCGCTGCCGTCCTCGGCGCCGGGGTAGCGGTAGCCGAGGTCGGTCGCCAGGTCGAAGCGGAGGCGCTCGGCGAGGCGCCCGGTCTCGGCGACCGCGTCGGGGTGCTCGCGGAAGCGCGCCGCCGCCCGCTCCGGGGCGAGCAGCGTCGCGGCGCCGTTGCCCCGCCGCTCGGGCTCGGTCGACTCGAGGGTGCCGCCGAGGCGGACGGCGACGAGCGCGTCCTGCAACGCCGTCCGGCTGCGATCGTGAGCGTGGACGTCGCCGGTCGCGACGCAGGGCACCCCGAGCATGACGGCGAGCTCGCGAAGGCGGCGGTTGCGGGCGCGATCGCCGCGCCAGAGCGGCAGCTGGAGCTCGACCCGGAAGCGATCCGGCCCGAAGGCAGCGAGAAGCGCCCGGCCGAGCCGCTCGGCGCCGCGGCGGTCGCCGCGGGCGATCCGGCCCGCCAGGGCGCCGTCGCGGGCGCAGCCGGAGAGGCAGACGAGGCCGCCGGCGCGACGCTCGACGTCGGCGAGCGTCACCGCGGGCGGCTGCGGCTCGGCGCCGTCGCGGGTCTTCGCGTGAGCGAGGGTGAGCAGCCGGCAGAGGTTCCGGTAGCCGGTCGCGTCGGCGACGAGGAGGGTCAGGTGGAAGGCGCCGGGCGGGCAGTTGCCGCGCGGGAAGGGCGGGGGAGGGGCGGGGGCTCCGGGCCATCGCACGGTCAGCTCGGCACCGGTGATCGGCCGCACCCCCTGGGCGTGGCAGGCCCGGGCGAACTCCATCGATCCCCAGAGGCCGTCGTGGTCGGTCAGGGCGAGCTCGCGGTAGCCGAGCTCCGCCGCCCGCAGGGCGAGCTCGTCGGGGCTCGAGGCGCCGTCGAGGAACGAGAAGGCGGAGTGGGCGTGGAGCTCGACGTAGCTCATCGCTGCTCGTGCCAGCGGCCGGTCTCGAGGTCGCGGTAGACGACCGTGCGGCGGCCGCCGGCGAGGATCAGCTCGAGGTAGTGGCGGCGCAGGGGCGACCCCGTCCACCAGCGGTCCTCGACGAGCCACTGCTCCCGCACCGACTCGACCGCACGGGAGCCGACGCGGAGCGGGCGGCCGTCCCGGACGACGACCGGGACGGGCCGGGGGGAATAGGGGTTCGCGGGCCGGCTCACCGCTTGCCGGCCGGGTCGTTGTAGGGGACGAGCGCCGTCCAGCGCTCGGGCACCCGCGACCCGGGCTCGACCTCGAGCACCCGCAGCACAGCATCGCTTCCGGCCGCCGCCCGGGCCTGGCGGACGGCCTCGCCGAGCCGCTCCCGCCGCCGCTCGCCCGGATCCCCGGCCAGCGCCGGCTGCGCTCCGGCGGCCGGGGCGAGCTCGATCGCGCGCAGGGCGAGCGCGGCCGCGGGAGCGGTGAGCGCGGCGAGCTTCGGCGCCAGCGCCGCCCGGAGCCGCTCCGGCGCGGCGCTGGCGCTGCGCAGGACCGCCGTCGCGCTCCAGCCGCCGCCGCCCGCGAGCCGGGCCTCGAGCGCGAGCGAGCGAATCGCCCGCCCGCGCCGCCGCGGATCGGAGAGCAGCCGCCCGAGCAGCAGCTCGAGCGCGCGCTCGAGCTGGGCCCCGGATGCAGCCTCGGGAAGCCCGATCGCCTGGACGAGATCCTCGTGGGGGGCGCGGGGGCGCAGCGGCGTGTCGAGGCCGCGGGCGAGATCGTGCGCCCGGAGGCCGAGGGCGCCGAAGCGGTCGGCGATCGCGGCCCGGGGAAGGCCGGCGAGATCGCCCAGGGTCCCCACCCCGAGCCGTTCGAGGGTGGAGACCAGCCGCCTCGCGCGAGCTTCGTCGGGACCCTCGCGATCGCCCAGCCCCCCGTCCAGGAGGGCGACCGGAAGCGGTGCCAGAAAGCTCCCCTCACCTCCGGGGGGGATGACCCGGATCGCCTGGCGCCGGCCGCGGGCGTTCGCCGCGGCGGCGCGGGCGCAGAAGCGGCTCGGGGCGCAGGCGAGCCTCGCCGGCATCCCGACGGCCCGCGCGGCCCGCGCCATCACGTCGCGGCGCCCCGGCCCCCAGACCGTGCGCAGCCCGTCGACCGCGAAGAACGCCTCCCCGGGGCGCGGGCTCTCGACCTCGGCGCCGATCGCCTCGAGCCGGCGCAGCACCCGCTCCCATCCGCCCGCCGCCCGGCCCGGGTCGGGAGGGTGGAGGACGAGGCCCGGGCAGCGCCCGAGCGCCTCTGATACGGACATGCCGGGCCTGATCCCGAACGCCTCCGCGGCGCCGCTGACCTCGCCGACGGCCTGCTCGCGCCCGGGCGCGGGAGCGAGGGCCGCCGGCGTCGTCAGCCGCTCCCTCCGCCCACCCACCGCGGCGAGCAACGAGAAGCGGGGGGTGAGGACGGATCCGACGGTCACGGGACCATCGCACTCTACACGAACGTATGTTCGATAAGGCGCCCGCCCGGAACACCAGTGAGCGCCGATTCGCGCCGCTACCCGCCCCAGCCAAGACACCCTGCCCGAATCCTCCTCCCACGGCCACAACCCCGCCCCGCCGACTCGCAACCTCCGGGGCGCCAGCCTCAGGAGCTTCGCAGCCGCGACACCACCTCGGCGCAGACCTCCGAGGTCGAGGAGCTGCCGCCGAGGTCGGGGGTGCGGATGCCGTCGCCGGCCGCGCCGAGGGCGGCGTCGCAGATCGCTCTCGAGGCGCGCTCGGCCGCGGGCGGACCGCCGCGCTCGGCCGCGTAGTGGAGGACCGCGGCGCAGGCGAGGATCATCGCCATCGGGTTCGCGACGTCCTTGCCGGCGAGCGCCGGAGCGGTGCCGTGCGGCGCCTCGGCCATCGCGACGGCGGGTCGGAGGTCGTCGTCGAGGGCGAGCAGGATCGACTCGGCGCCGGCGATCGAGCCGAACATCGGCATCACGAGGTCGCTGAGCAGGTCGCCGTCGCGGTTCAGGGTCGGGATCACCAGCGGGGCGGCGGCGGCGGCGCCGCCGATCAGCCCCGCGTAGGTGGCGTCGATCAGCACCGGCTCGTAGGGGACGTCGGGATGGCGTTCCGCGGCCGCGTCCATCTCCTCCTTCAGCATCCCCTCGTAGACCGGGCTGACGGTCCACTTCGGGCCGCCGAAGACGCGTGCCGGCGGCGGCCCGGGGGCGGCGGCGGCGGCCCGGAACGCATGCTCGGCGACCGCCCGGCAGGCCCTGCGGCTGATCCGCTCGGTGCGGAACGCGAGCTCGTCCTCGCCCTCCGCCTCGCGCCACTGCTCCGCTCCGTAGGCGTCCCCCACCGCCATCCGGCAGACCGTGATCGGATGATGCGCGCCGGCGACCGGCGTCACTCCGGGAATCCGACGGCCGGTGCGGACGATGACGGTCCCGCCGATCCCCTCGCGGACGATCCGGTTCGGGCTGCCGACGTCCGCGGCGCCCTCCGGGGTGATCGTTGCCGCCTTCAGGCCGAGCCCGGCGGCGCGCATCGCCGCCGCCGCCTCGACGCAGACCTCGTTCCCGGTCCGTCGCCGGTTCTCGAGCGAGAGATCGAAGCGGTCGAGCTCGACCGGGAGCCCCGTCGACCCCGGCTCGAGCACCGCGAGCGCGGCCTCGAGCAGCTCCTGCCCGGTCTCGTCCCCCTCGAGGACCACGATCCGGATCGGCTCAGCCGCCACGGCCGCCCCCCCGTCCGCCCCGGTCACGGCCGCCCGGCGGCGCGCCCGCGAAGTCGAGCACGAGCCGCGCCGTCTCGCCGGGGGCCTCGACCGCCGGCGAGTGCCCGGCCCCGGCGACCAGCTTCGTGATCGACCCCGGAACCGCCCGGAACTCCTCGGCGACGGCGGCCGCGTCGATGATCTGGTCCTCGGCGCCGTCGACCCACAACAACGGCACGCCGGTCGCGGGGATCCGCGACGCCAGCGACTGGGTCGCCAGGAACCCGTCGGCGCCGTCGCGTGCCTGGGTGAAGGAGTCGTAGGTCATCGCCCGGTTGTCCTCGACGACGCGATCGGGGTCTCCGGGGAAGACGGTCTCGACGTCGGTCCCGGGCGCGAACGCCGAGCCGTATCCGCCCTCGATCATCGCGTCGAGGCGAACCCGCCAGAGCGCCTGTCCGATCACCGGTGTGGAGATCAGCGACTCGGTGAACGGCAGCGACGCCTCGTCCGGCTCCGATGGCACGCCGATCAGGACGAGCCGGTCGACGAGCTCGCTCGCCTGCTCCGCCAGCGACGTCGCGACCATGCCGCCGAGCGAGTGGCCGACCACCGTCGCCCCCTGGACCCCGAGCGAGTTCAGCGCCTCGGCGACGGCCGCCCCCTGGGCTTCGATCTCGTAGCCGCTCTGCGGCTTCTCGGAGCCGCCGTGGCCGATCAGGTCGATCCGGACCACGCGATGGCGCTCGTTCAGCGCCGGCAGGGCCGGGTTCCACCACTGCGAAGAGCAGCCGAAGCAGTGCAACAGCACGATCGGCGCCCCCTCGGGCCCGGGGCCGATCGCGGGGGAGTCGAAGACCTGGAGGTCCACCGAGGAGACCGACTCGATCCGGCCGCCGTCGGCCGTCACGGCGGCCGGCTTGGTCTGGCTGTCGAGGACGACGGCGTTGGCGGCCGCGAGCGCGGCGAGGACGAGGATCGCGACGATGAGGAGCTTGAGCAGGCGGCTCACGCTCGGCCGGCCCCGGCCCCCGCGGAGGTGAGCCCGAGCTCCTCCGCGCTCGCCGCCAGGGCGTCGATGACGATCGCGATGTGCTCGCCCTCGTCGACGCCGAGCTCCTCGATGCCGCGTCTGATCTGCGCTCGGTCGACCTTGGCCGCGAACGAGGGCTGCTTGAGCTTCTTGCGGACCGATCCCACCTTCATCCCCTCGATCCCGGTGGGACGGACGAGGGCACAGGCCATCACGAAGCCGGACAGCTCGTCGACGGCGTACAGCGTCCGCGCCAGGCGGCTCTCGCGGGGAACGTCGAGATAATCGGCGTGGCCGGCCACCGCCTCGATGACGTCCCCGGGGTAGCCGCGGCGGCGCAGCTCCTCGATCCCCTTCCGCGGATGCCCCGTCTCCGGATCCGGGAAGCGCTCGTAGTCGAGGTCGTGCACGAGCCCCGTCACCGCGTACCGCTCCTCGTCCTCGCCCCAGACGCGCGCGTAGGCCCGCATCGAGGCGGCGACCGCGAGGGCGTGCTTGCGCAGCGAGTCGGAGGCGGTCCATTCGCAAAGCAGCTCCCAGGCCGCTTCGCGGTCGGAGGCGTTCATCGTCGGCTCGCTCACCGTCGTCTACCCTAGCCAAGCCTTGGAGAAGTTCGTGATTCAGGGCGGCGTCCCCCTGAGCGGTGAGATCGTCGCCGCCGGCAACAAGAACGCGGCCCTGCCGATCCTCGCCGCCTGTCTGCTCACCGAGGAGGATCTGGTCCTCCGCAACATCCCGCGGATCCGTGACACCGAGGCGCAGGTCGCGATCTTGGCGAAGCTCGGGGTCGAAGTCGAGTGGCTCGACGACAACGACCTGCGCCTCCGCGCCGGCGCGATCGGGAAAAACGAGGTCGACGAGGAGCTCGCGGCGCGGATTCGCGCTTCGTTCCTGCTCGCGGGCCCGCTCCTCGCGCGCTTCGGGGAGGCGCGGATGCCGCCGCCCGGCGGCGACACGATCGGCCGCCGCCGGCTCGACCCGCACCTCGACGCCTTCCGCGACCTCGGGGCGACGGTCACCGGCAGCCGGATGATCGAGCTCGCGGCCGCCGGCGGGCTCCGGGCCTGCGAGATCTTCATGGACGAGCCGTCGGTGATGGGCACCGAGAACGCCCTGCTGGCCGCGGCCCTGACCCCGGGCCGGACCGTGATCGCCAACTCGGCGAGCGAGCCGCACGTCCAGGACCTGGCGCGCCTGCTGACCCGGATGGGGGCGACGATCGAGGGGATCGGCTCGAACGTGATGATCGTCCACGGCCGCGACAAGCTCGGCGGCGCCGAGTACGAGATCGGGCCCGACCACATCGAGGTCGGCAGCTTCATGGCGCTCGCGGCGGCCACCGGCGGCTCGGTTCGGATCCGTGACGTCGAGCCCGCCGACCTGCTGATGATCCGCCGCCAGTTCCAGCGGCTCGGCCTGCAGAGCGTGGTCGAGGGGCGCGACCTGCTCGTCCCGCCCGACCAGCGGCTCGCGGTCCGCGACGATCTCGGCGACGCGATCGCCAAGATCGACGACGGCCCCTGGCCGGCGTTCCCGGCGGATCTGACGTCGATCGCCCTGGCCCTGGCGACGCAGGCCACGGGGACGATCCTAATCTTCGAGAAGATGTTCGAGAACCGGCTCTTCTTCACCGACAAGCTCGTCGCGATGGGCGCGCGGATCACGCTCTGCGACCCCCACCGCGCGATCGTCAGCGGACCCAGCCGGCTCCACGGCGAGCGCCTCGAGAGCCCCGACATCCGCGCCGGGATGGCGATGCTGATCGCCGCCCTCGCCGCCGAGGGGACGTCGGAGATCGGCAACATCATCCAGATCGACCGCGGCTACGAGCGCATCGACGAGCGCCTGCGCGGCCTCGGCGCCCGCCTCGAGCGGGTCGCGACCGAGTCGGCCCCGGCCGCGGTCTAGGGCGGCGACGCCGATGGCCACCCAGCCCCTGCCGACAGGCACCCGCGACGTCCTCGCCGACGAGATGCGGGAGATGCGCGCGATCGAGTCGCTGCTGCTGTCCCTGTTCGCGGAGCGCGGCTACCAGGAGGTCGCGACGCCGACGATCGAGTACCAGGACTCGTTCGCGCGGGGAGCCGGCCCCGAGGGCGCCGCGACCTACCGCTTCCTCGACGAGTCCGGCTCGGTGCTCGCGCTGCGCAACGACATGACCGTCCCGATCGCGCGGCTCGTCGCCCGCCGGTTCGCCGACCGGTCCGGTCCGGTCCGGCTCGCCTACTCGGGCAGCATCTTCCGCCGCGTTCGTCCCCAGCGGGGCCAGCTCCGCGAGCTGCGCCAGATCGGGGTCGAGCTGATCGGGGTCGGCGCCCCGGGCGGGACTGCGGAGCTGATCGAGCTCCTCGTCGCCGCCCTCGACGCCGTCGGCCTCGATCGCGCCGTCGTCGGGCTGGGCGACGCCGACCTGTTCCCGCAGCTCCTCGCCGAGCTCGGCGTCGAGGGCGCGGGCCGGAGGCGCATCCTCGACTGCCTCGCCAACCATGACCTCGTCGCGATCGAGGCCGAGGCCGGTGATCTCGCGGAGCTCGGGGAGGCGGAGCGGTCGACGATCGTGGCGCTGAGCGACCTCCGCGGCGGTCCCGAGGTGCTGGAGCGCGCTCGCGCCCTCGGCGGCCCGGCGATCGAACGGGCCTCGACGGCGCTCGCCGGGACGCTCGACGCGCTCGCGGCGGGAGGGGTCGCCGACCGCGTCAGAGTCGATCTCGGCCTGCTTCGCGACCTCGGCTACTACACCGGCGCGATCGTCGAGGTGTACGACCCGGCCGTCGGCGAGGCGATCGGTGGCGGCGGCCGTTACGACGACCTGCTCGGCCGCTTCGGAAGCCCACGTCCGGCCGCGGGCTTCGCGCTCAACCTCGAGCGTCTCCACATCGCCCAGGCCGCCGAGCAAGAGGCGGGGGAGGGACGATGATGACGCGGGCCCTCCGCCGCGATCCGAGCGGAGCGCTGACCCTGGCGCTGCCGCGCGGCGCGCTGTTCGAGGGATGCCTGACGATGCTCGACCGGGCCGGGTTCGACACCACGGACCTGCGCGGCGGCTCGCGCGCGCTGGTCTTCGAGCTCGACGGGCTCACGATCGTGACCGTGCGCCCGTCCGACGTCCCGACCTACGTCGAGTCGGGCGCCGCCGACCTCGGGGTGACCGGCAAGGACGTCCTCGCCGAGCAGGACGACCGCAAGGTCTACGAGCTCGTCGACCTCGGCTTCGGCCGCTGCAGGATGGCGCTGGCGGCGCGTGCCGGCGGCACCGACCTCGAGCGGGCCGAGCGCCGCTTCGGCCTGATGAGGATCGCGACCAAGTACCCGCGCACCGCCGATGCCTACTTCGAGCGGGTCGGCCGCCAGGCCGAGGTGATCGAGGTCAAGGGCTCGGTCGAGCTGGCGCCCGTCGTCGGGTTGGCCGACGGCATCGTCGATCTCGTCGACAGCGGCCGGACGCTCGCCGAGAACGGGCTCGAGGTCGTCGACGAGATCGCGGCCAGCAGCGCCCGCCTGATCGCCAACCGCGTCGCCCACAAGCTCCGTGCCGACGAGGTCGACGCGATGGTCGACCGGCTGCGCGAGGCGGCGCCGTGAACGTCGTCAGCGAATCCTGGGACGGGACCGGGCCCGCGCGCCTCGCCTCGTCGCTGCGCGCCGGCGCATCCGTGCCGGAAGGGGTCGCCGCGGCGGTGGCGACGACGATCGAGGACGTCCGCGAGCGCGGCGACGCCGCCGTCAGGGAGCTGAGCGAGCGCTTCGACGGGATCGCGGCCGACCCCGTCGTGGTGCCGCCGGGACGGCTCGAGGCCGCGCGCGAGGAGATCCCGGCCGAGCTGCGCGACGCGATCGCGGCGAGCGCCGCGAACGTCGCCGCCGTCGCCCGCGCCCAGCTCGGCGCGGCGTCCGAGGTCGTGCTCGGCGCCGGCCAGCGAATCGAGGTCGCCGAGATCCCCGTCGGCTCCGCCGCGATCTACGTGCCGGGCGGCCGGGCACCGTATCCGTCGAGCGTCGTCATGGGGGTCGTGCCGGCGCGGGTCGCGGGGGTGGAGCGCGTCGTCGTCGCCTCCCCGCCCGGGCGCGAGAGCGGCGAGCCCGCGCCGGCGGTCCTCGCGGCCGCGGCCATGACCGGCGCCGATGCCGTCTACGCGATCGGGGGCGCGCAGGCGATCGCCGCGCTCGCCCACGGCACCGGATCGGTCGCGGCGGTCGACGTGATCGCGGGCCCCGGGAGCCCCTGGGTCCAGGAGGCGAAGCTGCAGTGCTCCCGGCGGGTCGGGATCGACGGGTACGCGGGGCCGTCGGAGCTCGTAGCCCTCGTCGACGCCGACGTCCCGTGCGAGTGGATCGCCCTCGACCTCTGCGCGCAGGCCGAGCACGGTCCCGGCGGCCTGATGGTCGCGATCGCGACCGACCGGGGCTGGCTCGATCGCCTCGGGGAGGAGATCGCGGCCCGCGCCGGCGGGCTCCCGGACGCGCGCTTTCACCTGATCGCGGTCCGGTCCGTCGCCGACGGCATCGCGCTGACCGAGGCGATCGCGCCCGAGCACGCCGAGGTGGTCACGGCCGACGCCGCGATCGCGCGCGCGCTCACCACGGCGGGATGCGTGTTCCACGGCCCGTTCGCGGCGACCGCGTTCGGCGACTACGCGGCCGGCTCCAACCACGTGCTGCCCACCGGCGGCGCGGGACGGTTCACGGGCCCGCTCGGGCCGGGCACGTTCCGGCGTCGGATCAGCCGCGTCGCGATCGACGCCGGCGCCGCGGCCGCCCTCGCGGGCACCGTGGAGGCGATCGCCCGCGCCGAGGGATTCCCGCTCCACGCGATGTCGGTGGCGGCCCGCGCCGCGGGCAGGAACGACGATGGCGAGGGGGAATAGCGAGCCCATGGGCGGACCCGGCACGCGCGCCGCCGCGATCGAGCGGCGGACCAGCGAGACCGAGATCGAGCTCGCGCTAGACCTCGACGGCGGCGACGTCGAGGTGGCGACGGGAGTCGGCTTTCTCGACCACATGCTCGAGCTGCTCGGCCGGCACGGCCGGCTCGGGCTCCGGGTGCGGGCGAGCGGCGACCTCGAGACCGGCTCGCACCACACCGTCGAGGACGTCGGCATCGCCCTCGGCCAGGCGCTCGACTCGGCCCTCGGGGACCGTCGCGGGATCGCCCGCTACGCCCACGTAGAGCTGCCGATGGACGAGTCGCTCGCCCGCTGCTCGATCGATATCTCGGGGCGGCCGCTCTGCCGCTTCCGTTCGGACCTGCCGCCGGTCACGATCGCCGGCTACGAGGCCGAGCTGACGGGCGAGTTCTTCCGCGCCGTCGCCGCCAACGCGAGGCTGACGCTGCATCTCGGCAACCCGTACGGGGCCAACGCCCATCACATGATCGAGGCCTGCTTCAAGGCGTTCGCGCGAGCCTTGCGGGCCGCCGTCGCGATCGACCCGGACGAGGCCGGCGTGCCCTCGACCAAGGGCACCCTCAGCTCCTGAGCGCCCGCGGCGCAACTTCTCGCGGCCGTCCGTGCTTACCCTGGAGGAGATGAGGACAGCGAACCCGGTCTCGACCCCCGGCGCCCGCCGGCGCGCCGTGCTCGTGCTCGGCGCGGTCGCCCTGGTCGCGGCCATCGCCCTGCCCGGGGTCCAGCCGGCCGCCGCGAGCGCGCCCCGCGACTTCTTCGGGATCTTCGCCGAGAGCCCGTCGCTGAAGGACTTCCGGGGCATGGGGGACGCCGGCTTCGGCACCCAGCGCGTGCCGGTCAACTGGGCGTCCGTGCAGCCGACGCGCAAGGCGGAGTACAACTGGGGTCAGCCCGATTACGGCGTCTACAACGCGGCCGCGAACGGGATGCGACCGTCGCTGATCGTCTACGGCACCCCGCGCTTCGTCCACAAGAGCACGCGCAAGGGGCTACGCGGCCCCGAGAGCAAGGCCGACCTGAGGGAGTGGCGGGAGTTCGCCGAAGCGCTCGCGCGCCGCTACAGCCCGAACGGGGACTACTTCGACCTGCGCCCGCAGATCGAGAGCCTCCCGGTCCGGACCTGGGTCGCCTGGAACGAGGAGAACTCGGTCAACAACTGGGCGCCGCGACCTGACCCCCGCGCCTACGGCCGGCTCGTCAAGGCGTTCGACCGCGGGATCTCGAAGGTCGATCCGGACGCCCGCATAGCGCTCGGCGGGATGTACGGGTACCCGCGCGACGCGAAGTCGATGAAGGCGACGAGGTTCCTCGAGCGGCTCTATCGCGTGCCCGGCGTCGAGAAGCATTTCGACGCGCTCAACGCGCACCCGTACGGCTCCGGCGTCGGCGACGTCGAGCGCCAGGTCGAGGAGCTCCGGTCGGTCGCGCGGAGGGCCGGCGACGGCGGCGTCGGGATGCTCGTCGGCGAGATGGGCTGGGCCTCGAAGGGACCGGGTCGAAGCGAGTCGGTCGTCGGCAAGCGGGGCCAGGCGAAGCGCCTCTCCGACGGCCTCGAGATGCTCGTCCGCAAGCGCAGGCGGTGGAACCTGATCGGCGCCTGGCTCTACACCTGGCGTGACTTCCCGGCCGGGCAGATCGCCTGCAACTGGTGCCCGTGGTCGGGGCTGGTGACCAAGCGCTCGAAGCCGAAGCCGGCGTTGCGCAAGGTCGAGCGGGTGATCCGCCGGAACCGCTGAGCGGTGAGCGCCCGGCCGCCGAAGCTGACGATCGCCGACTACGGGATGGGCAACCTGCGGTCGGTCGCGAAGGCATTCGAGCACGTCGGCGCCCGGGCCCTCGTCAGCGCCGACCCGGCCGACCTCGCGTCGGCGCCGGCGATCGTGCTTCCCGGCGTCGGCGCCTTTCCCGAGGCGATGCGGGAGATCGAGCGCCGCGGGCTTGCGGAGCCGATCCGCGCCGCCGCCGCCGCCGGGACCCCGCTGCTCGGGATCTGCCTCGGCATGCAGCTCCTCTTCGACTCCTCCGCCGAGCACGGGGGATCCGCCGGCCTCGGCCTGCTCGGTGGCGCGGTCGAGCGCCTCGACGCCCCGGGGCTGAAGCTGCCGCACATCGGCTGGGCGCACCTGCGCCGCGAGGCCGACTCGCCGCTGACCGCCGGGATCGACGACGGCGAGCCGGTCTACTTCGTCCACTCCTACGCCGCACGGCCGCGGGCGGAGGACCTGCTCGCATCGGCCGAGCACGGGGAGCGGTTCGCCGCGGTCGTCGGGCGTGGAGCCGTCCTCGGGACCCAGTTCCACCCGGAGAAGTCGGGCGCGGCCGGGCTCCGCATGCTCGCCAACTTCGTCACGGCGGCGACCGCCGCCCGGGCCTGAGCGCGCGATGGTGACCCTCTATCCGGCGATCGACATCCGCGGCGGGCGCGCGGTGCGGCTCCTCCGCGGCGATTACGCCCGCGAGACCGGCTACGACGCCGACCCCGTCGACGCCGCGCGGCGCTGGGTCGGCGGCGGGGCCGAGATCCTCCACGTCGTCGATCTCGACGGGGCCAGGGCGGGGGTGCCGGCGAACCTCGCGGTGGTGGAGCGGATCGCGGCCGCGGTCGACGTCCCGGTGCAGCTCGGGGGCGGACTGCGCGACCGGGACAGCGTCGAGGCCGCCTTCGCGGCCGGCGCCGCCCGCGCCGTCCTCGGCACCGCGGCGCTCCGGGATCCCGCTCTCGCCGCCGAGCTCGCGTCCGCGTTCGGCGAGCGGATCGTCGCGTCCGTCGACGCGCGTGGCGGACGGGTGGCCGTCGCCGGCTGGGAGGAGGAGACCGAGACGGCGGTCGAGGACGCGATCGCCGCGCTCGCGGAGGGCGGCGTCCGCCACTTCGTCCACACGCCGGTGGAGGTCGACGGGACCCTCGCCGGCCCCGGCCTCGAGCGCCTCGGCGGGCCGCTCGAGGCCTGCGAGCGCGCCGGCGCCGAGATGATCTACTCGGGGGGGGTCGGGACGCTCGCCGACCTGGCCCGGCTGCGCGACCTCGGGCGGCCCGGGCTCGGCGGCGTGATCGTCGGCCGGGCGCTGTACGAGCGGCGATTCACGGTCGCGGCGGCGATCGCCGTCCTCGATGGGAAGATGGGCTGAATGGGACTTCTCGGCGCCGCGAGCAGGTGGAGCGTCTGGGGACGGGTGATGCTCGTCGCCGAGGTGGCGCTGCTCGCCAAGCGCCACCTCGACAAGCTCGGGCCCGGCGAGGCGGGCGAGCTCCGCCGCCTGCTCGTCAAGTCCAAGGGCCGCCCCGGCAACCTCAGCGCCGGCGAGCGGGACCGGCTCCGGGTGCTCGCGGTCAAGCTCGAGCCCGGCGCGTTCGCGAGGTCGGCGGCCGCCACCTCGGCCGGTCGGCGGAGGCGCTGAGCGCCATTCGCCGGCCTCCTTGCCCGGCGGGGCCCGGCCGGGTCGGCGACGGCGCCGGCCGCCCTCCCGCGCGGTCCCGGCGGACCGTGCCATCTACGCTCCCCGACGTGCCGCTGAAGCGCCTGATCCCCTGCCTCGACATCGACCGTGGCCGCGTCGTCAAGGGAACGCGGTTCGTCGACATCCGCGACGCCGGCGACCCGGTCGAGCTCGCCGCCCGCTACGACGCCGAGGGGGCCGACGAGCTCGTCTTCCTCGACATCACCGCCTCGCACGAGGATCGCGAGACGATCGTCGCGCTCGCCCGGCGGACCGCCGACGAGGTCTTCATCCCGTTCACGATCGGCGGCGGCATCCGCTCGGTCGCCGACGCGCAGGCGGTGCTCGACGCCGGCGCCGACAAGGTCGGCGTCAACTCCGCGGCGCTGGCGCGGCCGGAGCTGATCGGCGAGCTCGCGGAGGTGTTCGGATCGCAGTGCGTGGTCGTCGCGATCGACGCCCGCGCGGTGCCCGGCGAGAGCCGCTGGGACGTCCACGTCGCCGGCGGCCGCCGGCGGGTCGAGGGGCGGGAGGCCGTCGCCTGGGCGGTCGAGGCCGCCGAGCGCGGCGCCGGCGAGATCCTGCTCACGAGCATGGACCGGGACGGGACCGAGGACGGCTACGACCTCGCTCTCACCGCCGCCGTCGCCGCCGCCGTCCCGATCCCGGTCATCGCCTCCGGCGGCGTCGGTCGCCTCGAGCACCTCGCGGCGGGGGTCCTCGAGGGCGGCGCCGACGCGGTCCTCGCGGCCTCGATCTTCCACTACGGGCGGCACACGATCGCCGAGGCGAAGGAAGCGATGCGCGCGGCGGGGATCGACGTCAGGTAGGGGCCCCGCGGGACCGACCGCGTGGACCCGCGGCGGGCGTCACCGCCGGCGACCGGCTCGCACCGTTGCGCGGGCGGCGTCGTTTCTCGCCACCCGTACGACCTCGTCCCGGCGAGCGGGCTGAAACCGCCGTATCCGACCGGTTTCGTCCCGCTCGAGGAACCGACCTTCAGGCCTGACCTGAGGCGCCCCTCATGCTCCCCTTCCGCAGCCACTACCCACGTCGGTGCCTGCGCGAGCCCGCGCCTATCGCTCCGGCTCGCGGCCCTGGCCGCCCGGCGGCGGCCGCTCCCGCGCGCCGCCCTTGCCGGGCTCGGGTCCCGCGCCGCCGCCTCCCCGATCGCCCTGCGGCCCGCCGCCCGCCGCGCCCGCGGAGCCCCCTGCCCCCGCGGGCCCGTCGCCGGAGCCGACCCCGCGGGCCCGCTCCCTCGCCGCCCGCTTCGCCTTGCGCTGCTGGGCCGGCGGCACGATCCCCTTCTGGCCCTTGTTCGTCTCGTACCTGAAGCTGCCGACGTCGATCGGCTCGAAGGCGACCACGGATGCGCCGCCGGTCAGGTAGAGGACCTGGGCGTCCGAGACCACCGGGCCGTACTCCCCGTCGTCGTAGCTGAAGACGCGCCGGCCGCTGCCGAGGTCGAGCCCGATCGTCGCGTTGCCGCTGAACGTCGAGGCGTAGACGACGTCGCCGACCACCGTCGCCGGGCCGCTGACCTGCCCCCCGGCGCCCTCCGACCACTTCTCCTCGCCGGTCTTGGCGTCGACCGCGTAGACGTTGCGGTCGTGAGAGCCGAAGTAGACGGTCGGCCCGGTGCCCCTGGTGTCGGCGGCCGCCACGCCCGAGTAGACGTAGTCGCCGGTCGAGAACGACCAGGCGATCTCGCCGGTCTCGGCATCGAAGCTGTAGACCCGGTTGTCGGCGTTGCCGGCATAGACCCGGCCGAAGGCGACGGCCGGGGTCGAGTAGAAGCGGCCCGAGCCCCCGATCCCGGTGCCGAGGTCGGACGTCTGCCAGAGCAGCTTGCCGTCACGCGCCCGGACCGCGTTCATCCGGCCGCCGTAGTCGCCGACGTAGAGGGTGCCGTCGGCGAACGCCGGCCCCGCCTTGACCGACCCGCCCAGCGTCGTCTCCCAGGCCGTGGAGCCGTCGTCGATGTCGAGGGCGAGGAGTTGCCCCGCCTCGTTGCCGATGTACATGCGTCCCGAGAGGACCAGGGGCGAGGACTCAGAACGCGCCGCAAGCGGCTTGCGCCACAGCACCTTCCCGTCCCGGGCCCGCACGGCGAGGGCCTGGGCGGGAGCGAGGCTGACGCTGTAGAGCACGCCCTTGAAGTAGGCCGGCGAGGAGGCGTTGAGGGAGGCGAGGCGCTTCCTCCAGAGCACCTTCCCGCTGCTCGCGTCGAGGGCGACGTAGACGCCGTCGTTGTCGATGAAGTAGAGGCGACCGTCGACGACGATCGGCGGGAACTCGATCAGCTCCTCTCCTTGCCACTTCCAGAGCTTCCGGAACGGGGGGCGGATCCGCGGCGTGTCGAGGAACTTGCTGCGGCCGAGGTCGTAGCCGAAGCGCGTCCAGTTCACGGTCTTGCGCGGCTTCGGCCGCCGCTCCTTGCCGGCGCCCTCCTCGAGGCTGAAGGCGACGTCGGGGTTCGACACGTCGCCGGGCCGCTTCAGCAGCGCGTAGGCGCCGGCGACCACGGTGATCGCGAGGGCGAGGGCGACGGCCGCCGCGACCACGCGCTCACCGTTCGTCATCCCGCGCCAGATGGTCAGGATCCGGTTCATCCGCGAACGCAGCATGCTACGGAGCGATGACCGCGGGCATTGACCTCGACGACGCGATCGAGCGGCTGCGGCTCGGCCGGGTCGGCGCCGTCCTCGGCGAGGCCGGGGGCTGGATCGTCGGCGGCGTCGCGAGGGCGCTCGTCGCCGGCGCCGAGCCCGATGCCGACGTCGACATCGCCGTCGACCGCGAGCTCGGCCCGCTGCTCGACCGCCTCGGGGTCCGGGCCCGTCGTCACGATCGCTTCGGGACCGCGGTCGTGCCGCTCGGCGACGGGCGCCACGCCGACATAGCGCGAACGCGCACCGAGGCCTACCCGCGCCCCGGAGCCCTCCCCGACGTCGCCCCGGCGCCGATCGAGGACGATCTCGGGCGCCGCGACTTCTCGGTCAACGCGATCGCGGTCGCGATCGCCTCGCCGCACGCCGTCCTCGATCCGTTCGGCGGAGCGGCCGACCTCGCCGCCGGTCGGCTCCGCGTCCTGCACCGGGGGTCGTTTCGGGACGACCCGACGCGCGCGATCCGGGCGGCCCGCTATTGCGCGCGGCTCGGGCTCGCCCCCGACCGGACGACGCGGCGACTGCTCGAGGCGGCCGAGCTCGGCCTCGTGTCGGCCGACCGCCGGGACGCCGAGCTGCGGCGGCTCGCCGGCGAGAGAGCCGCAGCGGAGGGCTTCGCCCTCCTCGACGAGTGGGGCGTCATGCCGCTGCCCGAGGGCGGCGGCGAGCTGCCGGCCGCGGTCGGGCAGACGCGGCTGGATCCGCTCTGGAGCGGGCACGTCGAGCCCGCGGTCCGGGCGATGCTGATCGCGGCCGGCGCGAGCCCCGGGCTGGATCGCGCGCTCGAGCTCGCGGCGGCGCGCCCGGCCAGCCCGTCGAGGGCCGTCCGCCTCGCATCCGGGGTCGACCCGGCCGTCCTGCTCGTCGCGAGGGCCGCCGGCGGCTCCTGGGTCGACCGCTATCTGCGCGAGTGGAGGGACGTCGCGCTCGAGATCTCCGGCGACGACCTGCTCGCCGCCGGGATCCCGCGCGGGCCCGCGATCGGCGCCGGACTCGCCGGGGCGCTCGACCGCAAGCTCGACGGCGAGATCGACGCCGGTCGGTCGGCCGAGCTCGCCGCCGCGCTCGAGATCGCCGCCGACGTCGGCTGATCGCATCTGGGATCTTCCCCGCGATGGACTGGCGCGAAGGCGGTGGGACGAGATGGCTCGAGGCCGCGCTGCCCGGGGCGCGGGCGATCTTCTCGACCCGCCTCGGAGGGGTGAGCGAGGGCCCATACTCGAGCCTCAACCTCGGCATCCTCACCGGCGACGAACGCGATCGCGTCGTCGCCAACCGGCAGCGTCTCTGCGCCGCGACCGGGATCGATCCGGAGGGCGTGGTGATCGCACGGCAGGTCCACGGCGCGCGCATCGTCGTCCACGAGGGTCCGCAGTCTCCGCCGTCGTGGCCGGCCCCGGGGGCGGACCCCCCCGAGGCCGACGGCCACCTGGTCGACCGCTCCGGCCTCGCCGCGCTGGTGCTCGTGGCCGACTGCCTGCCGGTCGCGCTCGCCGGCCGCGAGGGGCTTGCGATGCTGCATTGCGGCTGGCGCGGGCTCGCCGCCGGGATCGTCGGAGCCGGCGCCGAGGCGGTCGGGGCGAGCGCGGCCGCGATCGGACCCGGCATCGGGGCGTGCTGCTACGAGGTCGGCGAGGAGGTCCTGGCCGCCTTCGCGCCGCTCGGCCCCGGTCTCGCCGCGGGCCGCATGCTCGACCTGGCCGCGGTCGCCCGTCGCCTGCTCGAGCGCGCCGGCGTCGAGCGGATCGAGGTCGCCGGCGTCTGCACCCGCTGCGAGCTCGAGACCTTCTTCTCGCATCGCGGCGAGGGGCCCGACACCGGCCGTCAAGCCGGGATCGTCGTCGGGTCGGGCTGAGCGATGGTTGAGCCGTTTCGCGATATCGACCCGGCCCGCGTCCGCGCCCGCCTCGACGAGATCGAAAGCCGCGTGCCGGCCGGCACCGAGGTGCTCGTGGCCTGCAAGTACGTTCCGAGCGAGGAGATGGGCGCTCTCGCCGAGGCCGGGGTCGTCCTCGTCGGCGAGAACCGGCTCGGCGACCTCGAGCGCAAGCGGGAGCGATGGGGCGATGCGTTCACCTGGGACTTCATCGGCAACGTCCAAAGCCGCAAGGTGCGGGCGATCCTGCCGCTCGTTCGCCTGATCCACTCCGTCCACTCGGCAAGCGTCCTCCGGGAGCTCGGCAGGCACGGGAGCGGCGAGACCGAGGTACTGATCCAGGTCAACGTGGCCGCAGAAGAGGGCAAGGGGGGCGTCGCTCCCGAGGCGCTCGCGGAGACGATCGCCGCCTGCCCGGTCCGGGTCGCGGGGCTGTCGACGATGCCCCCGTCCACGGCCGACCCGGAGAGCTCCCGCCCGCACTTCGCCCGCCTCGCCGAGCTCGCCGCCGAGCACGGGCTCGAGCGCCTGTCGATGGGGACGAGCCAGGACTGGCAGGTGGCGGCCGAGGAAGGGGCGACGACGATCCGGATCGGCGGCGCGCTCTTCGGTTGAGATGATCGGCGCGGCGTCGGCGGCGGGGGTTGCCTCCCGGCCGGCGCTCGCGTCATACTCCCGCGCAGGACTTCGTCCCGGGCGGGCGAAAGAGCGCGACATGGCCGTACGCGATACATGGAACAGGGCTCTCGTCTACTTCGGCCTCGCCGAGGATCACGACTACCGCTACGAGGACGAGCACGACCCCTACGAGCCCGACACCGTCAGCGACGAGGCGGTCTCCCCGGCCCCGCGCCGGCAGCGCGGCGCCTCGAACGTGCGCCGGCTCCGTCGCGAGGAGCCCCCGGTCGACGAGATCGACGACATCTTCGCCGACGATTCCGTCCCCCGCCGGCGGCGCAACCTGCGCCCGGTCGCGGATGCCGGCGCCGACGTCCAGGTCCACTTCGTGACCCCGCGGAACTTCAACGACGCGCAGGAGGTGGCCGACCGGTTCAAGCGCAACGTCCCGGTGATCCTCAACCTGCAGTCCACGAGCGCGGACCTCTCGAAGCGCCTGATCGACTTCAGCTCGGGCCTGACCTACGCGCTCGACGGCGGGATGCAGAAGATCGCCGACAAGACCTTCATGCTGACGCCGGCGAACGTCGAGGTCTCCGCCGAGGAGAAGGCGCGCCTCGTCGAGAAGGGGTTCTTCAACCAGTCCTGACCGGCGTGACCCCGGCGGTGCCCGGCGGACCGGCGTCTAGTCTTCGGGTCGATGGTCGTCGGCTTCGCCGGATCCGGAAGCATGGGCGCCGCGGTTGCCCGCGGCTGGTCGCGCGCGTCGCTGCGCCCGAGCTCGATGCTCTTCACCGACTCCGGCTCCGGCCGCGCCCGGCGGCTCGCGGCGGAGCTCGGCGGCGAGAGCCTCGAGTCGATCGAGGACATGGCGGACCGGTCCGACCTCGTCGTCCTCGCGGTGAAGCCGGCGGCGCTGGAGGAGGTCGCCCCCCGGATCGCGGGTCGGCCCCGCGGCGTCGTCTCGGTCCTCGGCGCGACGCCGCTGTCGCGGCTCGCGCCGGCCCTGGCGCCGACGCCGGTCCTGCGAACGATGCCGAACCTCGCGGTCGAGGTCGGTCGCGGGGTGATCTGCCACGCGCCGCTGGCGGAGCGCCAGCGGGCCGGGGTCCTCGGCGAGGCGCTGGCGCTCCTCGGCAGCCTCGGCATCGTCTTCGAGGTGGCCGAGGAGGAGCTCGATCCGGCAACCGCGGTGATGGGGTGCGCGCCGGCCTACATCGCGCTCGCCGTCGAGGCGCTGATCGAAGCCGGCGTCGAAGCCGGGCTCGACCCGGAGCTCAGCTCGAGGCTCGTCAGCGAGGCGACGGCGGGCGTCGGCCATCACCTCCTGACCCACGAGCCGGGCCCGATGCAGGCGGCGATCGCCTCCCCCGGCGGCAGCACCGAAGCCGGCCTCGCCGCGCTCGCCGAGCGCGACGTACGCGCCGCGTTCAAGGCCGCGGTGAGGGCCTCGCTGGAACGCATGGCGGAAGCCCGATGACCGCGATCGCCGCCGCGATCGACAGCGGCGATCTCGCCCGCTTCGTCGATGCGGTCTTCCTCGTCTACATCGTCCTCGTGATCGCTTCCGTCGCGATCTCGTGGTATGTGAGCTTTCGTGGCTCGCTCCCGTACAGCAGCGCCCTGCGGGCGGTCACCGGCTTCGTCGAGGAGACCACGGCGCCGTACCTGAACCTGTTCCGGCGCTACCTCCCGCCCGTCGGCGCCGGCGGCATGGCGATCGATCTGAGCCCGATGATCGGCCTGATCCTCCTGTTCGTCTCACGGTCGATCGTCGTCGGGCTGATCGAGGGGTGAGCCGGCGGCCCGGATACGGGTGGGCGGCGCTCGTAGCCGTAGCGGCGGTCGCCCTCGACCAGCTCGCGAAGGCACTGGTTCGCGGCGCCCTCGAGCCCGGCGAGCGGGTCGATCTCGTCGCCGGGGTCGACCTCGTCCGCGTCGCCAACCGCGGCATCGCGTTCGGGCTGCTCGACAGCGCCGGCGGGCTCGTGATCGTGCTCGCCGCCGGCGCGTTCGGGACGCTCCTGATCGTCTTCCTCTCGGCCACCGACCGGCGCGGCCTCTGGCTGCCGATCGGGCTGCTCGCGGGCGGCGCGATCGGCAACCTGATCGACCGGGTCCGCGAAGGGGCGGTCACCGACTTCGTCGACCTCGGGCCCTGGCCGGCCTTCAACCTCGCCGACGCCGAGATCACGGTCGGGGTGGCGATCCTCGTCTGGATGTACGCGTTCGGCGCCGACGCCGAGCCCGATCCCGGAGGCGACGGGCACGGGGGCGGCCGGCCCGCGCAGGCCGGTCCCGGGCCGGAATGAGCACCGTCGATCGCCCGCTCGTCGCCTGGCGGGACGAGCATCTGGCCGTCGTCGACAAGCCGGCGGGGATGCTCGTCCACCCGGCGCCGGGGGCGGAGGGCCCGACCCTGGTCGAGGAGCTCGGCGAGCTGCTCGGGGGCGGCCCGGACCCCTCCCGCCCGGGGATCGTCCACCGCCTCGACCGCGACACGTCGGGCCTGCTCGTGGTCGCCTGTGACGCGGCGGCCCACCGGGCGCTGAGCGCGAAGATCGCCGCCCGCGAGGTCGTCCGCGAGTACATCGCGCTGGTCGCGGGATGCCCGCCCTCGCGCACCGGAACGATCGACGCCCCGCTCGGCCGCGATCACCGGGCGCGGGAGCGCGTCGTCGTCGGCGGCCGGCGGCCGCGGACCGCCGTGACCCGATTCGAGGTCCGCGAGCGGCTGCCGCGGGCGGCGCTGCTCGACGTTCGCCTCGAGACCGGTCGCACGCACCAGATCCGCGTCCACCTGGAGGCGATCGGCTGCCCCGTCGTCGGCGACCGCCGGTACGGCTCGGGGTCGGCGCCCGGCTACGGGCTCGAGCGCCAGTTCCTGCACTCGCGCCGGATCTCGTTCGCCCATCCCGTCGACGGCCGCCCGGTCGAGCTCGAGAGCGCGCTTCCCGACGATCTCGAGGCGGCGCTCGAGCGGGCGCGGCGGGACTGAGCGCCGCCGCCCGGCGCCGTTGCCTCTACACTCCCGCCGATCGGAAGGCGGCCGCGTGGCGGCCGCGGGCCCTGCCCGGCTCATCCCCGGGTCCCCGCGGCGGCTCCGGCGGCCGGAATCGCACGCAACGCAAGGGAATCGATGACCGACTCGAATGCCGACACAGGCATCAAGGAGCTGCTCGAGGGGGGTGTCCACTTCGGGCACCAGACCCGGCGCTGGAACCCGGCGATGCGCCGCTACATCCACGGCGAGCGCGACGGCATCCACATCCTCGACCTGCTGCAGACCGACGAGCTGCTCGGCCGTGCCCGCGACTTCTGCTCCGAACTCGCCGGGCGCGGCGGCACGATCCTCTTCGTCGGCACCAAGAAGCAGGCCCGCGACACGATCGAGGAGTGGGCGGGCAAGACAGGCATGCCCTACGTCAGCCGGCGCTGGCTCGGGGGGCTGCTGACCAACTTCGGGACGATCTCGAAGCGGATCAAGCGCCTGCACGAGCTCACCGAGCTCGAGACGGGCGGCCAGCTCGCGCTGCTGCCGACGAAGGAGCGGATGGCGCGCGAGGCGGAGCTGCGCAAGCTCGAGTTCAACCTCGGCGGCGTCCGCGACATGGAACGGACGCCGGACGCGATCTTCGTCATCGACCTCAACGCCGAGGAGATCGCCGTCAACGAGGCGACCCGGCTCGGGATCCCGATCGTCGCCCTCGTGGACAGCAACTGCGATCCGCGCCCGATCGAGTACGTGATCCCCGGCAACGATGACGCGATTCGCTCCTGCGAGCTGGTCGTCGGCACCGTCGGCTCGGCGATCCTGGCCTCGGCGACCGCCTTCCGGAAGGCCGAGGAGGAGCGCCGCATGCGCGAGGAGGAGGAGCGCCGCAAGCGCGAGGAGGAGGAGCGCCGCAAGCGCGAGGAGGAGGCGGCGCGCAAGGCCGCGGAGGAGGCCGCGAAGGCCGAGGCCGAGGCGGCGGATGGCGCGGGCGGATCCCCGGCCGAGGCCGCTCCCGGGGGCGAGCGGCCGCAGGCCCCCGCCCCGGAGCCCCCCGAGGGCGCCCCCGAGGCGGAGGCGACCCCGGCGGGAGGATCGTCCGCGGAGGGGGGAGAACGGTGAGCCCCAAGATCGCCGCCGCCGACGTCAAAGCCCTGCGCGAGCGGACCGGCGCCGCGATGATGGACTGCAAGTCGGCCCTGTCGGAGGCCGGGGGCGACATGGAGAAGGCGGTCGAGCTCCTGCGGGTGAAGGGCCAGGCGTCGGCGGCGAAACGCAGCGGCCGCAGCACGGGCGAGGGGATCGTCTCCTCCTACGTCCACGCGACGGGCAAGATCGGCGTCCTCGTCGAGGTCCAGTGCGAGACCGACTTCGTGGCGCGCAACGACGACTTCCGCGCGTTCGCGTCCGAGGTCGCGCTCCACGTCGCGGCTGCCGCTCCGCGCTACGTCGCCGCCGCCGACGTCCCCGCCGGGGAGGAGGCGTCGGAGCGGGCCGTCTTCGAGCGGAAGGCCGCCGAGGAGGGCAAGCCGGAGAACGTGCGCGAGCGCATCGTCGAAGGCCAGATCGCCAAGTGGCGCAAGGAGATCGCGCTGCTCGAGCAGGAGCACGTCAACGCCGACAAGCACGGGGGGAAGACGATCGAGGAGCTCCGCCAGGAGGCGTCGGCGAAGACCGGCGAGAACATCAGGATCGCCCGCTTCGCCCGTTTCGAGGTCGGCGCGGACGGCTGAGGCGGCGGTCCGGGGCGGCATGAGCGCTGGGGAGGGCGGCGACCTGGTCTTCGACCGGGTGATGCTGAAGCTCTCGGGCGAGGCGCTGATGGGCGACCTCGAGTACGGGACCGACCACGACCGCGTCGAGCGCATCGCCGCGCAGGTCACGCGGGTCCGTGACGGCGGCCTCGAGATCGCGATCGTCGTCGGCGCCGGCAACATCTATCGCGGCCTGCAGGGGGTCGCCGCCGGGATGGACCGGGCTACGGCCGACTACATGGGCATGCTCGCGACGGTCTTGAACGCGCTGACGCTCCAGGACGCGCTCGAGAAGCAGGGGACCGACACGAGGGTGTTGTCGGCGATCGAGGTGAGCGAGGTCGCCGAGCCCTACATCAGGCGGCGCGCGATGCGGCACCTCGAGAAGGGCCGCGTCGTGATCTTCGCGGCCGGGACCGGCAACCCGTTCTTCACGACCGACACCGCCGCGTCGCTGCGCGCGCTCGAGATCCACGCCGAGGCGATCCTGATGGCCAAGCACGGGGTCGAGGGCGTCTACGACGCCGACCCGGTCGAGGTCCCGGACGCGCGGTTTCTGCCCGCGATCACCCACATCGAGGCGATCGAGCGCGGCCTCAAGGTGATGGATTCGACCGCGCTGTCGCTCTGCATGGACAACGACCTCCCGATCCACGTCTTCAACATGGCGGACGAAACGAACATAGATAGGATCGTCCGCGGCGAGCGGGTGGGGACCGTGGTGTCGTCGAAGCGAGAGGAGCAGCGGCCGTGAACGAGATCATCGACGAGTTGCTGGCCGACGCCGACGAGCGGATGTCGAAGTCGGTCGACTCGACCCGGAACGAGCTCGCGACCGTGCGTACGGGTCGGGCCTCGCCGCACCTGCTCGACCGCATCGTCGTCGACTACTACGGGACCGAGACGGCGTTGAACCAGCTCGCCAACGTCGCCGCCGCGGACGCCCGGCTGCTCACCGTCACCCCCTACGACAAGAGCGCGCTGAGCGCGATCGAGCGGGCGATCATCGAGTCCGACGTCGGCCTCACCCCCAACAACGACGGCAGCGTCATCCGGCTCCAGATCCCGGAGATGACCGAGGAGCGCCGGCGGGAGATGGTGAAGGTCATCCACGGGGTCGCCGAGGAGGGCCGGGTCGCGATCCGCAACATCCGCCGCGACGTGAACGGCGATCTGCGCGACCTGAAGAAGGAGGGGGAGGTCGGCGAGGACGAGGAGCACCGGGCCGAGGTCGAGCTGCAGAAGCTGACCGACCGCTCGGTCGGCGAGATCGACTCGCTCGTCAAGGGCAAGGAAGAGGAGCTCCTGACGGTCTAGATGGCCGACCGCACGGTCATCTAGTGGCTGATCCGGGGTCCTCCGGCGGGGCCGGCGCGACCCGCGTCGCGATCATCATGGACGGAAACGGGCGCTGGGCCGCCGAGCGCGGGCTGCCGGTGCTCGAGGGCCACCGCCGCGGCTCCGAGGCGATGAAGCAGACGGTCAAGGACGCCGCCGCCCTCGGGATCCGCGAGCTGACCGTGTACGCGTTCTCGACCGAGAACTGGTCGCGCCCCGCCGACGAGGTCGCGGGGTTGATGGAGATGTTCGCCGAGCTGATCGCCTCGGAGACCCCGGAGCTGGACGCCGAGGGGGTCCGGATGCGATTCGTCGGCCGGCGCTCCGGCGTCTCCCCGGCGCTGCTGGAGCGAATGGAATGGGCCGAGGCGACGACGGCCGGCAACGACACGATGACCCTGTTCGTCGCCTTCAACTACGGCGGCCGCGCCGAGATCCTCGACGCCGCCGAGCGCTACCGCGGGGGCGGCGAGCAGCGGTTCGCCGAGCTCCTCTACGCGCCCGAGATGAGCGATCCCGATCTCGTGATCAGGACCAGCGGCGAGCAGCGCCTCTCGAACTTCCTGCTCTGGCAGAGCGCCTACTCCGAGCTCCACTTCAGCGACCGCCTCTGGCCCGACTTCCGCCGCGCCGACCTGGAGGCGGCGCTGCAGGAGTACGCGTCGCGGCGGCGGCGCTTCGGCGCCCGCGAGTAGGCTCGCCGGGATGGACTTCCCGCCCCGACCTGGTTCGCCGCGGACGCGGCGGGAGAGCCCCCCGGAGCGCCCGCCGCCCTCCTCCGGGCGGATCGGGGAGGGCTCCGAAGGCCTGGACCGTGTGGACCGGCGGGAGCCGTCCGGCGAGCGGGAGCCGCCGCGTCGCGCACCCGCCGGGCGCCGGTCGGAGACCGCGGCGCGGGTGCTCTGGGCCGCCCCCTGGATCGTCTTCGCGGTCGCCATCATCGCCTTCGGCGGGCCCGTCTTCGCGGTCGCGATGGTCGGCCTGGCGTGGGCCGCCCAGATCGAGCTCTTCCGGATGACGGCGCGCTCACGGCCGTTCGAGGCAGCCGCCTTCCTCGGCGCCCTCGGCATGATCGCGGCCGCCTACTTCGGCTCCTCCCTGCAGATCCTGCTCGCCCTGGTCGCCACCGTCCCGGTGATGCTGTTCTTCGCCCTGCTGCGCCCGAGCCCGAAGAACGTGACCTGGTCGTTCGCGATCACCGTCCTCGCGCTGGTCTGGATCGCACTCCCCTTCGCCCACGCGGTCCTGCTCCGGGAGCTGCCCCTCCACGGTGGCGCCCTGCTCGTCGACGTCCTCGTCGCGACCTTCTTCGCCGACACGTTCGCCTATCTCGGCGGCCGCATGTTCGGGCAGCGCCGGCTCTCTCCCCGGGTCTCCCCGAACAAGACGATCGAAGGCCTTCTGATCGGCATCCTCGGCGGCGTCCTCGGGTTCTGGCTCGCCGGGCTCTACCAGGACTGGCTGAGTGGCCCCGAGGCGCTGCTGTACGGCTTCTGCATCGCCCTCCTCGCCCCGCTCGGCGACCTCTTCGAGTCCGCCGTCAAGCGCGACCTCGACGTCAAGGACACCGGTCGGATGCTCGGCCCCCACGGCGGGCTCCTCGACCGCCTCGACGCCGTCCTGTTCACGATCGTCGCCGGCTACTACCTGGCGCTGGCGATCGTGTACTGAGCCGCCTCCTCGGCGCCCGCCGGCGACGGGCCCGCGGACCGGGCGCCTTCGCGCGCTCCGTAGACTCGGAGCGATGGGCGAGCACGACGACACCTACGCGCTCTACAGGCGCGGGCTCGAGCTGCTCGAGAGCGGCGACTTCGCGGCGGCGGCGGTGCCGCTGGGGAAGGCGGCGACGCGGGAGCCGGAGAAGGCGTCGGTGCGCGAGGCGAACGGCCGGGCGCTGTTCCGCTCGCGGCGGTTCGCCGAGGCGGCCACCGAGTTCGAGGTCGTCGTCGAGCGCCACCCGACGAACGACTTCGCGCAGTTCTGCCTCGGCCGCTCGCTCGCCCTCTGCGGCCGTCCCGACGCGGCTCGGCGGCACCTCGCGATCGCGACGGGCCTGCGGCCCGACCGCGAGGACTACCGCGCCTACAGGCAGCGCCTGGCCTCCTGACGCCGAATGCGGGCGCTGGTCCAGCGGGTCGGATCGGCATCGGTGCGGGCCGGCGTCGAGACCGTGGGGGCGATCGGTCCGGGGATGCTGGTGTTCCTCGGGGTCGCGTCCGAGGACACCGAGGACGTGGCCCGCCGGCTCGCGCGCAAGCTCGCGGCCCTGCGGATCTTCCCCGACGGAGAGGGGCGGATGGCGGAGCCGGTCGGCGAGCGCGGCATCCTCTGCGTCAGCCAGTTCACGCTCTACGGCGACGTCGGCAAGGGCAACCGCCCGAGCTTCACCGGCGCCGCCCCCCCGGACCGGGCCCGGCCGCTCTACGAGCTCGTTTGCGCGCTACTCGGCGCCGAGCGGGGCGAGTTCGGCGCCGCGATGGAGGTCGAGCTCGTCAACGACGGCCCGGTCACGCTGCTGGTCGAGGTCCGGCCGTGATCGTCCCGGGCGGTCACGCCGGAAGAGGCCTTGATCGGGGCACCGCTGCGGCTATACTCGCAGTACACCTTTGTCCGCATACGAATCCGTTGCGAGAGGTGGGCCTGCGGCCCGCCTTTTTTTCGGCTCGAAGGGGACCGGAGGTGGCCGCGAGACGAACCGACCGAAGAAGATGACGCCGACCGAGAACCAGATCGCAACCGAGATCGCCGCGCTCGACCCGCGGATCGAGCTGATCGCCGTGGACCGCCCCGCGCACGGGACGCTGCGCCTCTTCATCGATCATCCGCATGGGGTCGGGCTCGACCTCTGCGAGCGGGTGACGACGCAGGTCCGCGACCTCCTCGGCGACTACGCCCTCGAGGTCTCCTCGCCCGGCCTCGACCGGCCGCTCTCGAAGCCCGAGCACTTCGCCCGCTTCGAGGGCCACGCCGCCCGGATCCGCACGGCGCGACCGATCGACGGGCGCAGGAACTTCACCGGGCGCCTGCTTGCCGCCGGCGCCGAGGCGGTCAGCATCGAGTCGGGCGGGAAGACGTTCGAGATCCCGTTCGAGCTCGTCAGCCGCTCCAACCTTGTCCCAGAGCCCTCGGAGGTGCAGCCGTGAGCCGCGAGATCGTAGATGCAATCAAGGTCCTCGAGCAGGAGAAGGGGCTCGACTCGGAGACGCTGATGGCGGCGCTCGAGGACGCGCTGCTGTCCGCCTACAAGAAGCAGCCGGGCGCGGCCAGGTACGCGCGCGTCGACCTCGACCGCGAGACCGCCGACTTCCGCGTCTTCGAGCTGATCCTCCCGCCCGAGCTCGAGGAGAAGCTGCTCGCCGAGGCGGCCGAGGAGCAGGAGCCCGAGATCGATCCCGCGACCGGCCAGCTCAAGGAGCCCGAGGAGCCGGATCTCGATCCGGAGATCCTCGCCCCCTACGAGGACCAGATCGAGTCCCGCGACGTCACCCCCGACAACTTCGGCCGGATCGCCGCGCAGACGGCGAAGCAGGTCGTGCTGCAGCGGATCCGCGAGGCCGAGCGGATGATGATGTACGAGGAGTTCCAGGATCGCGTCGGCGAGCTGATCACCGGGATCATCCAACAGTCCGACAACCGCTACACGCTCGTCCAGCTCCGCGACCGGGTCGAGGCGCTGCTGCCGCGGTCGGAGCAGATCTACAGCGAGCGCTACGACCACGGGATGCGGATCAAGGCGGTCATCACCGAGGTCAACGCCGACGGCAAGGGCCCGAGCGTGGTCGTCTCGCGCAAGGACCCGGAGCTGATCAAGAAGCTGTTCGCGCTCGAGGTGCCGGAGATCGCGGACGAGCTCGTCGAGGTCGTCGGCGTCGCCCGCGAGCCCGGCTTCCGCTCGAAGATCGCGGTCGTCTCCCACGCCGACGGCGTCGACCCGGTCGGCGCCTGCGTCGGGCCACGCGGCTCGCGCGTCCGGATGGTCGTCTCGGAGCTGCGCGGAGAGAAGATTGACATCATCCCCTACAACGAGGAGCCCGCCCGGTTCGTCGCCAAGGCGCTCTCGCCGGCGCGCGTCCGCGAGGTGCTCGTCGACGACGAGGAACGGCAGGCGACCGTGATCGTCCCCGACGACCAGCTCTCGCTCGCGATCGGCCGCGAGGGCCAGAACGCCCGACTCGCGGCGAAGCTGACCGGCTGGCGCGTCGACATCGTCGGCGAGAGCGAGTTCGCCGAGCGGGCCGAGGACGAGGGCTTCGAGGACGAGGAGGAGCAGTTCGACGGACGCTGCATGGCGGTGCTCTCGGCCGGCCGCCGCTGCCCGAACGCGGCCTTGCCCGGCTCGCGCTACTGCGGCCTGCCGACCCACCAGGCGCTGGCCCGCTTCGCCACCAACCAGGTCACGGTGCTCTCGACCCTGGGAGAGGACGAGGTCGCGGTGCTGGCCGGCGACGACGCCGGCGAGGGCGACGTCGCCGCGATCGTCGCCCGCGCCGAGGCCGCGTTCACCGAGGCCGGATCCGGGGACGAGGCGGGCGCGGCCGAGGCCGAGGCCGCGGCGGACGGTGACGGCGAGGCCGCCGCCGCGGACGAGGCCGGCACGGAGGGTGCGGGCGGCGGCGAGGCCGACGGCGCGACGGGCGGCGAGGCCGCCGCCGGGGAGGGACCACCGGAGCCGGCGTCGGCGGCCGGGTCCGCGGCTGCCGCCGACGGCGAGCAGGCACCCGGAGAGGGGGAGGGCGCGGTCGAGGGCTCGGAGGCCTGAGCGGAGACGGATGGCGAAGCAGCGCGTACACGCGATCGCGAAGGCGCTCGGGCTCGAGAGCTCCAAGGTCATCGACGCCCTCAAGGCCGCCGGCGTCGAGGTCAAGACCGCATCCTCGAGCGTCGACCAGGCGACGGCGCTGAAGGCGCTCGCCGCGGCCGGAGCGCTGCCGAAGAAGAAGCCCGCCGCGGCCGGCACGGCATCGGCGGCGGGCGCGGGAGCGCGACGGCCCCCGAAGCCCGCCAAGCGGCCGGCGTCGCCGCCCGCGGGCGGCGACGGAGCCGGCAAGAAGCGGCGCCGGGTGGTGATCGACTCGCAGGCGGCCCGCCGCGACCACATGTCGCAGGGCCCCCCGCAGCGCCCGCCGCGCCGGCGCGGGCGCCGGCGCCGGCCCGCATTCGACGAGTCGCCGGAGCTGAAGACGCCGGCCGTCGAGGAGCCGCAGGCGCTCAAGGTCAACTCGGGGGCCACCGTCCGCGAGGTCTCCGAGACCTTCGGCGTCAGCAGCTCCGAGGTGATCAAGAAGCTGATGGAACAGGGCGAGATGGCGACCCTGACCCAGACCCTGACCGACGAGACGGTGGTCGTCCTCGCCGGGGAGTTCGACCAGGAGGTCGAGATCGTTCGCGCCGGCGACGACGTCGAGGAGGTGCCGGCCTTCGAGGACGAGGAGGCGGACCTCGTCGAGCGCCCTCCGGTCGTGACCGTGATGGGCCACGTCGACCACGGCAAGACGTCGCTGCTCGACGCGATCCGGGCGACCGAGGTCGCAGCCGGCGAGGCCGGGGGCATCACGCAGCACATCGGCGCGTACCAGGTCCACTCCGAGGGTCGCACGATCACCTTCCTCGACACGCCCGGCCACCAGGCGTTCACCGCGATGCGAGCCCGCGGCGCGAAGGTGACCGACGTCGCGATCGTCGTCGTCGCGGCCGACGACGGCGTGATGCCGCAGACGGTCGAGGCGATCGACCACGCGAAGGCGGCTGAGGTGCCGGTGATGATCGCCGTCAACAAGATCGACAAGGAGGGCGCGACCCCCGACAAGGTGCGGGGCGAGCTCGCCAACCTCGGGCTCAACCCGGAGGACTGGGGCGGCGACACCGTCTATTGCGACGTCTCGGCGAAGACGCAGGAAGGCCTCGACAACCTCCTCCACATGATCCTGCTGGTGACCGAGCTCGAGGACCTGAAGGCCAACCCGGAAGCGGAGGCATCGGGCACGGTCATCGAATCGCACCTCGATCCCGGCCGCGGCGCGGTCGTCACGATCCTCGTCCAGCGCGGCACGCTGCGGGTCGGCGACTCGATCGTGGCCGGCTCGCAGTGGGGGCGGGTCCGGGCGATGCACGACTTCAACGGCAAGCGGATCGAGGCCGCGCGTCCCGGCGACCCGGTCGAGGTGCTCGGCTTCGACGGCGTCGGCGAGGCCGGCGAGCGGGCCCGGGTCGTCGAGAACGACCGCCGCGCCCGCCAGCTGGCAGGCGAGCGGGCGATCCGGCTCAAGACCGAGGCGCAGGCGCGCCGCACCGCGCGCCGCGTCAGCCTCGAGGACGTCTTCTCGAAGGCCCGGCAGGGCGAGATCAAGCAGATCAACCTGCTGCTCAAGGCCGACGTCGCGGGCTCGCTCGAGGCGCTCCAGGACGAGATCGCGAAGCTCCCCCAGGAGGAGGTCGCCGTCGACGTGGTCCACGCCGCCGCGGGCGGGATCAACGAGTCGGACGTGATGCTCGCGGCCGCCTCCGACGCGGTGATCGTCGGGTTCAACGTGCGACCGCTCGCCGACGCCAAGCGCGCCGCCGCGAGTGAGGGCGTCGAGATCCGCACCTACTCGGTCATCTACAAGATCACCGAGGATCTGCGGGCGGCGATGGAGGGCATGCTCGAGCCGGAGGAGGTCGAGCGCGCGCTCGGCGAGGCCGAGGTCCTCGAGCTGTTCAAGGCCTCGCGGATCGGCACGATCGCGGGCTCCAGGGTCACCGACGGCCGGATCACCCGAGATGCGCGGGTCCGGCTGGTCCGGGACGGGACCGTGATCTGGACCGGGCGGGTCGGGTCGCTGCGGCGGTTCAAGGACGACGTTCGCGAGGTCGAGGGGGGCCAGGAGTGCGGGATCACTCTCGACGGCTACCAGGACGTCAAGGTCGGCGACGTCCTCGAGGCGTTCGAGACGGCCGAGGTCGAGAAGACCCTCGATTGAGCGAGGGTGGCCGCCGCCCCCCGCCCCCCGGCTATAGTCGCAGCCGATGGCCGTATCGCGGATGCGTCGCGTCGACGGGGTCATGCGAGAGGTGATCGGTGCGACGATCGGGGGTGAGTTGCAGGACCCCCGGATTGGATTCGTGACCGTGACAGACGTTCAGACGAGCCCCGACCTGCGGAGCGCGCGGGTCCACGTCAGCGTGCTCGGCACCGCCGCCGAGAAGGCGGCGACGATGGATGCGCTGCGAGCCGCGCACGGCGTCATCCAGCGCGCGATCTCCTCCGAGCTCCGCCTCAAGCGGACGCCGACCCTGACGTTCGTCTACGACGACTCGGTGGAGCGCGCCGACCGGCTCACGAGGATGATGGACCGGTGAGCGGGCCGAACGGGAACGCATCCGAGGTCGAGATCGCGACCCGGGACGTCGTCGCCGAGCTCGGCGCCGGGGAGCGGTTCCTGATCACCACCCACGAGGGACCGGACGGTGACGCGCTCGGGTCGACCCTGGCCCTGCAGGAGGCGCTGACCCAGCTCGGCAAGGACTCGGTGATGTTCATCGCCGAGAAGGAGTTCCCGCTCCCGATCGAGTACCGCTTCCTGCCGCTGCAGGAGGTCTTCCACGAGCCCCCGGCCGACCTCTGCGACCGCACGGTCGTCTTCCTCGACTGCGGCAACATCGACCGGATGCCGGTCGACTGGCTCCGCGACGGCGCCCGGATGCTGAACGTCGACCACCATCACGACAACACCCGCTTCGCCGACGTCAACCTCGTCGACGTCACCGCCTCCTCGACGGCCGAGATCGTCTTCGCGATCTGCCGCCGGCTCGGGGTCGAGATCACCCCTTCGATCGCGCAGGCGCTCTACGTCGGCCTGATCACCGACACCGGGATGTTCATGTACGAGAACACCGACGCGCGGACCCATCGCGTCGCCGCCGAGCTGATCGAGTCGGGGGTCGATGTGAACGCCACCTTCCGGCGGCTCTACGAGCGGGTCCCGGAGGCGAAGCTGAAGCTGATCGCGCGGGCCCTCGAGCGGATCGAGCGGCGCCTGGACGGCGCGTTGACGACGACCTATCTCTCGGCCGCCGACTACGCGGCCACGGGCGCGGACGAGACCCTGACCGAGGGCATCATCGACTTCGTCCGCGGGATCGAGGGGACGGCCGTGGCCGCGGTGATCCGCGACAAGCCCGACGGCGATCGCGCGGCGCGCAAGGTCAGCCTGCGCTCGCCCGACGGTGCGGTCGACGTCTCGGCCATCGCCCGCAAGATGGGCGGCGGCGGCCACCGCCGCGCGGCCGGGTTCTCGACCGATCGCAGCTACGACGAGCTCGTCGAGATCCTCAGTGACGAGACCCGCGCCGGGCTTGGCTGACCCGGCGCCTCCCGCCGGCTTCATCCGCACCGACAAGCCCGCCGGCGCCACCTCCCACGACGTCGTCTCGCGCTACCGGCGCGAGCTCGGCGTCAAGGCCGGCCACGCCGGCACGCTCGACCCGTTCGCGACCGGCCTGCTGATCGTCCTGCTCGGCGCCGCGACGCGGCTCCAGCGCTACGTCATCGGGCTGCCGAAGACGTACCTGGCGACGGCGCGGCTCGGCTGGCGCTCCTCGACCGGCGACCCCGACGGCGAGCTGACCGAGACCGGGCGGGTGCCGGAGCGGCTCGAGCTGCCGACGGGACGGATCGCCCAGACGGTGCCGATGACGTCCGCCGTCCGGGTCGGCGGCGAGCGCCTCTACAGGAAGGCGCACCGGGGCGAGCGGGTCGATCGCCCGACCCGCGCCGTCGCGGTTCACCGGGCCGAGCTGGTCGAGGCCGGCGAGGGGACCGCCACCTTCCTCGTCGAGTGCTCGTCGGGGACCTACGTCCGGACGCTGGTCGAGACGCTCGCCGATGCCTACTGCGAGAAGCTGCGACGGATCGCGATCGGGCCCCTGCGCCTCCCCGCGACCGCGGCGGCGGAGCGGGTCGAGCCGCCGCCCGCGCTCGTAGCGCACCTGGCGGCGATCGAGCTCGACGCGGCCGACGCGGAGCGGGTCCGGCACGGGATCAGGGTGCCGGCGCCGCCCGGAGCCGGCGCCGGGCCGCTGCGGCTCGTCCACGGCGGCCGCCTGGTCGCGGTCGCCCGTGCAAGCGGCGGCATGCTCCGGACCGAGGTCGTCCTCCCGTGATTGAGTAGGGCGTGACGATGCGGATCGAGGTCACCCAGCTCCCCGACGCGGCGCCGCGACCGCGCACGGTCGCGATCGGCAGCTTCGACGGCGTCCACGTCGGTCACCGCAGGGTGATCGAGGGCGCGGACACGGTGCTGACCTTCGAGCCGCACCCGCTTTCGGTGATCCACCCCGAGGCGGCCCCGAAGCTGATCATGCCGTTCCCGGTCAAGCGCGACGTGATCGAGGGGCTCGGCGTCCGCGAGCTCGTCGTGATCCCCTTCGACCGCGACTTCTCGCGACTGACCGCGGAGGAGTTCTGCGAGCGGGTGCTGGTCGAGCGCCTCGGCGCCGAGCACGTCCGGGTTGGCGAGAACTTCCGGTTCGGGGCGAAGGCGAAGGGAACCCCGGAGCTGCTCGGGGAGCGGCCGGAGTTCGACACCGCGGTCGTCCCGCTGGTCGAGGTCGGCGGCGAGACGGTGTCCTCGACGCGGATCCGGGCTCTCGTCGCCGCCGGCGATGTCGAGACCGCGCGGCAGTGCCTCGGCGCGCCCTTCATGTTCGAGGGCGAGGTCGTCTCCGGCGACCGCCGCGGGCGCGCGCTCGGGTTCCCGACCGCCAACGTCGTCCCCGAGGAGCGCTACGTCCATCCCGGCTACGGCGTCTACGCGGCCTTCGCCAACGGCCTGCCCGCCGCCGTCAACGTCGGCGTCCGCCCGACCTTCGAGAGCGGGCGCGGGATCCTGATCGAGACCCACATCATCGATCACGACGAGGACCTCTACGGGCGGCCGCTGCGGGTCGCGTTCGTCACCCGGCTCCGCGGGGAGCGGCGATTCGCGACCGCCGAGGACCTGATCGGGCAGATGCGGCGGGACGTCGCTGAGGCGCGCGAGGTCTGTGCTACCTTCTCGCGTCGCTGAGCGGGCACGCGGCACCGTCGCGCCGGCCCGCTCTAGGCTTTGCGAGAACGAGATGTCGCTCACCAAGGACAAGAAGGCCGAGCTGGTCGGCAGGTACGGGCGCGACGGCGCCGACACCGGATCGACCGAGGTCCAGGTCGCGCTGCTGACCGAGCGCATCAACGAGCTCACCGAGCATCTCCGCACGCACGGCAAGGACCACCACTCGCGGCGCGGCCTGCTGATGCTGGTCGGGCGCCGTCGCCGCCTCCTGCGCTACCTCGAGCGCACCGACCTCGAGCGCTACCGCTCCCTGGTCGCGGAGCTCGGCCTGCGCCACTGAGCGGAGCCGGGCGGGTCGCCGGACGCATCCGGGCGTCGCACCTGTAACCTCCCGCCCGCAAACAGTCCGAAATCGAGAATGAATGGGCGACCGTCACCTCGCGGGTCACAGGCCTCCCGCGCCGACAACGGAAGCGACGGTCCCGGAAGGAAAAGCGAATAGATGACCATGTTCGATGTCAAGACCGTCTCGGTCGAGATCGGCGGGGCGGAGATCTCGTTCGAGACCGGCAAGCTCGCGCGACAGGCAAGCGGCGCCGTCGTCGTCCGCTCCGGCGAGACGATGGTGCTCTGCACGGCGACGATGGGCGACCTCCGCGATGTCGACTTCCTGCCGCTGACCGTGGACGTCGAGGAACGCCATTACGCGGTCGGCCGGATCCCCGGCTCCTACTTCCGGCGCGAGGCACGGGCCGGCGAGAAGGCGACGCTGACCGCCCGCATGATCGACCGCCCGCTGCGGCCGCTCTTTCCGAAGGGCTGGCACTACGAGACCCAGCTCGTCTCGACGCCGCTCTCGGTCGACCACGTGCACCCCTACGACATCCTCGCGATGAACGGCGCCTCGGCGGCGCTGGCGATCTCGCCGGTGCCGGTCGCCGAGCACGTCGGCGCGGTCCGCGTCGGCAAGCTCGACGGCGACTTCGTCGTCAACCCGCCCGAGGAGGAGCACGAGAACCTCGAGATGGACCTGATCGTCTCCGGATCCAAGGACGCGATCCTGATGGTCGAGTGCGGCGCCGACAACGTCACCGAGGCCGAGGTCCTCGACGCCCTCGACATCGGCCATGCCGAGATCAGGAAGCTCGTCGGCGCGATGGAGGAGCTGCAGCGACAGGCCGGCAAGGAGAAGCTGGCGGTCGAAGCGCCGGCCCTCGACGAGGAGCTCGTCGAGCGGGTCCGCTCCACGCACGGCAACGCGATCGACGAAGCGACGAGCGTCCCCGAGAAGCTCGCCCGCCAGGAGGCCGTCGAGGCGATCAAGGACGCCGTCCTCGCCCAGTACGCGCCCGACAGCGGCGACGAGGAGGCCGACGCGGCCCGCCGCGACGAGGTCGGGCGTGCGTTCGGCTCGCTCGAGAAGACGACGATCCGCCGCCGGATCGCGATCGACAAGAAGCGGCCCGACGGCCGCGCCCGCGACGAGATCCGCCCGATCGAGTGCGAGGTCGACATCGCCCCGCGCGTCCACGGCTCGGCGCTGTTCACGCGCGGCGAGACGCAGATCCTCTCGAACGTTGCGCTCGGCACGACCCGGATGGACATGCGGCTCGACAACCTCGGGCTGCAGGAGACGAAGACGTTCTTCCACCACTACAACTTCCCGCCCTACTCGGTCGGGGAGGCCGGGTTCATGCGCGGCCCCAAGCGCCGTGACATCGGCCACGGCGCGCTCGCCGAGCGCGCCCTGCAGCCGACGATCCCCAGCGTCGAGGACTTCCCCTACGTCACCAGGGTCGTCTCCGAGACGCTGGAGTCGAACGGCTCCTCGTCGATGGGCTCGGTCTGCGCGTCCTCGATGGCGCTGCAGGCCGCCGGCGTCCCCGTCTCCTCGCCGGTGGCCGGGGTCGCGATGGGCCTGATCAAGGAGGATGAGGACGTGATCGTCCTCACCGACATCGCCGGCGTCGAGGACCACCTCGGCGACATGGACTTCAAGGTCGCCGGCACCGAGGACGGGATCAACGCCCTGCAGATGGACATCAAGATCACCGGCGTCACCTTCGAGATCCTGCGCGAGGCGCTCGAGCAGGCTCGTCAGGGCCGGCTCTTCATCCTCGGCAAGATGTCCGAGGCGATCGACGGCCCGCGCGAGCAGCTCAGCCCGACGGCGCCCCGGATCGAGTCGATCAAGATCGATCCCGAGAAGATCGGTGCGGTCATCGGCAAGGGCGGCGAGACGATCCGCGGCCTCTCGGAGGAGTTCGAGGCCCAGATCGACGTCGAGGACGACGGCACGATCCGCGTCTACGCCGCCAACGGCGAGCTCGTCGAGGCCTGCATCAAGCAGATCGAGGCGATGACCCGCGAGGCCGAGGTCGGAGACCGGTTCACGGGCAGGGTGGTGAAGACGACGACCTTCGGCGCCTTCGTCGAGCTGGTCAAGGGCACCGACGGGCTCCTGCACATCTCGGCGGTGAAGCCGGGGGAGCGGGTCGACACCGTCGAGGACGTGCTCAGCCAGGGCGATGAGCTCGACGTCACCGTCGTCGAGGTCGACCGCGAGCGCGGTCGGATCGGCCTGCGCCGCTCCGACGACCCGGCGATCGCCGGCAAGTCGAAGGATGAGCTGGCCAGCGTCGGCAGCGGCGACCGCGGCCCGCGCCGCGGCGGCGGCGACCGTGGTCGCGGCCGCGACCGCGGCGGTCGCGGCGAGCGCCGCGGCGGCGATCGCGAGCGCCGTCGTCGCGACTAGGAGGCGAGGGTTGAGCCTGCCCGAAGGCGTCGAGCTGAGCGAGCTCGACGGTGGCCTGCGGGTCATCACCGAGCGGGTCCCCGCGGTCCGCTCGGTCGCCCTCGGGCTGTGGGTTCGAACCGGATCGCGGGACGAGACGCCGGCCCAGGCCGGCGTCTCGCACTTCCTCGAGCACCTGCTGTTCAAGGGCACGAGGCGCTTCTCGGCGATCGAGATCTCCGAGTACTTCGACGGGCTCGGCGCCGCCACCAACGCGGCCACCGGCAAGGAGACGACCCAGCTCTACTCGCGGTTCCTCGACGAGCACACGGAGAAGGCGCTCGACCTGCTCGCCGAGATGTTCCTCGAGCCGACCTTCCCCGACATCGACTCCGAGCGCCAGGTCGTGATCGAGGAGATCGCGATGTACGAGGACGAGCCGTCGGACCGCGTCCACGACGTCCTCGCCGCCGCGATCTACGGAGACGCCCCGCTGGGGCGCCGGATCCTCGGCACCGCCGAGGTGATCGGCTCGATCCCGGTGCCCGAGATCGCCGCCTATCACGCGGCCCGCTACGTGAGCGCGAACATAGTCGTCTCCGCAAGCGGCAGCCTCGAGCACGACTCGATCGTCGAGCTCGTCGGCCGCCACCTGCAGCCGCGCCGCGCGGACGCCCCGGCGGCGGGCGGCGCCGGGCGGGCGCCGGGCGGGCGGCTCCGCTTTTACCCGAAGGAGACCGAGCAGTACCACGTCTGCTTCGGCGCCCCGGGCATCAGCCGCGGCGATGAACGCCGCTGGGCGCTCAACGTCCTCGACGCGATCCTCGGCGGGTCGAGCTCCTCGCGGCTGTTCCGCGAGGTGCGCGAGAAGCGGGGGCTGGCCTACTCGGTCGGGTCGTACTCGTCCCAGTTCGCCGACCAGGGCACGGTGGCGATGTACGTCGGCACCCGCAGGGAGAACGTCGCCGAGGCCTGCGAGGTGATCGCCGCCGAGCTCGAGTCGCTGCGCTCGGGCCCGGTCGCCGCCGCCGAGCTCGCGCGGGCCAAAGAGCACGTCAAGGGCCGGACCGTCCTCGCCCTCGAGTCGACCTCGGCGCGGATGAGCCGCAACGCCACCGCCGTCCTCTTCGACCTGCCGTTGCTCGGGATCGACGAGCTGATCGCGAAGATCGACGCGGTGACGATCGCCGACCTCGCCGACCTCGCCGCCGAGCTCTACGCGCCCGAGCGGATCTCGGCGGCGTGCATCGGCGCCGACGAGGACTGCTTTCGCGAGGCCGTCGCGCCGGTCAGCGCGGCACTGGCGGCGTGATGGCGGAAGCGATCAGGGTTGCGGTCGCGGGCGCCGCCGGGCGCATGGGCGCAACCGTCTGCGACGCGGTCGCGGCCGCCGACGGGCTCGAGCTCGCGGGAAGGGCCGATCCGGCCCTCGGAACCGACCTCGACGCGGTCCTCGACGGCGCCGACGTCGTCGTCGACTTCACCGTCCCCGATCAGGCGCTGCCGAACGCTCACCGGTGCCTGCACGCGGGGGTGAGCGTCGTCGTCGGCACGACCGGGTTCGACGTCGAGAAGCTCCGCAAGTGCGCCGCCGACCACTGGGACGGGGGCAGGGGAGGGCGCGCGTTCGTCGCTCCGAACTTCGCGATCGGCGCCGTCCTGATGATGGAGGCCGCGCGGCGGGCCGCCGCGTTCATGACCGAGGTCGAGATCGTCGAGCTCCACCACGATCGCAAGCTCGATCGCCCCTCCGGGACCGCGGCGCGGACCGCCGAGCTGTTGCGCGAGGCCGGCGCCGACGTCCACGAGCCGATCCACTCGGTGCGCCTGCCCGGGCTCGTCGCCCACCAGGAGGTGATCTTCGGCGGCGAGGGGCAGACGCTGACGATCCGCCACGACTCGATCGACCGCAGTTCGTTCATGCCCGGCGTCGTCCTCGCCTGCCGCCGGGTCGGAACCCTCACCGAGCCGCTCACGATCGGGCTCGAGAAGCTGCTCGACTAGATTGAAGCCCGCTGTACCCGGCCGAAAGGAACCGACCTTGAGCGACGAGCTTGCACGGATGGACGCGACCGCCCAGGCGGAGCTGGTCGGCTCCGGCGAGGCGTCTCCGACCGAGCTGGTCGAGGCCGCCATCGACCGGGCCGAACGGGTCAATCCGGAGATCAACGCCGTCATCCACGACCTCTCGGGTCCGGCGCGGGAGACGGCGGCGGGCGCCGTCCCCGACGGCCCGTTCAAGGGCGTGCCGTTCATGCTCAAGGACCTCGGTGCCGCCAACGCGGGCGAGCCGCTGCACTTGGGGATGAAGGTCCTCAAGGAGGCCAACTTCCACGCGCCGATCGACACGACGCTCGCCCAGCGGTTCCGCGCCGCCGGGCTGATCACCGTCGGCAAGACCAACACCCCGGAGCTCGGCATCGTCGCCACGACGGAGCCGAAGGCGTACGGCGCGACCCGGAACCCCTGGGACCTGGGTCGCTCGCCGGGCGGATCGAGCGGCGGCTCGGCCGCGGCGGTGGCGGCCGGGATCGTCCCGATGGCGCACGCCAACGACGGCGGCGGCTCGATCCGGATCCCGGCTTCGAACTGCGGCCTCGTCGGGTTGAAGCCGACGCGGCAGCGGATCAGCGAGGGTCCGCTCGTCGGCGATGTCATGTCCGGCGTCACGGTCGAGCTCTGCGTCTCCCGCTCGGTGCGCGACACGGCACGCCTGCTCGAGGCCGTCCACGGCCCGGCCCCCGGCGATCCCTACGTCGCGCCGCCGCCTTCCCGGCCCTACACCGACGAGCTCGACGACGAGGGCGGGGGCCTTCGGGTCGGGATCATGCGCCGGCCCGCGGTCGAAGGCGTCGAGGTCGCGGCCCCGTGTCTCGAGGCCGTCGCGAAGGCGGCGGGCCTGATCGAGTCGCTCGGCCACGAGATCGACGAGGGAAACCCGCTCGACACGCTGCCCGCCGGCGAGGGGGGGCCCGACATCGAGGACAGCTTCCTGACCCGCTGGGCGGCGGGCCAGGCGGCGACCCTGACCCAGCTCGGGATGCTGCTCGGGCGCCCGATCACCGAGCACGACGTCGAGCCGCTGACCTGGACGATGGCGCAGATCGGGCACGAGCGGACGTCGGGGCGCTACCTGCTCGACGTCGGCATCCACCAGGGGCTGAGCCGCGTCGTCGCCGGCTGGTTCGAGACCGGCTACGACCTGCTGCTGACGCCGACGATGGCCGAGATCGCTCCGCCGCTGGGCGAGATCGACACCGCCGCGTCCGATCCGATGTCGGCCTTCACGCGCTGCCTGCCCTCGGGGGCGTTCACGGCGATCTTCAACATCACCGGCCAGCCCGCCGTCAGCATCCCCCTGCACTGGACCGCCGACGGGGTGCCCGTGGGCGTGCAGCTCGTCGCGCCGTTCGGACGCGAGGACCTGCTGATCAGGATCGCCGCCCAGCTCGAGAAGGCCGCCCCGTGGGCGGAGCGGACGCCGCCCGTGTTCGCGGCGGCGTCATGAGCGGTGCGTTCGGCGGCGTCATCACCGCGATGGCGACGCCGTTCGACGAGCGGGGCGGGGTCGACCACGCGGCGGCCGGCGGGCTCGCCGCCCACCTGCTCGCGAACGGCTCCGACGGGCTCGTCGTCGCCGGCACTACCGGCGAGGCGGCGACGCTCAGCGACGAGGAGCAGATCGGCCTCCTGCGGGCCGTCCGGGCCGAGGTGGGGGAGGGGGCGCTGCTCGTCTGCGGCAGCGGCACCAACGACACCCGCCACTCGGTCGCCCTGACGCGGGCGGCCGACGCCGCCGGGGCCGACGCGATGCTCGTCGTCACGCCTTACTACAACAAGCCGAACCGAGCGGGGATCAGGGCTCACGTCGAGGCCGTGGCGGCCGCGACGAGCAAGCCGATCATCGTCTACAACATCCCGTCGCGGACGGTCGTCAACGTCCCCCCCGAGGACCTCGCCGAGCTCGCGGCGATCGACAACGTCGTCGCCGTCAAGCAGGCCAACGACGCCGAGCTCGGCCCGATCGAGGGCCTCGAGGTGCTGGCGGGGAACGACGGCGTCTTCCTCCGCTGCCTCGAGCTCGGCGGCGCCGGCGGCATCACCGTCGCCTCGCATCTGGTCGGGCCGCGGATGGCGGCGATCCACGATCGGTTCCGGGCCGGCGACCGCGAGGGCGCGCGCGCGATCGACGCCGAGCTCAGGCCGCTTTACGAGGCGCTCGCGGTGACCACGAACCCGATCCCGCTGAAGGGGGCGCTGCAGATGGTCGGCCTCTGCTCGGAGCGGATGCGGCTGCCGCTCGTCCCGCTCGACGAGGACGGTCGCGCCGTCGTCCGCGCCGCGCTCGAGCGGGTCGGGCTCGAGGTCGTCGCGTGAGCGGGAAGCTGCGGATCCTGCCGCTGGGCGGGCTCGGCGAGATCGGCAAGAACATGACCGTCGTCGAGCACGACGGGCGGATCGTGATCGTCGACACCGGGTTGATGTTCCCGACCGCGGAGATGCTCGGCATCGACCTCGTCCTGCCGGACTTCTCCTACCTGCGGGGGCGGATCGACGACATCGAGGCGATCGTGCTCACCCACGGGCACGAGGACCACGTCGGCGCGCTCCCCTACGTCCTCCGCGAGATCGGGGTCCCGCCGGCGATCTACGGCGGACGGCTGACGGTCGGCATGGTCCGCTCGAAGCTCGAGGAGCACAAGCTCAGGGACGTGCCGTTGCGCGACCTGCGGCCGGGCGAGAGGGTCGGCGCCGGCGAGTTCGGGATCGAGCTGATCCACATGTCGCACTCGATCCCCGATGCCTGCGCGGTCGCGATCACGAGCCCGCTCGGGACGATCATGATCACCGGCGACTACAAGTTCGACCAGACCCCGGTCGACGGCAGGCCCGCCGACTTCGCCCGCCTCGCCCGCCTCGGCGACGAGGGGCTGCTGTGCCTCTGCGGCGATTCGACGAACGCCGACCGACCCGGGGTGGCGACGTCGGAGGCCAGCGTCGGCCCGGCGCTGCTGGAGGCCTTCTCGCACTGCGAGGGCCGGATCATCGTCACCTGCTTCGCCTCGAACGTGCACCGGGTCCAGCAGGTGGTGGACGCGGCCGGGAAGCTCGGCCGCAAGGTGGCGCTCGTCGGCCGCTCGATGCGCAAGAACTTCAACATCGCCGCCAACCTGGGGATCGCGAGCGTCCCCGACGGCCTGCTGATCCAGCCGCGCGAGATCGAGGACCATCCGGACGAGGAGGTGATCGCGATCTCGACCGGCAGCCAGGGCGAGCCGCTCTCGGCCCTGCGGCGCATGGCCCACGGGGAGCATCGCGACGTCGAGCTCCACTCCGGCGACACCGTCGTCTTCTCGGCGACCCCCGTCCCCGGCAACGAGCGCTCGGTGAACGAGACGGTCGACCGTATCTTCGAGATCGGCGCCCGCGTGATCACGGCCGCCGACGCGCCGATCCACGCCTCCGGGCACGGCTACCAGGAGGACATGAAGCTGATGCTCAACCTGACCCGGCCGCGGTACGTGATGCCGGTGCACGGGGACTACAAGCGGATCCGGCTGCACGCCGGGCTCGCCGAGTCGGTCGGGATCGACGCCGCGAGGATCTTCCGCTCGCGCAACGGCGTCCCGCTCGAGATCGACGGCGGCGGCGCCCGGCTCGGCGACGACGTCGGGGCCGGCATGATCTTCGTCGACGGGCTCGAGCTCGGCGAGCCCGACGACGCCGCGCTCCGCGACCGCCGGACGCTCTCGGCCGACGGGCTCGTGATCGTGGTCGCGACCGTCTCGATCGAGGACGGCGAGGTCGCGGCCGACCCCGAGATCAGCTTCCGCGGCGTCCCGATGCCGTCGGGCGAGAGCCCGGACGCCCTCATCGACGGACTCGCCGACGTCGTCGAGGACAAGCTCGAGGATGCCCTCCGCGGCCACGCCCGCGAGCCCGCCATGATCCGCCAAGACGTCCACGACGCGGTCGCGACCTTCGTCTACGAGCGGCTCAAGCGCCGCCCGATGGTCCTGCCCGTGGTCATCGAGGTGTAGGTCGCCCCGAGCGAATGCTCCGGCATCGCCGTCCGCGTCGGAACGGCCGGAAGAAGAGAACCCGCCGGATCAGGGAGGGGGATCCGGCGGGTTCGCAATTGGCTCAGGCTTGGCCAATCGGGTGCCGCGCCGGTCGGCATATGGGGGAGGACCGGGCGGCTGTTGTCTCGTCCACGGGGGATGTTCGGCGTCGTCTCTAAAGACCCCCTCAAGAATCGGAAAGAATTGGCTCAACTTCCGGGAGATCCGCGAGCGGCAGGCGCACCTCGAAGCGCGCGCCGCCGCCTGCGGCTCTGCCCGCGCTCACCGTTCCCCCGTGGGCGAGGGCGACGGCGCGGACGATCGAGAGGCCGAGGCCGGTCCCGGTGCCGTTCCGGGTGCTCCGGTCGGCCGGTCCCTCGCCGCGGACGAAGCGATCGAACACCTGCTCCTCCATTCCCGCCGGCAGGCCCGGACCGTCGTCGCTGACGCTGAGCAGGGCCGTCCCGCCGCTCTCGGCGACCCTGAGATCGACCGCGGTCCCGGCGGGCGTGTGGCGAATCGCGTTCTCGAGCAGGTTGAGGACCATCCGGTGGAGCTCGTCCGGGTTGCCGACGACCGGCGCGTCGCCGTCGAGCTCGGCCCCGAGCCGGTGGGCGTCGGCGACCGGCGCGACCTCCTCGAGCGCCTCCGAGGCGATCCGCGCCAGGTCGCACTCGACGTGGCCGCCGAGCCGACCGGCGTCGGCGCGGGCGAGCAGCAGGAGATCGCCGACGAGCCGGTTCATCCGCTTCGAGCTCCGCAGGGCCGAGCCCACCGCCGCGGTCTCGTCGGGGTCGGCTCCGGGGGCGGACGCGAGCGACTGCTCGAGCAGCTCGAGGTTGGCGAGGATGCTGGTCAGCGGCGTTCGCAGCTCGTGCGAGGCGTCGGCGACGAACTCGCGCTGGCGCTTCATCGCCCCCTCGGTCTCGGACCGGGCCGCATCGAGCTCGCGCAGCATCTGGTCGAGGGTCCGGGCGAGCTCGGCGACCTCGTCGTCGCTCTCCGGCTCGGGGATGCGCCGCGACGGATCGCGCGTCGTCGCGATGTCACGGGCGGCGGCGGTCAGGTTCGCGATCGGCCTCATCGCCCGGTTGGCGACCGCCATCCCCGCGAGGCCGGCGAGCAGGGTGCCGACGATGACTCCGGCGCCGAGAAACCACCAGAGGCGGCCGATCGTCTCGTCCACCGCCGACTCCGGCCGCGCGTACTGGACGTAGCTCGGCGTCGGCGCGGCTCCGATCGGCGTCGGCGTCGTCGCGAATATTTGGGCGGTTGCCACCTGGTAGGGCCCGGCGGTGGCGACGCGATCGGTGTCCGGAGGGCTGAAGGGGACCGCGGCCGAGGACGCGCGATCGACCTGGCCGTCGCCGCTGACGATCCTGATCTCGGCGTCGTTGGCGAGCGGGACGATGTCGTCGAGGCTTCCGGATAGCGGCTGGCCGGTCGCGTTGAGGCCGATCGCGTTCGCCAGGGTCGCCGCGTTGCCGCGGAGCTCGCGCTCGAAGTCGGCATGGAGCCGGTCGGAGACGAGCCGGCCGACCACGGCGGCGAAGGCGATCAGGATGACCGCCGTCAGCGTCGCCGAGACGATCGCGATCCTGATCCGCACCGGCAGCCGCCGCGACCGCGCGTAGAGGTGCTTCAGGCCCGCGAGCGGGTTCATCGGCTCACGCCCTGACGACGTATCCCGCACCCCGCTTGGTGTGCAGGATCCGCTCCTCTCCTCCCTCTTCGAGCTTGCGCCTGAGGTTGCTGATGAAGACGTCGATCGTGTTCGTCAGCGACGTCGGGTCGTAGCCCCAGACCTCCTCGAGCAGCCGCTCCCGCGAGATCACGAGGCGCTCGTTGCGCATCAGGTACTCGAGCAGCTCGAACTCGCGGTTGGTGAGCTCGACCAGGCGGTCCCCGCGGGTGACCTCCCGCGTCCCCGGGTTGAGGACGAGATCGCCGACGGCCAGCGAGGCCGTGCCGCGCGGGGGCCGGCGCCGCAGCAGGGACCTGATCCGGGCCAGCAGCTCGGCGCGCTCGAAGGGCTTGACCAGGTAGTCGTCGGCGCCGGCGTCGAGCCCCTCGACTCGGTCATCGGTGTCGGTTCGGGCCGTCAGGATCAGGATCGGCACGTCGCCGGCGGCGCGAAGCCGCCGGCAGACCTCGACGCCGTCGAGCTTCGGCAGCCCGAGGTCGAGGACGACGAGGTCGGGGACGAACTCGGACGCCAGCGCCAGCGCCCGCTCGCCGTCGCCGGCGCTGCGGACCTCGTGCCCCTCCTGGCGCAGCGAGCGGCGCAGGACGTCGGCGATGTCCTCGTCGTCCTCGACGACGAGGACGCGTCCCGTCAGGGTGTCGTCATCGGTCACCGCTCCGATTCTAAAGCGGCCCGACGCCGGCGCCGGAGCCGCGCAGGGGACCGGAACGCCGCGTCGAAGGGATCGAGCGGATGCCGGTCAAGCCACTCCCGCGATCGAAGCCGCGCGGTCGAAAGCCCTCCTCGCGCCGGGGCGGGGCGCTCGCGCGCGGGTTCAGGGTGCTCCCGGCCGAGCTCGAGCAGCGGCACCTCGACCTGATCGGGCTCGCCCTGCTCGGGGCGGCGCTCTACCTCGGGTTCGTGCTCTACGCCGGCTGGGACGGCGGCCTCGGCGGCGCCGGCCTCGAGGTCGCCCTGACCTGGACCGGCGGAGCCGTGGCCTACGCGGTCCCGCTGCTGCTCGCCGGCTGCGGGCTCGCGCTCGTCGTCAGGCCCCTGCTTCGCTTCCCGGGGGCGATCAACGCCGGGGCGGTCCTCCTCGTCGCCGGACTGCTGCTCGCGTTCGCGGCCGGCACGGCGGGGCTCGGACCGGACGAGCCCGCCCGCGACGGGCTCTTCGATCCCGACTTCTTCACCGTCCACGGCGGCGCCCTCGGCGAGGCCCTGTACTGGGCGACGACGACCCTCTTTCAGACCGTCGGCGCGCACATCGTCGCGACCCTGCTGATCGCGAGCGGCGTGCTGCTGCTCAGCGGCCGGCCGCTGATCGGACTGATCGGAAGCGGCGCCGAGGCCGCCGGCAGGGCCCGGCAGGCCACCGGCGAGATGGCGCGCACGGTCCGCGACCGCCGCCGGGGCGCACGGGCGGGCGACGGCTGGACGACCGCGCACTTCCCGGAAGCCGACGAAGGCGAGGAGGAAGCGGCGCTGACGATCCCGCTCGCGGACGAGGCCGAGACCGGTGAGCTCGAGCGCGCCGCCGCGCCGCTCCCCGACGGCGATGCCGAGCCGATCGGCGCGGGCGAGGCCGAAGCCGGCATCCCGGACCCTCCCGACCCCGCGCCGTCGGCCGATGCCGTCGAGGCCGCGGGGGAGCCGGAGATCGAGATCACCCGGACGCCCCTGGGGTCCAAGCGCGGCGGTGTCACCGAGTCCGAGGAGCGCGACTACCGGATGCCGCAGGCCAAGCTGCTGCGGCGCGGCGGCGACGGACGCGATCGCGGCCCCGACCGGCGCGAGATGGAGAAGACGGCCCGCGCCCTGCTCGAGGTGCTGAGCCACTTCAAGATCGAGGCGAAGCTGATCGGCACGGTCACCGGGCCGCACGTGAGCCGCTACGAGCTCCAGCTCGCCCCGGGCACCAAGGTCGGCAAGATCGCCCAGCTCAAGGACGACCTCGCCTACGCGCTCGCCTCGACCGACATCCGCATCCTCGCGCCGATCCCGGGCAAGAAGGCGGTCGGCGTCGAGGTCCCGAACACCCGCCGGCGCATGGTCCGGCTCGGCGACATCTACCAGGGGCGTCCGGAGGGCTCCTCGCCGCTGCTCGCCTGGCTCGGCAAGGACATCTCCGGGCACGCGGTCTCGATGGACCTGGCGAGGATGCCGCACGTGCTCGTCGCCGGCACGACCGGGTCGGGCAAGTCGGGCTCGGTCAACGCGATCCTCACGTCGATGCTCCTGCATGCCTCGCCGAACGAGCTGCGGCTGGTCCTCGTCGATCCGAAGCAGGTCGAGCTCAACCACTACGACGCGGTCCCGCACCTGCTCACGCCGGTCGTCACCAACGCCCGGGTCGCCGCCAACGTGCTCGAGAACCTGGTCGCCGAGATGGAGTCCCGCTACACGGTCATGGGCGAGGCCCGCGGCCGCAACCTCGAGGAGCTGAACCGGATCCGGACACGCGGGGGCGATGCGCCGCTTCCCCACATCCTCTGCGTGATCGACGAGCTCGCCGACCTGATGATGGTGGCGCCGGGAGAGGTCGAGGACTCGATCATCCGCCTCGCGCAGAAGTCGCGGGCCGTCGGCATCCACCTGCTGCTCGCCACCCAGCGGCCCTCGACCGACGTCATCACCGGGACGATCAAGGTCAACATCCCGGCCCGGATCGGGTTCGCCGTCGCCTCCCAGGTGGACTCGCGGGTGATCCTCGACCAGGGCGGTGCCGAGTCGCTGCTCGGCCAGGGCGACATGCTGTTCCGGCCGGTCGGGTCGTCGAAGCTGCAGCGGGTCCAGGGCGCCTTCGTGACCGAGGAGGAGATCGCGCGCGTCGTCTCGTTCTGGTCCCGGCAGGGCACGCCCGACTTCGACCCCGAGCTGCTCGTCGAGAAGGCCCCGGTCGACGTCGACGGCGACGGCGGCGGCGAGTTCTCGCCCGACGAGGACGAGCTGCTCGAGGACGCGATCAGGATCTGCGTCGAGACCGAGACCGCGTCGGTGTCGATGATCCAGCGCCGGCTCCGGGTCGGCTACACGCGCGCCGGACGCCTCATCGACATGCTCGAGCGCCGCGGCGTCATCTCCGGCTACGAGGGGTCGAAGCCCCGCCAGGTCCTGATCGGCGCCGCCGACATCCCCCGCGTCCTCGCCGGCGCCGGCGACGAGAGCGACGCCGTCGAGACGGTCGGGAGCTGAGCTTCAGGCGCCACCCGCGTCCGGTACCGGCACCGCCGGCTCGCAATACTGGGCGACCGATGAGCCGCTACGACGAATCGCGCGCTCCCGGGATCGGGGCGACCCTCAAGGACGCGCGCCGCCGTCTCGACATGGACATCAGGGAGGCGGAGGAGCGGACGAAGATCCGCACCCGCTACCTGCGGGCGCTCGAGGCCGAGGACTGGGAGGTCCTGCCCGCGCCCGCCTACGTCCGCGGCTTTCTCCGCACCTACGGCCAGATCCTCGGGCTCGACGGCGGCGCCCTCGCCGACCGCTACCGGCGCAGCGTCGAGGAGCCGGCCCCGGCCGCCGTGGCGCCGCCGGAGCCGGTGCTCCGCAACCGCGGCGGCTCCGGATCGCGGCCGCCGTCGCGCAACGGCTGGATCGCGGCGGTCGCGGTCGCGGCGGTCGTCCTGGTCGCGATCCTCGCCGTGATCGGGCTCACCTCGGACGGCGACGAGGACCCGACGCCGATCGACCCCGCCGGCAGGCACGGCGACAGGGGTGGCGGCGGGAGCGGGGGCGAGGAGAAGCGCAAGCCGATCGACGTCCGGCTCGAGCCGCTGACGACCGTCCGCGTCTGCCTCGTCGGAGGCGGCGAGCCGCTGATCGACTCGCAGATCCTCGTCGCCGGCGGCAGCGAGGAGTTCGGCGGCGAGAAGCGCTACCGGCTCGACCTCGTCGGCGGCGGCACCGTGAGGATGGCGGCGGGGGGCGAGGAGAAGAAGCTCGAGGCCGGCGACGACGCGAGCTTCGAGGCCGACGACGCCGGGATCCGGGAGATCGAGTACGCGGGGCCCGAGTGCCCGTGAGCGTCCGGGCCGGGATCGTCGTCACCGGAACCGAGGTCCTGTCCGGCCGGGTGGCCGACCGCAATGGACCGTGGGTCTCGGAGCGCCTCGGCGAGCTCGGCTGCGAGACCTCGCACATCATCTGCGTCGGCGACCGCCCCGGCGACCTGCGCTCGGCGCTCGCGTTCCTGCGCGACGCCGGGGTCGACCTGATCTTCACGACGGGAGGGCTCGGGCCCACGGCCGACGACCTGACCGCCGAGATCGTCGCCGGCTTCGCGGGGCGCGAGCTCGTCCTCGACGAGGCGATGGAGCGCCGGATCACCGAGATCGTCGCCGGCTTCGCCAGGCGCATGCGGTTCGATCCGGAGGGGCTCCGCGAGGGGACCCGCAAGCAGGCGATGGTCCCCGAGGGCGCGCTCGCGCTCGACCCCGCCGGCACGGCTCCGGGCCTCGTCGTCGCGACCGACGGACCGGTGGTGGTCGTGCTCCCGGGCCCGCCCCGCGAGCTGCAGGCGATGTGGCCCGCCGCCGTGGCGGCGCCGCCGGTCGCCGCGGTCCTCGTCGACGCCGGCAGCTACGCGATCGCGACGATGAAGATGTTCGGGGTCCCCGAGTCGACGCTGGCGAAGACGCTGCGCGAGATCGAGCGCACGATCGACCTGACGCCGCTGGAGATCACCACCTGCCTGCGCCGCGGCGCCGAGCTCGAGATCGACGTCCGCTATCGCGAGAGCGAGGTCGAGCTTCGCGACTCGCTGTTTCTGGCGCTGCGCGAGCGCCACGGGCGCTTCGTCTACACCGAGCGGGGCGAGACCATCGACGCGCTCGTCGCTCAGCTCCTCGCCGGCCGCTCGATCGCCGTCGCCGAGTCCTGCACCGGCGGCCTCCTGGCGGCGCGACTGAGCGCGCTCCCCGGCGCCTCCGGCTACCTCAAGGGCGGCGTCGTCTCCTACTCGAACGAGGCGAAGATCGACCTGCTCGGGGTGCCGGCGAGGCTGATCGAGCGCGAGGGCGCGGTCTCGCCCCCGGTGGCCGAGGCGATGGCCACGGCAGCCCGCGAGCGATTCGGGGCCGACCTCGGCGTCGGAATCACGGGGATCGCCGGTCCCGGCGGCGGCACCGAGGAGAAGCCCGTCGGCTACGTCTGCATCTGCGTCCTCGACGGCGCCGGGAACCTGCTCGCCCGCGACCCGCAGCTTCCCGGCGGCCGCGACGACGTCCGCGACCGCTCCGTCAGCGTCGCCCTGCACATGATCAGGCGGCTTCTGATCGGCGAGGACCTGCCGGTCTGATCGGCCGGCCCCGGGAACGGACGTGAGATGCGATTCCGGTCCCTGCCGGGGACCGGATCCGCACCTCAGGCGGCGGGCGACCCGGGTCCGGCGAAGAGCTCGAGCATCCCGTCCAGCAGCGCCTCCGGCGCCTCCTCGGGGAGCCAGTGGCCGGCATCGGGGACCGTCTGCACCCGCAGGTTGGGGGCGTTGGCCTCGGCGCCCGCCTGCTGCTCGGGCCTGATGACCGGATCGGCGATTCCGACGAGTTGCAGGCAGGGCGTCTCCATCGTCTGCGAGCGGAACGCGCCGGTGGCGAGGTCGCGGAGCTCGCGGGTGAGGAACGTGCGGTAGAGGGCGACGCAAGCCGCAGCGCGGTCGGGCTCGCCCCACTGGGCGACGAACGCATCGAGCTCCGCGGGGCTCCAGGTCCGGTCGGGATCGATCGCGCTGGCCCGCATCACCGCCCGGGTGAAGGCTGGAACGCGGCGGACGAGCTGACCGCCGGCGACCGGTGCGGCGATCAGCGCCATGTAGGCGAGGCGGCGGGCCTGCTTCAGCGCCGCCGCGGCGCCGTGCTCGGGCTCGACCCAGGGATGGCTCATCCCGGCCACGGCGAAATGGGACACCCGCCCGGGATGGTCGAGGCAGAGCAGGAAGCCCGCGAAGCCGCCCCAGTCGTGCCCGGCGAGCCGGACCCGGTCGAGCCCGAGCGAGTCGAGCAGCGCGACGACGTCGGCGGCCAGCTCCGACTTCCGGTAGCTGCCGCGTGGGGCGGCGGTCCAGCCGAAGCCGCGGAGGTCGGGGCAGAGGACGCGATAGCGCTCGCTCAACGGTCCGATCAGCCGCCGCCACGCGTACCAGTGCTGGGGCCAGCCGTGGAGGAGGACGAGCGGCTCGGCGCCGGGATCGCCCGCCGCGGCGACGTGCATCCGCAGCCCCTGGACGTCGACGTGGGCGTGCTCGACCTCGAGCCCGGGAATCGCCGGCATCGGTCGCTCCACGGCGGTGAGCCTATCCGGCTGACGGCCCGGTCGGCGTGGCCGCGAAGCGCGGGCGCGGGCCCCTCCGAATCCGCCCTGCTCGCGGCAGGCGGGATCGCTCGCGACCGCCCGCCCGCCCGGCGTCCGGGCCCGGGCTCGCCGAGGGCGTGATTCGGCCCGCGGAGGCCGCGTTCGGGGCGGTCGCGATCCGGATTCGGAACCGGCCCCGAACCGGCACATCTGCAGGCCATCCGCGCGTTCTGATCGGCTAGCGTCGGCGCCATGGTGGAAGCCGGCGAGCGGCGCGGGGCGGATCGGGTGCGGGCGTTCATCGCGCTGGCGCCGCCGCCGGCGACCGTCGACGCGATCGGCGGCTGGCAGCGGGCGGCGCTCAGCGAGCGCCCGGGGCTACGGCCGATCGCACCCGATGCGCTGCACCTGACCCTCGTCTTCCTCGGCGACTGCGACCGCGACCGGATCGAGGCGGCGCGGCGGGCGCTCGCCCGCGCGTCGGCACCGGCCGCGCCGGTGCCGATCCGGCTGGAGCGGCCGATCGGCCTTCCCGGCCGCCGTCCCCGCGTCGTCGCGTTCGCCGCGACGAGCCCGGCGGCGGTGGGCCTCCATCGGCGGCTCCGCGCCGAGCTCGACGACGGCGATCCGGCCCGGCCCGGGCCGCGCCCGTTCCGGCCGCACCTCAGCGTCGCCAGGGTCCGCGGCGATCCGCGCGGGCGGCGGGCGCGGGAGGCCGTAGCCGGCCTGCCGCCGCTGGCGGGACCGGGACATACGTTCGATGCCGTCCGGGTCGCGCTCTACCGTTCCCAGCTCCGGTCCCAGGGTGCCCGCTACAGCGTCCTGGCGGATGTCGACTTGCCGCAGAGCGGCGGATGAGGTGATTAGAGCATGGCAGCAAGCAAGCCAACCCCGATCGAGGCGGGCGCCAAGGACGCGAAGGCGAAGGACGCCGCGCTGAAGGCGGCCGTGACCCAGATCGAGCGCGAGTTCGGCCAGGGCGCGGTGATGAAGCTGGGCAGCGGCTCGGCGATCGACGTCGAGGCGATCCCGACCGGAGCGCTCTCGCTCGACCTCGCGCTCGGCGTCGGCGGCGTCCCGAAGGGGCGGATCGTGGAGATCTTCGGCCCGGAATCCTCGGGCAAGACGACGCTGATCTACCACATCATCGCCCAGTGCCAGGCGCGCGGCGGGGTCTGCGCGTTCGTCGACGCCGAGCATGCGATCGACCCCCTCTACGCGCGCCGGATCGGCGTCGACACCGACGAGCTGCTCGTCTCCCAGCCCGACTACGGCGAGCAGGCGCTCGAGATCGTCGACGTGCTGACCCGCTCCGGCGCCGTCGACCTCGTCGCCGTCGACTCGGTCGCGGCGCTGACGCCCCGGGTCGAGCTCGAGGGCCAGATGGGGGAGGTCCAGGTCGGCCTCCAGGCGAGGCTGATGTCGCAGGCGCTGCGCAAGCTCGCCGGCAACCTCAACCGGGCCAAGACCGTCTGCCTGTTCACGAACCAGATCCGCGAGAAGATCGGCGTCAGCTTCGGCAGCCCGGAGACGCAACCGGGCGGGCGGGCGCTGAAGTTCTACTCCTCGCAGCGACTCGACCTGCGCCGGATCGAGACCCTGAAGGAGGGAACGGAGGCGGTCGGCAACCGGGTCCGGGTCAAGGTCGTCAAGAACAAGGTCGCGCCGCCGTTCAAGCAGGCCGAGTTCGACGTCGAATACGGCACCGGGATCTCGAACGAGAGTTGCCTGCTCGACCTCGGCGTCGAGCACGACATCGTCACGAAGTCCGGCTCGTTCTTCTCCTATGGCGAGATGCGGCTCGGTCAGGGCAGGAACAACTCGAAGCAGTTCCTCGCCGACAACCCCGAGGTCGCCGACGAGATCGAGGGTGGGATCTACGCCGCGGTCGGCGTCGATCGGCCGGCGGGGCGGCCGATCGCGGCTGACTCCGGGGCCGGCGAGGCCGAAGCGGAGCCGGGCGCCGAAGCCGCCTGAGCGGCCCGCGGGCGCCGGAGCAGACGATCTCGGGGCTACCGTGGACCCGGGCGATCGCCAACTCGGGGAGGCGCTCGGCGATGCCCTGGCAGCGCTCCGGCGCCGCGAACGCACGGCGGCCGAGCTGCACGGCTGGCTGCGCGGGCGCGGAGTCGCGGAGGAGGCCGTCGAGGAGGTGCTGGCGGAGCTGGTCGAGATCGGCGAGCTCGACGACGAGCGCTTCGCCTTCGCCTACGCCGCCGACAAGCGCGAGCTGGCGGGCTGGGGAGCGCACCGAATCGCCGCCGCCCTGCGCGAGCGCGGGATCGGGGCCGCGCTGGCCGAGCGCGCGGCCGAGGAGTCCCGCGAGGACGAGCTCCGGCGCGCCGTCGGGCTGGTCCGCCGCAGGGGCGAGAACCTCGAGGACGAGCGCGGCTGCGCGCGCTCGCTCGCGCTGCTGACGCGGCGGGGCTACGAGCACGAGCTCGCCTACGAGGCCGTTCGTCGGGCGCGAGGGGAGGCCTCCGGGGCCGCCTGACCCCGGTCGCCGCCGATCCCGACGCACTACCATCGGCGGCGGAGATGGAGCGGCGCGGCAGGAGAAAGCTCGCGAGCCGGAGTCGCCCCGGAGAGCCGCCGCTGTCCGCCGCCGATGCCGCGGACGCCGGCGACGACCTCCGTCCCGGCGACGACCTCCGCGCCCGCCGCGAGGAGATCGCCCGCCTGCAGGAGCGGGCCCTCCACGACGCCGAGGCGGCGAGGCTCAAGCTCGCCGACATCGAGCGGCGCGAGGGCGCCCTGGCCGATCGCGAGCGGAACATCGAGGGACAGGCAGAGGAGCTGAAGCGGCAGAAGCAGGTCCAGCGCAGGGAGCTGGAGCGGCTCTCCGGGCTCACGGCGGCGCAGGCGAAGCAGATGCTGATCGCCGACGTCGAGCACGACGCCCGGCGCCAGGCGGGGCGGGCGTTGCTCGAGATCGAGGAGGAGACGCGGCAGCAGGCCGACCGCCGCGCCCGCAACCTGCTCTCGATCGCGATGGGACGGCTCGCCGGAACCCATGCCAGCGAGACCACCACGCGACTGGTGGAGCTGCCGAGCGAGGAGATGAAGGGCCGGATCATCGGGCGCGAGGGTCGCAACATCCGCGCGATCGAGTCGCTCACCGGCGTCGACGTGATCATCGACGAGACCCCGAACGCGGTCGTCCTCTCGAGCTTCGACGGCGCCCGCCGCGAGGTGGCCCGGCTGATGCTCGAGCGCCTGATCGCCGACGGGCGGATCCAGCCCGGGACGATCGAGGAGGCATACGAGAAAGCACGCGAGGAGGTCGAGCGGACGATGGTCGCGGCCGGCGAGCGCGCGGGGCTCGAGGCCGGTGTCCACGGGATCGATCCGGAGCTGCTCGAGGTCCTCGGCAGGTTGCGCTTCCGCACCTCATACGGCCAGAACGTGCTCGACCACCTCGTCGAGTCCGCCCAGATCGCGTCGACGATCGCGGCCGAGCTCGGGGCCTCGACCGAGACGGCGCGGAGGGCGGCGCTGCTGCACGACATCGGCAAGGCGGTGAGCCACGAGGTCGAGGGCTCCCACGCCGCGGTCGGCGCCTCGATGGCGCGCCGCAAGGGGGAGAGCGAGGCAGTGGCCCACGCGATCGAGGCTCACCACAACGAGGTCGAGCCGAAGACGGTCGAGGCCGTCATCGTCCAGGTCGCCGACGCCGTCTCCGGGGCGCGGCCCGGCGCCCGCGGCGAGGCCCTCGAGCACTACGTGACCCGGCTCCGCGACCTCGAGGAGGTGGCCGGCCGACATCCGGGCGTCGAGAAGGTCCACGCGGTCCGGGCAGGCCGCGAGCTCCGCCTGGTCGTCGATCCCGGGACCGTCGACGACGAGGAGGCGGCGGTGATCGCGCGCCGCGCCGCCAAGGCCATCGAGAGGGAGCTCGACTACCCGGGCCGGATCAAGGTCACGGTCGTCCGCGAGACCCGCGCCACCGCGTTCGCCGAGTAGCGCCCGGCGACCCTCACCAACGCGGCCGACCGATAGGATCGCCCGCGCATGGACGAGAGCCTCTTCTACATCGCCGGCGGCGCCCTGGTCGCGGTCACGCTGATCCTCTCCCTGGTCGGGATGCGAAGCGGGCGCTTCCCGTCCGGCAACGTCCTCGCGGCGGGCCTCGTCGTCGTCTTCCTGCTCGTCGCGGCGACTGCCGTCGGCGCGGTCGAGCTGGCCCAGCACGAGCAGGGCGAGAAGCTCGAGGAGGCGAACACCGCGGCCGACGTCACCGAGGCGGAGGACACCGCCGCCGGACAAGACGCGGGCGCCGCCCCGGAGCCGACGCCGGGTGGCGGGAGCGGCGAGGGCGCCTCGGCGGACGAGGGCGGCAAGGTCTTCGTCGCGGCCGGCTGCGGCAGCTGCCACACGGTCGCCTCGCTCGGCTCCGATGCCCAGGGGACGATCGGCCCGAACCTCGACACCGTGCTCGCCGGCCAGGACGACGCCTTCATCGAGGAGTCGATCGTCGACCCCGACGCCGTCGTCGCCGAAGGCTTCCCCGGGGGCACGATGCCGGCCACCTACGGCAGCGAGCTCTCGCCGAAGGAGATCGACGCCCTCGTCGCCTTCCTGTCGCAGTCGGCCGGGAGCTAAGCCCCGCCGGCCCGCGAGCGAACGCGGGCCCGAGGCCGGCTCGCCGGGCCGGCGCCCGCGGCCGGCGGCGCTACCCTTGACCGCCATGAAGAGCGGCGGCGACGGGCCGAAGCGGTTCCACCTGACCACCTTCGGCTGCCAGATGAACGAGCACGACTCGGAGCGGATGAAGGGGATGCTCGGCGCGCTCGGCTATGTCGAGGCCCCGAGCCGCGCGGACGCCGACCTGATCCTGTTCAACACCTGCTCGATCCGCGAGTCCGCCGACAGCCGCTTCATCGCCCACCTCGGCGAGGCGAAGCGCCTGAAGGGCGAGGACCCCGAGGTCGTCGTCGGCGTCGGCGGCTGCTGGGCGCAGTCGGTCAAGGACGAGGTCTTCGAGCGCTACCCGTTCGTCGACGTCGCCTTCGGCCCGGGTCAGATCCACGGGCTCGCCGAGTTCCTCGCGAGCGACTCGCTGACTGCGCAGGGGTACTTCGGGCTCGAGGGCTTCGCGGGCCACCTGCCGGCACACCGCGAGCGGCCGTTCCAGGCGTGGGTACAGGTCTCACAGGGCTGCAACTGCGTCTGCTCCTACTGCATCGTGCCCTCGACCCGGGGGCGAGAGGCGAGCCGCCCCGCGCCCGAGCTGATCGCCGAGGTCGGCGAGCTCGCCCGCGACGGGGTCAGGGAGGTGACCCTGCTCGGACAGAACGTCAACAGCTACGGCCGTGACCTGCGCGGCGCCGACCGCCGCAGCTTCGCCGAGCTCCTCCGCGAGATCGACGCGATCGAGGGCATCGAGCGGATCCGCTACACGAGCCCGCACCCGAAGGACATGAAGGAGGACGTGGCTCGCGCCCACGCCGAGTGCCCGGCCGTCTGCGAGCACATCCACCTGCCGCTGCAGTCGGGCTCGAGCTCGGTGTTGAAGGCGATGCGGCGGACCTATGACCGCTCCCGCTACCTGGACCGGGTGGCGCTGATCCGCGAGCACGTGCCCGACGCGGCGCTCACCACCGACATCATCGTCGGCTTCCCGGGCGAGACCGAAGCCGACTTCGAGGCGACGCTCGAGGTCGTCGACGAGGTCGGATACGACGGCGCCTTCACGTTCATATTCAGCCCGCGGCGCGGGACCGAGGCCGCGACGCTCGACGGCACGGTGCCGCACCCGGTCAAGCGGGAGCGGATGGGGAGGTTGGTCGAGCTCGTGCAGCGACGGGCCCGCGAACGCGCCCAGCGGTTCGTCGGTCGCACGGTCGAGGTGCTCGTCGAGGGCCCGAGCCGAACCGATCCGAGCCGGCTGCGCGGCCGCGCGCGCCACAACAAGACGGTGAACTTCGACGGAACCGCCGGCCCCGGCGATCTCGTCGAGGTCGAGATCACCGACGCCACCTCGCAGACCCTGCTCGGCCACGAGGTCCTGCTCTCGCGCGTCGGCTAGGGCCGTGACGGTGATCGCGATCTTCGGCCCGACCGCGGCCGGCAAGACTGCGGTCGCCGTCGAGCTCGCCGACCTGCTCCGGGCCCGCGGCGAGCGCCCGATCGCGGTCTCCTGCGACGCGATCCAGGTCTATCGCGGCCTCGAGGTCCTCAGCGGCGCCCCCGACGCCGCCGAGCGGGAGCGCCTCGAGCACGAGCTCGTCGGGATCGTCGACGTCGACGAGGAGTTCAGCGCCGGCCGCTTCGCCGAGCTGGCGCGCGGCATCATCGACGCGGCGCTCGTCGCCGGCCGGACCCCGATCGTCGTCGGAGGCACCGGCCTCTACATGCGGGCGGCCCTCGCCGACCTCGACCTGCGCCCGCCGGTCCCGGCCGCCGTCCGCGCGGAGGTCGAGGCGCTCGTCGCCGCCCGCGGGCCCGCCGCCGCCCACGCCGAGCTCGAGCCCGACGTGGCGGCGCGGATCCACCGCAACGACCGCAAGCGGATCGCACGGGCGCTGGAGCTGCAGCGGGTCGGCATCGATCCGCCCGGGCGCGGCAGACGCCTTTGGACGGCGCGCCTGCGCCACCCCACCGTGCTCGCCGGGATCGTCGCCGATCGCACCGAGCTCGCGGAGCGGATCGACCGCCGCGTCGAGGCGATGGTCGCGGCGGGCGCGGCCGCGGAGGCCCGCGCCGCCCTCGCCGCCGGCGCGTCGCGCACCGCCCGGGCGGCGCTCGGCCTCGAGGAGCTCCTCGCCGGCGACGCCGCCGCCGCCAAGGCCGCCCATCGCCGCTACGCGCGCCGGCAGGTGGGCTGGATGCGGAGGATGGCGGGGGTGGAGACGATCGACAGGTCGGGACGGAGCGACCGCGAGACGGCGGCGGCGATCCTCGCCCTGCTCGACCGCGGACCCGGTGGCGCCCCCGGGGCGGGTTAGGGCGTCGCTCCGTTCGCGGTGCCCCCCGGGTGGCCGCGGTCGCTCATTATCCGGTCGATCAGGCCGTAGTCGCGGGCCTCGTCGGGCGTGAAGAACCGGTCCCGCTCCATGTCGTCGTGGATCCGCTCGACGGTCTGGCCGGTGTGCTTGGCGTAGAGCTCCTCGACGCGGCGGCGCAGCTCCAGCGTCTCGCGCGCGTGAATCTCGATGTCGGTTGACTGGCCCTCGAAGCCGCCCGACGGCTGGTGGTTGAGGATCCGCGAGTTCGGCAGCGCCATCCGCTTCCCCGGCGTTCCGCCGGCGAGGACGAGCGAGCCCATCGACATCGCGATCCCGAAGCAGATCGTCTGCACGTCGCAGCGGACGAACTGCATCGTGTCGTAGATCGCCAGGCCGGAGTAGACGATCCCGCCCGGCGAGTTGATGTAGAGCGAGATGTCCTTGTCGGGGTCCTCGGACTCGAGGTGGAGGAGCTGGGCGACGATCAGGTTCGAGACCTGGTCGTCGATCTCGCTCCCGAGCACGACGATCCGCTCCGATAGCAGGCGCGAATAGATGTCGTAGGAGCGCTCGCCGCGCGAGGACTGCTCGACCACGGTCGGCACCATCGGCATCTGCTCGAACCTCCTCGTCGAAGCCGGGGACGATTACCGCAGGGAGGGTAGACGATCGATCCCGCGGTCCCGACCACTCCGTTTCCGGGTCGGCGGCATACTTCCGGCCGATGCGATTCGCGAAGTGGCAGGCGCTCGGCAACGACTACATCGTGCTCGAGGCCGACGGGGTCCCGTTCGAGCTGACCGGCGAGCGCGTACGGGCCCTCTGCGAGCCGCACCTCGGCGTCGGCTCGGACGGCGTCCTGCTGCTCTCGCGGGCCGCCGACCCGCACGCCCACGTGGCCGAGCTCCGGATCTTCAACCCGGACGGTTCCGAGGCCGAGCTGTCCGGCAACGGCGTGCGCGAGGCGGTGCTGTACCTGCGCGCCGCCGGGTGGACCGACCGCGACGAGTTCACGATCCTGACCGCGGCGGGGGAGGTGACGCCCGAGATCACCGGCCCCGACTCGGCCCGGGTGGCGATGGGACGCGCCGCGACCCGTTCCCGCGACTATCCGGAGGGCGGAGCCGACGGCGTCGGCCGGATCGGGGTCGGCGCCGTCGAGCACGAGTTCCAGCACGTCTCGATCGGCAACCCGCAGTGCGCGATCGAGCTCTCCGACGGACTCGAGGAGCTCGACCTCGCCGCGGTCGGCCCGGCGATCGAGGGGGCGCCGATCTTCCCCAATCGCACGAACGTCAGCTTCTGGCGCCGCGAGGGCGCCGGGATTCGCGCCCGGATATTCGAGCGCGGGGTGGGGGAGACCCTCTCCTCGGGCACCGGCGCCTGCGGCGCCGCCGTGGCCGCGCACCTGCGCGGCGCCCCGAGCCCGATCACGGTCGTGCTCGACGGGGGCGAGCTCGTCGTCGAGATCTCCGCCAACCTCGACATCCACCTCACCGGCACCGCCGAGCCGGTGTACGACGCCGAGCTGGCCGCGCCGTTCGTCGAGCGGCTGGCCGCCGGGATCCGGGCGACCGGACGCCGGGCTTGACGGTGTCGGGCGCGGGTGTCCCGCGCTCGCTCTCGGGTGATAGGTTTCCGGAGAGCCTCGGGAGGGCGCGCCAAAGGGAGGCAAGATGAACAGGGGATCCGGGATCGGGCGCCGGGTGTCCGGCGCGGGCGCGTCATCACGTCCCCCGCTGCTCGCGGCAGCCTCGCTGCTCGCGGCCGCGATCGCCATCTCGATGCTGACCGCCGGGCCGGCCTCGGGCGGGGCGCCGCCGGGGCCGAGGATCCTGGTCGAGGGGACGAGCGCCTTTCTCGACACCTTCCAAGCCCTGAGCTCGTTCGACGAGCTCTCGAACGACAAGAGCGGCGATGACTTCGTCACCTTCTCGGAGGCCCTCAGCCCGGAGACGCTCGCGGGCGTGGAGGGGACGGCCGACGCGTACGTCTCCCAGGCCTCGACCGTGGTGACCCCGTCCTTTGCGCCGCCCTTCGAGACCGAGGGCCTCGCCACGTCAGGGCGCTTCCTCATCGAGGTCCACAAGAACGTCAACGGCGCCGCCGGGGTGCCGGTGGCGTTCGCGGACGGTGAGTTCGATGCATGGTTCATGTCCACGACCCCGGTCCCGATCGAGCTCGCCGGCTCGCTTCGCGCCGCCAACACCGACAGCGACGAATGCGCCGAGATCACGGTCGTGTTCGACGACGGCACCGAGCGGCGGTTCGAGGTCGGCGGCGGCGGCGAATGCCCGCCCGGGGTCCGTGAGCACAGGAGCTTCCAGGTCAACGAGACCCTGCCGGCGGGGGTCGAGGCCGAGATCGAGGTCGATGGCGGAGCCACGGTGTCCGCCGAGGACCCCGGCTCGACCGAGTCCGCGGACGGCGCCGTGGATGTCACGCTCACCTTCTACCCGCCGAACACCCGGATCACGAGCGCCAGGATCAGAGCCGGAAGCGGGAAAGTGAGCTTCAAGTTCAAGGCGAGCGGGAACGTTGAGCGCCTCCAGTGCGCGCTGACCCGCAAGGGCAAGAAGCCTCGCTTCCGCACCTGCCGCTCGCCGAAGAGGTACCGCGACCTGAGGCCCGGCCGATACGCGTTCCAGGCGCGCGCGGTCGGCCCGGTCGCGCCCGAGGCGACGCCCGCCAGGAAGTCCTTCCGGATCAAGTAGCGACCGCGCCTCGGACCGCCCGCCGCGGCGGTCCCCACGCCGGGTCGGGCGCGAGCCGGGCCGACGGCGCCCGGCGACCGGGGATCGGGCACGGCGTCCGCGCCGCGGGCCGTACCCGGCTTCGCGGGGCATTCGCCCCCGCCCGCCGGACAGATAGCCTCCCTCGCCGACCCCGCACCGACCGCGAAAGGACCGGACGACCTTGGCCCTGACCGACCCATCGAAGCGCCTCGAGGCGATCCCGCCGTACATGTTCGCCGAGCTCGAGCGCAAGGTGGCCGACAAGCGGGCGGCCGGGATCGACGTGATCAGCCTCGGGATCGGCGACCCCGACCTGCCGACCTTCCCGCACATCGTCGCGGCGATGCAGGCCGCGGTCGCCGATCCGGGCACCCACCGGTACCCGTCGAACCGGGGGCGCGCCGAGCTCCGGGAGGCGCTCGCCCGCTTCTACGACCGCCGCTTCGGCGTCACGATCGACCCTGGGACGCAGGTGATCCCGGCGATCGGCGCGAAGGAGTGCATCTACAACCTCTGCTTCGCCTTCCTCGACCCCGGCGATGTCGCCCTCGCCTCCGACCCCGGCTACCCGGTCTACACCGGCGGCCCCGTCCTGGCCGGCGCCGACGTCGAGGTCCTGCCGCTGCTCCCCGAGCTCGGGTTCGCCCCGGACCTCGAGGCGATCGACTCCGACGCGCTCCGCCGGGCCCGGCTGCTGTTCCTCAACTACCCGAACAACCCGACCGGCGCGGTCGTTCCCACCGGCCTGTTCGAGCGGGCGGTGGCGCTCGCCCGCGAGCACGAGATCCTCGTCGTCCACGACAACGCCTACTCGGAGACGACCTACGACGGCTACGTCGCGCCGAGCTTCCTCGCGACGCCGGGGGCGGACGAGGTCGGGGTCGAGGTCTTCAGCCTCTCGAAGGGCTACAACATGACCGGCTGGCGCTGCGCCGCGATCCTCGGCAACGCCGACGCGATCTCCACCTACTGGCGGCTCAAGACGAACGTCGACTCGGGGCTCTTCGAGGCCGTCCAGCTCGCCGGCGCCGCGGCGCTCGACGGCCCGGACGGGCCGCGGGAGGAGATGAACGCGATCTACGCCCGCCGTCGCGACCTCGTCGTCGCGGCGCTGCGCGAGATCGGCGTCGCGGTCGAGCCGCCGAAGGGGACGATCTACGTCTGGGCCCCGGTCCCGGACGGGTACACCTCGGCCTCGTTCTGCGAGCACGTCCTCGAGGAGGCCGCGGTCGTGATCTCACCGGGATCGATGTACGGGCCGAGCGGCGAGGGCTTCTTCCGGATCTCGCTGACGACCCCCGACGAGCAGCTCGCGGAGGCGGTGGAGCGAATGCGCGAGCATCTCCGCTGAACGATGAACGCGTCACCGATCCGCTACGTGCGCAGCGAAGGCGGCATCCACATCGCCTACCGGACGGTCGGGGCGGGCGCGCGCGACTACCTGATCGTCCTGCCGACGCTCGGCACCGTCGAGATGCTCACCGAGCCGCCGGCAAGGCGGATGCTGAGCGGATACGGGAAGCACTCCCGGGTGATCTCGTTCGACCGCCGCGGAGGCGGCCTGTCGGACCCGATCCCGGCGCCGGCGACGCTGGAGGAGCAGATGGCCGACGTCAACGCCGTCCTCGACGCCTGCAGCTCCGACCGCGTCGTCGTCGAGGCGCAGGCGGAGGCGACGATGCTGGCGGTCGTCTTCGCCGCCACCCACCCGGAGCGGGTGAGCCACCTAGTCCTGCTGCATCCGATGGCGAGGATGATCAGGGCCCCCGGCTACGACGCCGGCTGGCCTGACGAGGAGACCCGCGATCGCGAGTTCGTGCGGACGCTGATCGCCCGCTGGGGGACGGGGGACAACGCGGCCGTCGCCTGCCCCTTCCTCGCCGCCACCGACCCCGACTTCCTCGACTGGTGGGGCCGCTGGGAGCGGGTCTCGTCCTCCCCCGGCGGCTTCGAGCGGCGGGCCCGCCTGGTGGGGAAGCTCGACGTCCGCGAGATCCTGCCGCGGGTCCAGGCGCCGACGCTGGTCCTCGACCGTCCCGCGGCGAAGGCGATGGACTCCGCCCACGCCCGCTACGTCGCCGAGCACATCCCCGGCGCGGAGCTGGTCGAGATACCGGGTCGCGACGCGATCTCGTTCGGCGACGGCCACGAGGCCTACGAGGAGCAGGTCGAGCGGTTCGTCACCGGCTCGGTGGCGGCACCGGGCACCGAGCGGGCGCTCGCCACGGTCCTGTTCACGGACATCGCCCGGTCGACCGAGATCGCCGCCGAGCGCGGCGATCGCCGCTGGCGCGAGCTGCTCGAAAGCCACGACCGGCTCACGCGCGAGCTCGTCGACGCCTACGGGGGGGTCGCGGTGAAGTCGACCGGCGACGGCTTTCTCGCCCGCTTCGACGGACCGGCCCGGGCCGTGCGCTGCGCGGTCGACCTCGGCCGCCGCGTCAGCGACCTCGGCATCGAGATCCGCGCCGGCCTCCACACCGGCGAGATCGAGCTGATCGGAGCCGACGTCGGCGGCATGGCCGTCCACATCGGCGCGCGCATCGGCGCCCTCGGCGAGCCCGGCGAGGTCCTGGCCTCGTCGACCGTGCGCGACCTCGTCGTCGGGTCAGGGATCGAATTCGCCGATCGCGGCGCCCACTCGCTCAAGGGCGTCCCCGGCGAGTGGCGGCTGTTCGCGGTCGACTCGGTCTGAGCCCGAACGCGTTCAGTCGGCGATGAAGTAGAACGGGTTCGGGAGCTTGTAGGCCTTGTCGGCGTGGCCGCCCTTGAGGTCGCTGTCCTGATCGCCGACGTTGAGCAGGATCCGGTAGCCGTCATCCTCGATCTCGGCCCTGGCGCCGGACTTGTAGGGCACCGTGCCGTGGGCATCGGACGGCTTCAGCACGAGCTCCCGCCAGCCGCTGTAGCCGGCGGCGGCCAGGTTCGCCTCGGTCGGGGCGCGGACGATCGGCAGATCCGGGCGGCCGGTGATGAAGAAGACGGAGACCCGGAGGTCGCGGGCATCGTCGAACAGCTCCAGCGTCGCGTCGACCGCGGGCGCGTCGGCGGCGAACAGGCTCGTCGCCAGCGCCGCCGTCGCGTCGCCGAAGCCGTTGTCGGCGAGGTGCTCGTAGTTGGAGAGCGACGTCTCGTCGATGTCGAGGACCATCGCCAGCTTCGGCCTCTCGCATGGCTTCGGCCTGCGCTCGGCGCAGCGCCGCACCGTCCGCTCGTGGATCCGGACGACGCGCCGCCGCAGGTAGGCCGCGGCGCGGTCGCCGACCTTGTCGAGGTCGGACTCGTAGCGGCCGGAGTCGTGGTAGCGCGCCAGCTCGGCCGGCAGGTCGCCGGCGCCGACCGTGCCCTGCATGCCGATCCGCGGCAGGCCGACGCCGGTCGGGCGGATCGTCGCGATCTTCGTCTTCCCGCCCCCGGAGCCGACGCCGGCAGCCGCATAGCCGGCTCCGATCAGGCCGATGACGAGGATCGCGAGCAGCACGCGGTCGGTGGTCCCTCTTCTCATCTCTGCCTCCGGTCGGACGGGTTGGTGCCTGAGCCGCGCACCCTATCCGGATCGGGACGCGGCTCCTACACTTCCCGCGATGGCCGATGTCGAGACGAAGCCGGCGCCGACCGGCATCCGCAACCCGCGGGCGCGCCAGCGCGCGGTCGCGATCGGCGTCGTGCGCGGGCTCGCCGGCGAGGATGCCGGACTCGACGAGCTCGGCGAGCTCCTGCGCACGGCCGGGGTCGCCACCGAGGCGCGGATGGTCCAGCAGCGGGCCGAGCCCGACCCGGACCGCTACTTCGGACGCGGCAAGCTCGAGGAGCTCCGGGCCGAGATCGCACGCTCGGGCGCCAACCTGGTCGCCTGCGACGACGAGCTCGCACCGCGCCAGGAGCGCAATCTCGAGGCGGCGCTCGGCGTTCCCGTGATCGACCGCACGGCGATCATCCTCGACATCTTCGCCGACCACGCTCACAGCGCCGCCGGCAAGCTCCAGGTCGAGCTCGCCCAGCTCGAGTACAACCTGGCCCGGATGCGGGGCCTGTGGACGCACCTCGAGCGCCTCGGGGCGGGCCGGATGGACGGCGGCATCGGCACCAGGGGCCCGGGGGAGTCCCAGATCGAGACCGACCGCCGCCTCGCCCGCGACCGGATCTCGGCGCTCCGGCGCGACCTCCGTGACGTCGAGCGCAACCGCGAGACGATGCGGGCCGAGAGGCGACGGTCGGCGGTGCCGACAGTCGCGCTCGCCGGCTACACGAACGCCGGCAAGTCGACGCTGCTGAACGCGATCACCGGGGCCGCGGTGGGGGTCGGCGACCGCCTCTTCCACACGCTCGACCCGACAACCCGCTCGTTCGAGCACGACGGTCGCAGGTACCTGCTCACCGACACGGTCGGCTTCATCCGCAAGCTGCCCCACCAGCTCGTCGACGCCTTCAAGGCCACCCTCGAGGAGACGACCCTCGCCGACCTCATCGTCCACGTCGTCGACGGGTCCGCTCCGGCTCCGAGCCGGGCGGCGGCGATCGAGGCCGTCGACGAGGTCCTGGACGAGATCGGGGCGGGTGCGACTCCGCGCATCCTCGCGCTCAACAAGATCGACCTGCTCGACGATGCGGGCCGTCGCGACCTGCTCGTCGGCCGTCGCGACGCGGTCGGCGTCTCCGCCGCGACCGGGGAGGGCGTCGACGAGCTGCTCGACGCGATCGCGGCCGCGTTCGCGCGCACCCTGGAGCCGGTCGAGCTGCTGATCCCCTACGAGGAGGGCGCGACCCTGAACGAGCTCCACGAGGCGGCCGGCAGCCTCGATCGCGAGGACCGACCCGAAGGCGTCCACGTGCGCGCCCGGGTGCCCCGGCGCCTCGCCCACCGATTTCGAGCCTTCGCCGTCGGCGGCCGCTCGGCCGCCTGAGCCGTGGAGCTTCCCGTGCGCCTGCTCGAGCCCGGGGCGGTGCTGCCGACCCGGGCCAACGAGGGCGACGCGGGCCTCGACCTCGCAGCCGCCGAGCCGGCGCTGCTGGGGCCGGGCGAGCGCGCTTCGATCGGAACGGGGATCGCCGTCGCGATCCCCGCCGGCCACGCCGGCCTCGTCCTGCCCCGCTCGGGCCTGGCCCTGCGCCACGGGATCTCGATGGTCAACGCTCCCGGGCTGATCGACTCCGGCTACCGGGGCGAGATCCGGGTGCTGCTGCTCAACACCGATCGCGAGTACCAGTTCGAGATCGGGCCGGGGGACCGGATCGCACAGCTGCTCGTCGTCCCGTTCGTCGCGGCGAGGCCGCTCGAGGCCGCTGCCCTGGGCGGGAGCGACCGCGGCGCCGCCGGCTTCGGCTCCAGCGGCGTCGCCTAGCCGCGACCGCCGGCCCGACGATCTCGCCCCGCCCGGGCGCCGAACCCGTACGTCCGGCGGCGAACCCGTTCGTCGCCCGCCGGCTATGCCCGGGTCCGCTCGGCGGCGCGGATCGCGCCGGCGTGGGCAGCGTCCTCGATGCGGTCGTCGAGCGGCCGGAGCTCGGGGCGGCGGCCCTCGCGACGGGCGATCGCGCGGGCGATCAGCTCGTCCGCGAGCCACGCGTTCTTCGGCAGCAGAGGCCCGTGCAGGTAGGTGCCGAGGAGGTTGCCGAGGACGATCCCCTCCCGGCCGTCGCGTCCGTTGTTCCCGTGTCCGTGCAGGACGCGGCCGAGCGGCACGCCGCCGGCGTCGATGTACGTGCGGCCGCCGTGGTTCTCGAACCCGGCGAGGATCCGCGGCCCGGAGCCGAGATCGACCTCGATCGAGACGTTGCCGGTCAGCCGTGGCCCGGGCTCGCGAACCGTGTGCAGCGGGGCGATCCCGAGCCCCTCGATGCGCTCACCTCCGAGCTCGTAGGAGGTGCCGAGGAGCTGGTAGCCGCCGCAGACGGCGAGGGCGGCGGCGCCGCCGGCGAGGGCGGCGGCGAACGCGACGCGCTTGGTCGCGACGAGGTCGGCCGCGACCATCCGCTGGTCGCGGTCCTGACCGCCGCCGATGTAGATCAGGTCGTGCTCGTCGGGGTCGAAGCCCTCGCCGATGCCCGCCGCCGCCGAGGAGAAGCCGATGCCGCGCCAGCGGCAGCGGCGCTCGAGGAAGATGACGTTGCCGCGATCGGCGTAGATGTTCATCTGCTCCGGGTAGAGGGTGAGCAGGCGCAGCTCAGCCATCGCGGGCCTCCAGCGCCACCGCGACCGAGTCCTCGTGCTCGACCGTGCGCGGCAGCCGCTCGCAGCCGACGATCGCGAGACCGGCCGCGTCGGCATCGCGATCGAGCTCGCCGAGCGAGAAGCGGTCCATGCGGATCACGTGGCGGCTCTCGGTCATGGTCCCGTCGGGGGCGACGAGTCGGCGCATCCGCACCATCGTGATCGACCCGGGCTCGATCGCCACCTCGACCGGCAGGCTCGAGTGGACCCACCCCGCGACCTCGCGGACGTCGGGGATCGGGTCGGGACGCCCGGACCCGAGCGGCAGCGGCTCTTCGATCACGACCGCCCAGAACCGCCCGCCCCGCCGCAGGTGGCGCGCGGCGGCGGCGAGGACCCGCCGCCTGCCGGAAGCGCCGCCGACGATGTGGAGAAGCTGCATCGGGGCGAGGATCAGCGGGAAGCTCCGGTCGAGCTCGAGCGAGCGGGCGTCGGCGTGCTCGGTGACGACGTCGAGCCCGCGCTCGCGGGCCCGGCGCTCGAGCGCCGCCAGCAGCCCGGCGTCGCGGTCGACCGCCGTCACCGGGTGGCCGGCTTCCGCCAGCCGCAGGGCGACGCGGCCGCTTCCGGCGCCGAGGTCGAGAACCCCGCCGGGGCGCTCGCCGGCGAGCCGCGCGAACAGCCCGAGATCGGCGGCGAAGCCGCCGTTCTCGGCATCGTGCCAGGCGACGGGGTCGCCGGCGGCGCCCGTGTCGGGCTCCGCCCTCACCGCCAGAACTCCGCTGCGAGGCCACGCCGGGCGAGCAGGGTGCGGAGCTCGATCAGCGCCGTGTAGGTGGGAAGGGCGAAGAGACGGTCGCCGGCGGCGGCCAGCGCCCGGTCGAGCGAGGCCGCGATGCCGTCGGCGATCTCGATCCGGTCGGTCGGCCAGCCCGCGTACTTGAGGCGCAGGGCGATCTCGGCGGCCCGGGTTCCGGCACAGTGGACGCGCCGCACCCGATCGGCGAGGAGCTCGAAGTCGGCGTCCCAGACCCAGGAGACGTCGCGACCGTCGGCGATCCCGTCGTTGAGCGCGATCCAGAGGTCGATCCCGGCGCCGGCGCGCTCGGCCTCGAGCTCGAGCGTCCGCAGGACCTCGTTCGCCCCGGCCGGGTTCTTGATCAGCATGATCGAGAGGGCCCGTCCGCCGACGGCGATCGTCTCGACCCGCCCGAACGCGGCCCGGACCGAGCCGAGGCCGGCGCGGATCAGCTCGAACGGCACCTCGAGCCGCTCGGCGGCGGCGATCGCGGCGAGGGCGTTGTAGACGTTGTAGAGGCCGGGGATGGGGAGGTCGATCGCAAGCTCTCCCGCCGGCGTCCGGACCGTGAAGGCGGAGCCCTCGATGCCGCGCAGCTCGACCGCGGTCGCGCACACGTCGGGGGCGGGCCGGTCGGCGCCGCACCCGGGGCACAGGTAGTGGCCGAGGTGCCCGACGAAAGCGCGCTCGTAGCGGTAGGGGGCGCCGCAGCGCCGGCAGTGCTTGGCGTCGAACGCGTGCTGGAGCTCGGCGACCGCCTGGTCGGGATCCTCGATCCCGAAGAAGGTGACGCCGTCGCGGCGGCGCAGGTCGCGATCGCGGCCGAGGTCGGCGATCAGCGGGTCGTCGGCGTTCAGGACGAAGCCGGTCCGGCCCTCGCGGGCGGCTATCGTCGCCGCCCATTCGTCGGCGAGGCGCTCGAGCTCGCCGTAGCGGTCGAGCTGGTCGCGGAACAGGTTGCCGAGGACGAGGAGCGTCGGGGAGAGATCGTCGACGATGCGCGGAAGCCACGCCTCGTCGACCTCGAAGAGCCCTTCGTCGCCGCCCCCCTCGATCAGCGCGGTGGCGACGCCCCACGCCATGTTCGACCCGGCGCGGTTGTGAACCGGCCGGCGCCCGGCCGCGTCGAGCACGGCAGCGAGCATCCCGGCGGTGGTGGTCTTCCCGTTGGTGGCGCTGATCACGGTCCGCGGCCCTTGAAGCCGCGCCGCCAGGCGGCCGAGCGCGTCCGGGGCGGCTCGCAGCAACAGGCGGCCGGGGAGGGTGGTTCCGCCGCCGCGGCCGCTGCGGCGGCTGAGGGCGCCGACCGCCCGCGCCGCCGCGACCTTAGCCGCGAACAGCCCTCTGCCGCTTCCTCCGCTTCCCGCCCGGGGGCGGCGGCTGGAGCCCGTCGCCGTCACGCCGGCCCGGGTGCCGGCGCGATCAGCTCGAGCGCCCCCGCGAGCGTCGTCACCCGCATCGGCAGCTCCGTCAGCGGGTCGCCGTCGGCGTAGACGATGAAGTCGCGGTCGGCGCCGACCTCGACGATGTCACCCCGCAGCGCCATCACCTCCTCGCGCTCGACGTGGGTCCCCTTGAAGATCCGCGGCAGCCCGGTCAGAAAGCGCCACTTCGAGGCATCCGCGGTGATGATGACGTCGAGCAGGCCATCGTCGAGCCGGGCGGCGGGGGCGATGAACATCCCGCCGCCGTAGGCCTGCGAGTTGGCGACGGCAACCGAGTATCCGTGGACGGCGGTCTCGACGCCGTCGACGGTGACCGTGAAGCGGGCCGGCCGCCACTGCCAGAGGGCCTTGATCGCCGCGAAGGCGTAGACCAGAGGGCCGCTGATGAGCTTCGTCTCGTTCGCGATCCGGTTGGCGTCGGAGTCGAATCCGCAGCTGGCGATGCAGAGGAAGCGCTCGCCGTTCGCCTCGCCGACGTCGATCGGGCGCCGGTTTCCGGCCGCCAGCACCGCCACCGCCGCGGCGGGATCGGTCGGGATGCCGACGACCCGGGCGAGGTCGTTCCCCCGACCGCCGGGAATCACCCCGAGCGGCGCCCCCGTGCCGGCGAGCGCGCCGCCGACCTTCCCGATCAGCCCGTCGCCGCTGACGACGACCGGCACCTCGCCGCGCCCCGCGGCGGCGGCCGCCTCCTCGCAGCCATGCCCGATCCCCTTCGTCATCACGACCCGGTGCTCCATCCCGCGCCGGCTCATCTCGGCGCGGATCTCGGGAAGCCGCTCGACGGCCCGGCCGGAGCCGGCGGACGGGTTAACGAGGAGGCGGTAGCCACCGGCGGGCGGATCCGGGCTCACCGGCTCACTCGCCCTTGCGGGCCACGAAGTAGGAGCCGCGGCCGATCCGCCCGGCCTTGACGGTGACCATCCCGCGCCGGCCGAAGCCCCGCTCGAGCACCGGGTCGGGCGTGTAGAACGGCGTCTGATCGCCGGAGCTGGCGGCCACGATCACGTGGCCGCCGTGGCGCAGGACGCGGGCGATCTCGGCGAAGAACGGCGGCATGTTGAGGAGCGTCACGAGGTCGAAGTCGCCGTCCTGGTAGGGGAGCGCCGAGGCGTCGGCGACGCGGAAGTCGACCCGGCCCTCGGGGTCGAGGCCGACCTTCGCCTTCGCCTGGCGGATCATCTCCTCGGACACGTCGACGCCGCGAACGGACGCCCGCGGGAACTCGCGGGCCACGAACAGGGCCGCGACCCCGGTTCCGGTGCCGATGTCGAGAGCCCGCTCCGGCCGCCGGTCGATCTTCGTGACCGCGAGCGCCAGCGGCGCCAGGTGGTCGGCCCCGGGCGCGCCGGTGCGCTCGTCCCAGGTGGTCGCGCGGCCGTCGAAGTAGGACGTCATCGGGCGGCGCAGGAGGGGCCACAGCCAGGGCGCGTGAGCCACGGTCACGTTGAGGGCGCGGCCGACCAGCTTCACGCGCGCCGGCGCCGGGCCGCTCCCCGTGTCGCTCTGCTGCGGGATGGACACGATGGCATGATCGCAACCCGCTAGGCTGCCGCGCGTGCTCGACCGGCCCGCCATCACGGCCGCCCTCGCGCTCGCCTGCGCGCTCGTGATCGGCGCCTGCGGCGGCGATGGGCCGGCGACCGATGCGGCGACGAGCGCCGCCGGGCCGTGCGAGGAGGTGCAGGCGCCGCCGCCGAAGCAGGACGCGGAGCTGCCGCGGCCGAAGGACGACGCCCCGACGGCCGCCGGCGTCGTCTTCGACACGAGCTGCGGCAGCTTCACGGTCAGCTTCGACGACCGCGCGCCGAAGACCGCCGCCTCCTTCCAGTACCTGGCCGCGAACGGCTTCTTCGACGGCACCGTCTTCCACCGCGTCGTGCCGGGCTTCGTGATCCAGGGCGGCGACCCGCTCGGCTCGGACCCCGAGCGGGCGGGGACCGGCGGGCCCGGCTACCACGTCGACGAGAAGCCGCCGGCGGACCTCTCCTACACGCGTGGGGTCGTGGCGATGGCGAAGAGCGAGGTCGAGCCGCCGGGCCGCTCGGGCAGCCAGTTCTACGTGGTCACCGGCGCCGACGCGGGGCTGCCGCCCGACTACGCCCTGGTCGGCGAGGTGAGCGAGGGGATGGAGACCGTCGACGCGATCGACGCGCTCGGGACGCCGGGAGCCGACGGCCCGCCGACGCAGACCGTCGTGATCGAGTCGGCGCGGCCGGAGGGCTGATGGCCGCGCCGCGCCCCGGAGCGATCGAGCGCGCCCACGCGGCGGCTTGAGCACCGCGCTGGAGGCGGCGAGCGCCGGCGTCGTCGTGCGCGGCGAGCGCGAAGGCTCGGGCCCGGGGGTCGTCCTCGCCCACGGCCTCACCGCCCACCGCGACCTCGTCGTCCACGGCTCGCGGGCGCTTGCCCGCGCCGGCCACGAGGTCGTCCGCTACGACGCGCGCGGGCACGGGGAGAGCGATGCAGGGGCAACCGGGAGCTACGGATACGATCAGCTCGCCGACGACCTCGCCGCCGTCGTGGCGGCGGCCGGGCTCGAGCGGCCGATCCTCGCCGGCTCCTCGATGGGCGCCCACACGATCGCCGCGCTTGCCTTGCGCGACCCGTCGCGCTGGGCCGGGACCGTGCTGATCGGTCCCGCGAGCGTCGGCGTGCCGCTGACCGCCGAGACGCTCGCGGGCTGGGACCGGCTCGCGACCGGCCTCGAGGAAGGCGGGATCGAGGGCTTCATCGCCGCCTACGGGGCGGGGACGGATCCGGCCTGGCGCGACACCCTGGTCCGCATCGCGCGCGAGCGGATGGCCCGCCACCGCGACCTCGCGGCCGTCGCGCGGGCGCTCCGCGAGGTGCCGCGCTCGGTCCCCTTCGACGGGCTCGCCGAGCTCGAGTCGCTGCGGCTGCCCGCCCTCGTCGTCGCCAGCGGCGACGAGGCCGATCCCGGCCATCCCCGCGCGGTCGCGGTCGCGTGGGCGGAGGCGCTGCCCGAGGCGACCCTGATCGGCGAGAGGGAGGGGGAGGGGGAGAGCCCGCTCGCCTGGCAGGGCGGGCGCCTGTCGCGCGAGATCGCCCGCTTCGCCGCGGGCCTCGCCTGAGCGGCCGGCTGCGGCCGGCCCGTATCCTCTGCCCGGTGAGCGCGGACCACGGCAGCCCGATCCACTACACGGCGGTCAGCCGCGGAACGCCGGTCTACGACAGCGAGGACGTGCGGGTCGGCGAGGTGCGCCGGGTCGAGGACAACTACGCCGAGCACATCCTCGACGGGTTCGAGATCGTCGACACCGAGGGGACGCTGCGCTTCGTCGACGCTCCCGAGGTCGCCCGGACCTTCGAGCGCGGCGTGACCCTCGCGATCACCGCCGCCGAGCTGCCCGAGCGCGCCCACGCGATCAACCGCGGCATCGGCGGCGGGGCCGGCGGCGGCCTGCTCGGCCGGCTCCTCGGCCGCTAGGCGATCGACCCCGCCGCTCAGCGGTCGCGGCGCCGCCTCCAGTCCTCGTAGCCGATCCTGCCGATCTCCCTGACCTCCCCGATCGTGCTCCACTGCCGGCGCCCGAGGCGCGCCAGCGGTCGCAGCCGCTCGATCGCCGGGTGGCCGTCGACGATCGCCTCGGCGGCGACGCTGAGCAGGACGACGCGGCCGAAGACGACGACGGAGGCGCCAAGGTCCTTGGTGTCGTGGAGGACGCACTCGATCGCGACCGGCGAGGCGGCGACCCGCGGCGGCGCCACGACGACGCTGGGCTCGCGGTCGAGGCCGACCTCGGCGAACTCGTCGCAGCCGGGGGGGAAATCGACGGCGGTCGCGTTCACTTCCTCGATCAGGTGCTCGGGCGCGAGGTTGACGACGAGCTCCCCGGTCGCGACGGCGTTGGCGAGCGAGTCCTTGCGCCCGATCGAGGTGAACTGCACGATCGGCGGATCCGCGCAGGAGACCGTGAAGAAGGAGTGCGGCGCCAGGTTGTCGACGCCGTCGGCGGAGCGGGTCGAGACCCAGGCGATCGGGCGCGGCACGACGACCGCGGTGAGCAGGCGGTAGATGCCGCCCGGATGCGCGGCGGGGTCGAAGTCGACGCGGCTCACGCTCCCATCCAACAGCAGCGGGGGGGACCGGCGGGCGCCGATCCCCCTCGCGCCCGAACGCGTTACCGGTCCGCTCAGACGGCGGGCTGCGCCCGGCCCCCCGCGTCGTCGCCGGCGAGCTCGAAGTAGAGCGTGCTCGCGACGAGCGCCGAGACGGGCATGAACAGCGCCAGGACGACGATCCCGACGATGACCGCGCCGGCGACGCCGCCGATCGCGGCGCCGATCAGTCCGGCGATCAGCGACGCGGCGAACATGATCAGGAAGACGCAGACGATGACCCCGAACACGGTCCAGGCCTGGCCGCGGACGAGGTCGTAGCTGCGCCCGAAGGCCGCGAACGGGCCGATTCCCTCGACGACGATCGCCGGCGAGCCAACCGACCACAGCGTCATCAGGATCAGGCCCGGGACGATCAGCAGGACGAAGCCGATCCCGATCCCGATCCCGGAGGCGATCGCCCAGATGATCAGGCTGCCGATGGCGGGTGCGGCGGCGCTGAAGAGGTCGCCCACCGTCGCATCGCGGCGGCCGTCGCGGGTGTCCTGGACGAGCCGGACGACGAACCCGGTGTAGACCGCGGCGGCGATCAGCTGCACGACCCAGGCGAGGAACTGCATGACGACGCCGCCGGCGTCGTTGAGGAGGCCGATCACGATCCCGAAGGCGATCGCGACCGCGATGCCGGTCCCGACGAGGACGCCGAGGTTCGACGAGTAGGTGCCGAAGGCGTCGCTCAGGACCTGGCCGACCGAGATCTGGCTCGGCCTCGCCGCAGGCGGTTGGGGGGCGGGGGCTGGGGGTGGTGCAGGTGTTCCTTCCATTCCGGCGACGCTACCCGGAATCGGGTCGGCGTGCAACGCCGCCGATCCCGCTGAAAACGCCGGACCGCCGATCCCGCTGAAAACGCCGGACCGGGCCGCCGCGAGGCCGCCGGGCGGGGCGGGGCGGCTAGGGTGGCGCGGTGGACCTGCCGCAGCACCCGCGCCGACGCCTTGCGCTCGTCACCTGCATGGACTGCAGGATCGACCCGCTCGCCGCGGCCGGGCTCGAGCTCGGCGACGCGCACGTGATCCGCAACGCCGGCGCGCTCGTGACCGCCGACGTGAGGCGCTCGCTGGCGCTCTCCCAGCGCGCGCTCGGCACGGCCGAGATCTGGGTCGTCGCGCACACCGGCTGCGGGGTCCTCGGCCTCGACGACGAGGCGTTCCTCGCCGGGATCGAGGCCGAGACCGGCGTACGTCCCGATTGGAGCCCCGGCGGGTTCGACTCGCTGGCGGGCTCGGTTCGCGCCGGGATCGCCGCGATCGCCGCCGATCCGGCGCTCGAGTCCGGCGCGGTCCGCGGCTTCGTCCTCGACATCGGGAGCGGGGAGCTGACCGGGGTCGAAACCGATTGAGCGGCTTCCGATTCCGGTCGAACGCACGATAATCGAGGTTATGTAGACCGGCTGCGCGCAACGGTGCGCTGAGGACCCGCCGGGCGGGCATCGCCCGGCGATCCCGCGCCCGGCGTCCACCGCGCCGCTGGCGCCGTCGGAGGCCCACCGGGCGACGCGACCGGCCCGATCCGCTCCGCCGCGCCCGCGGGACACCGCGACCAGGCGCCCGAGGGGCCGGTCGCAACAACGGCCGCCGGCGCGGGTTCCCGTTGTCGGGACCGCGCTCGAACCGCCGCCGCGACGCCCGCGCACTCCCGCCGGCCCCGGATCCGGGGACATTTATGAACGATTCAAGAGGATTTCGTGAGCGACCTGTATAAGAGGCTGGAGATGCCCGCCGTCCCGTGGGGAAAGTCCGCCGCCGTGGCGCTGCTCGCCGCCGCCCTCGCCGCCGCCCTGGCGGTGTTCGGGTCGGCGCGCGGCATCGCCGAGCGCGAGATCACCGTCGACCGTCCCGAGGTGGCCCTCGTCGGTCCCCACGCGGCCGGCCGGCCGGCCGTCGGCGACGTCACCGGGACGAGGCCGAACATCCTCCTGATCATCACCGACGACCAGGAGAGGACGTCGATGCGGGCAATGCCGCAGACGCTCAAGCTGTTCAAGCGCCAGGGCGTCGAGTTCAACAACGGCTACGTGACGACGCCGCTCTGCTGCCCGGCGCGGGCGACGATGTACTCGGGGCTGTACGCCCACAACCACGGGATATTCACCAACGACCCGTCGCGGCAGTTCGGCAGGACCTACCTGCCGGAGAACACCTTCCCGGCGCGGCTGCAGGAGGCCGGCTACTACACGGGCCAGTTCGGCAAGTACCTGAACGGCTGGCAGCCGGGCGACGAGGGCGACGCCGGCTTCGACGTCTTCCGCGACGACTACAACGGCTACGAGCACGACCGCAAGCGCCGCTCCAAGGCCGACATGCTCACCGCCCGCCGCGGCTCGCGCTTCGTCAAGGAGCGCGAGGACGCCGACGACCAGCCCTGGATGATGACGCTGTCGCTGCGCTCCCCGCACACGCCGCTCGTCGCCGATCGGAAGTACGGGAACGCGCCGGTGCCGCGGTTCCGGCCGCCGATCTCGTTCAACGAGACCGACCTGTCCGACAAGCCCCGCTACCTGCGCGAGAAGCGCCACGACAAGACCCTGGGTTACATGACCCGGCGGTTCGAGAAGTACCAGCAGACGCTGCTCTCCGCCGACGATGCCGTCGCCAAGGTGTTCCGGACGCTGGAGGCGGCCGGCGAGGACCGCGACACGCTGGCGATCTTCGTCTCCGACAACGGCTTCCTCTTCGGCGCCCACGGCGTCCTCGGGAAGATCTTCCCCTACCGGGAGGCGACCAACGTCCCGATGTACATGCGCTGGCCCGCGGAGCTCGGCATGAGCGGGCGCCTCGACACCCGCTTGGTCGCCAACGTCGACTTCGCCCCCACCTTCTACGACGTAGCCGGGATCGACCCCGGCTACGAGGTCGACGGGAGATCCCTGTTCGACCCCGGCAACGACCGCGAGTGGCTGCTGACCGAGGCGGTCAAGTGGAAGGCGCTGCAGGACGAGCGGGGATCACTGATCGAGACGAGGACGGATGATCCGCGCAAGCCGTTCGTCGAGTACTACGACTGGGACGTCGACCCGGGTGAGATGGACGGGCAGCCGCGGCTCGACGGACGCGCCGAGAAGCGGCGGTTCGCGGAGATGAGCGCGACGCTCGACCGGGTCGCGGATTGCAGCGGGCCGGCCTGCCCCTGAGGCCGGTTCAGTTGAGCGACGGATCCTCGGGCATCCGCGCGACCAGCGCGAACTCGCCGCCCTTGCGCTCGAGCACGTCGCTCCAGAGCGTCGCCGGGTCGTCGGGGAAGAGCTCGGGCGGGATCGGCGGCTCGACGAACCAGGCCTCGGCCTCGAGCTCGGCCTCGAGCTGGCCCGGCCCCCAGCCCGAGAACCCGGCATAGACCCGCCCCCGACGCACCGCGTCCGGCAGCTCCTCGAGCTCGGTGGCGGCGGAGACGAGGCCGACGTCGGCGACGACGATCCAGGCGGCCTTGTCGGGATCGTTGAACTCGCCGAGGACGACGAGCGACTCCGGCTGCACCGGCCCGCCGACGAAGACGGGCTCGGCCACCGCGATCGCGGCGAGCTCCGGCAGGACCTCCTCGACCTCGGTGTCGGCGGGACGGTTGAGGACGATCCCCATCGCCCCCTCCTCCCCGTGCTCGGTGACCAGCACGACGGAGCGGACGAAGTTCGGGTCCTCGAGCGCCGGCGACGCGACCAGGAGCTTCCCGCGAAGCGATTCCACGCGATCAGGCTAGCGTCCCGGACGAGCCTCGGGCGCTCCTCGTCCGGACGAGGCCCCCGGCTCTCTAAGCTTCCGGGACCGATGGTTCACGACGTCGACGAGGCCGGCTTCCAGCAGCACGTGCTCGACCGCTCCCGCGAGGTCCCGGTCGTGGTCGACTTCTGGGCCGCGTGGTGCGGCCCCTGCCGCCAGCTCGGTCCCGCGCTCGAGGCCGAGGCCGCCAAGCGGGACGGCGACGTCGATCTCGCCAAGGTCGACGTCGACTCCAACCAGGGACTGGCGGCGCGGTTCGGGATCCAGGGGATCCCCGCGGTCAAGGCGTTCCGGGACGGACGCGTCGCCGCCGAGTTCACCGGGGCGATCCCGCCCGCCCAGGTGGCGGCCTTCTTCGACGGGATCGTCCCCACCGAGGCCGACCGGCTGGCCGAGGCCGATGACGAGGAGTCGCTGCGCCGCGCGCTCGAGCTCGATCCCGCTCAGCTCGACGCGGCGGTCAAGCTCGCCCGGCTGCTGATCGCGAACGGCGAGGGGGACGAGGCCCGCGTCGCGCTCGAGCGATTCCCGGACGACTTCACCGCCTCCGGCCTGCTCGCCCGGCTCGAGCTCGACGCCGAGGATGCGGCGGCTCCCGCGCTCGTCGCCTGGGACGACGGCGATCACGGCCGCGCCCTCGAGCTCCTCCAGGACGAGATCGCGACCGCCGGGGACCCCGGGCGCATCGACCTGCTGCGCCGGGTGATGGTCGCGATCTTCACCGAGCTCGGGCCCGGGAGCGAGCTCGCCCGCGAGCACCGCCGGCGGCTGTCCCTGGCGATCACCTGAGCGCCCGGCGATGCCCGAGATCGGCGGAGTCGGCCTCATCACCGCCCTGCTCGCGGGCGCCGTCTCGTTCTTCTCGCCGTGCGTGCTGCCGCTGGTCCCCGGCTACCTGTCGGCGGTCACCGGCGTCGCCGCCGCCGACCTCGATCGGGCGAGCTGGCGTCGGGTCGTCCCCCCCGCCCTCGTCTTCATCGCCAGCTTCTCGACGATCTTCATCCTCCTCGGGCTCACCGCGGTCGGCCTGACCCGGACCCTGCGCCAGAACCAGGACACCCTCGACAAGGTCGCGGGCATCCTGATCATCGCGATGGGGGTGCTCTTCGTCGCCCAGCTCTTCGTCGTCCGCCTCAACCGCGAGTGGCGGGTCGAGGCGCTGATCGAGCGCGCCGGCAGCGGCGGTCCGCTGATCGCGGGCGCCGCTTTCGCGATCGCCTGGACGCCATGCATCGGCCCCACCCTGGCGGCGATCCTCGCCCTCGCCGGCTCGACCGGCTCCGTCGCCGAGGGCGGCCTGATGCTCGCCGTCTACTCGCTCGGCCTTGCGATCCCGTTCCTGCTCACGGCGATCGCCTTCGCCCGGATGACGACGGCCTTCGGCTTCATCAAGCGCCACTACGCGGCCATCATGGCGGTCGGCGGCCTGATCCTGATCGCGATGGGCGTGCTCGTCTTCACCGGCGAGCTCACCCGCCTCAACCTCGAGGCCCAGCAGGCCCTCGACGACCTCGGGATCAACTTCTTCAACGAGGTTTAGGGATAACCCCGGCGGAATGCTCCGGGCTTCGCCCGTCCGCTTCCGCCGGCTCCGGTTGCGAAGGCGCGGCGGCCCGGCGCCCCTAATCCCTCGGCTTGACCGGGACCGGGACCGGTTCGGGAGCGCCGACCTCGACCGGGGTGGCGATCGCCTCGGTCTCCTCGAGGCCGGCACCGTCGAGGTCCCGCGAGCAGACGATCCGGAAGCGACCGGTGCCGAGGTCGGGATCGGGAACGATCGGCAGGCCGCGGATCTCCTCCCAGCCGAGCCGCTCGACCTCGAACGGGTTCATCCGCACCTCGGCGGCCGGGAACGGGCAGGAGCCGTTGTGCTGGTCGATCGCCTTCGAGATCGCCTCGAGGTTCTTCGCCTCGGCTCCCACGGGGCCCACCGTACCAGCCGGGCTGCGACGACCGGCACCGCCGCCCCCGCGGACGCTCAGGGGGGCGTGGCCTGCCCGTCGCCGTCGCTGCCCCAGCAGTCCGCGGCGCCGTCGGCACGGATCCCGCAGGCGTGGTTGATGCCGGCGCTGACCGCCTTGAAGCTCCCCGACGGGGGCGTGGCCTTGTCGTCGCTGTCCGACCCCCAGCAGACGGGCGTACCGTCGCCGCGGACGCCGCAGCTGAAGTCGGCGCCGGCGCTGACCGCCGTGAAGGTCCCCGCCGGCGGTGAGGACTGCCCCCAGTTGTCCTCGCCCCAGCACGCCAGGGAGCCGTCGCCGCGGATCCCGCAGGCGTGGACGCTGCCGGCGTCGACCGCCTTGAAGGCTCCGGACGGGGGCGAGGACTGCCCGGCATAGTCGGCGCCCCAGCAGTCCAGCGTGCCGTCGCCGCGGATCCCGCAGGCGTGCTGACCGCCGGCGCTGACCGCGGTGAAGGTCCCGGCCGGGGGCGTGGACTGCCCGAACGTGTCCCATCCCCAGCAGTCCAGCGTGCCGTCGCCGCGCACGCCGCAGCTGAAGTAGTCGCCGGCGCTGACCGCGGTGAAGGTCCCGGCCGGGGGCGTGGCCGCACCGCTGCCGGAGAAGCCCCAGCAGGCGAGCGTGCCGTCGCCGCGGACGCCGCAGGCGTGCTCGGCGCCGGCGCTGACCGCCTTGAAGGTCCCCGTCGGCGGCGAGGCCTGGCCCGCTTCGTCATAGCCCCAGCAGGCCAGCGTCTCGTCGCCGCGGATCCCGCAGCTGTACCGGCCGCCGGCGCTGACCGCCTTGTAGGCCTCCTCCGGAGGCGGCGCGCAGGCCTCCTCAACCCTCTGCTCGGCGTCACGGAGGGCGGCCTCGGCGGCGCGGACGCCGCGCCTGGCCTTGCCGAGCTTCTTCTTCGCCTTCTTGACCTTGGCCTTGGCGCGCGCGATCGCCCGCTCCGATCCCTTCCTCTTCGCCGCCTTGAGGGCGCCCTTGGCGCCGGCGAGGCCGCGCTTGGCGCGCTTCTGCTTCTTCTTCGCCTCGGACAGCCGCCGGGCGGCCTCGTCCGCGGCCGCCTTCGCCTCGTCACAAGTCATCCCGGCCGCCCCGGCCAGGTGTGGTGCGGCGGCCACGGCCGCCTCCCCGCCCCCGTCAGGAGCGGCGATGCCCACCGGAGCGGCGATCGCGACAAGCGCCGCCGCCAGCGCCAAGGCCGCGGCCGTGCCCCCTCGCCGGCGGGTGGCGTCGATGGCGCCCGGCGGGAGCGCCGGCCGGCCGCCGGCTCCCCCTTCCCCGAGTCTCCGCCACTGCCTCATGCCACTGCCCTCCACCGCCGCCTCGTCTGGCGGGCATCCTAGTACCGGGGAACGTGAATGTCCAGTCCTCTCTCGGGGAGCGCCCATGTGCCGGATCCGCGCGCCGGCTCCGGGCGCGCGGCTCGGCAGCCCCCTCTCCCGGTTCCGCGCCGGCAGGGCCTAGCCTGGATGCGTGCTCGACTTCGCAGGCGACCATCCGCCGGGCAGCTGGCCCCATGTGCTCGGGTTGGTCGACATGGACGCCTTCTACGTCTCGGTCGAGCTGCTCGAGCGGCCGGAGCTGCGCGGCAGGCCGGTGATCGTCGGCCCCCGCGATCCGGACTCCCGCGGCGTCGTGATGACCGCGTCGTACGAGGCGCGCCGGTTCGGAGTCCACTCGGCGCTGCCGATGGCGATCGCGCGGCGCCGCTGCCCGCAGGCGGTCGTGATCCCGCGCGACATGGAGCGCTACCGGCGGGCCTCGGAGCTGGTGATGACGGTCCTGCGCGGCTACAGCGACCTCGTCGAGGTCGTCGGCATGGACGAGGCCTACGTGGATCTCGGCGGCTCTCCCACGCCGAAGGCCCGGGCTCGCCAGATCAAGCGCGAGGTCCTCGCCGAGACCGGCCTGACCTGCTCGGTCGGGCTCGGTCCGAACCGCCTGATCGCCAAGATCGCTTCCGACCTCGACAAGCCGGACGGCCTCTGCGTCCTTCCCCGCGAGCGCTTCCTCGAGGTGATCGGCAGCCGCCCGACCCGGATCATCCCCGGCGTCGGGCCGCGGACCGAAGAGCGCCTCGAGCAGCTCGAGATCCGCACCGTCGCCGACCTCGCGCGGGCGCCCGAGCAGAGCCTGGCGGCCGTGCTCGGGCCCAGCCACGCGCGATCGCTGGGCCGCCGCGCCTGCGGGTTCGGCAGCGCCGAGGTGGCGGTCGGGCGGGAGCGCAAGTCGGAGAGCCGCGAGCGGACCTTCGCCAGCGACCAGACCGATCCGACGCTGATGCGGCGCGAGGTCGCGGCGATGGCCAGGACCATCGCGACGCACCTCGGCACGCAGGGGATCGGCGGCCGCACCGTGACGCTGAAGATCCGCCTGGCGCCGTTTCGCACCTTCACCCGCTCGCGGACGCTCCCCGAGCCGACCGCCGACGCCGATGTCGTCGCCGCCGCCGCCCAGGCCCTCTTCGACGCCTTCGAGCGCGATGCGCCGGTGCGCCTGCTCGGGGTCGGCGTCTCCAACCTCGTGCGGGCCGCCGATGCGGGACCGGGCAGCCGGGACCCGGCCGCAGCGGGAGCGGGTCCCGTGCAGCTCGCCCTCGGGCAGCGCCCCGCCTGAGCCCGCCCGGGACCGGTCACGCTCCGCGGCGAGGTGCGAAGATGTGAGCGATGAGCCCGGACCGTCTGACCGGCCTCGACACGTCCTTCTTGCACCTCGAGCGCGACGGCGCCCACATGCACGTCGCGGCGACGATGATCTTCGACGGGGCCGCCCCGGACTTCGGTGACTTCAAGGAGCACCTGCGCTCCCGCCTCCACCTCGTGCCGAGGTTCCGGCAGAAGCTGCGGTTCGTGCCGCTCGACCAGGGCCGCCCGGTCTGGGTCGACGACCCCCACCTCAACCTCGACTACCACGTCCGCCACACCGCCCTGCCCGCGCCGGGCAGCGAGGAGCAACTCCGCACCTTCGCCGCCCGCGTCTTCTCCCAGGAGCTCGACCGCGCACGCCCGCTCTGGGAGATGTGGGTCGTCGACGGGCTCGACGGCGGACGGTTCGCGATCGTCAGCAAGAGCCACCACTGCCTCGTCGACGGGATCTCCGGAGTCGACATAACCACGGTCCTCTTCGACGCGGAGCCCGAGCCGGCCGCCGCCGGGAACCCGCCGCAGTGGATCCCGCGCCCGGAGCCGAGCCCGCTCCAGATCCTCGGCTCCGCGCTCACCGAGCGCCTGACGCAGCCGGCCGAGATCGTCCGCGGCGCCCGCGCGCTCATCAGGCGGCCGTCGCGGGCTCTCGCCGCGGTCCGCGAGGCGATCGGAGCCACCGGCGCGATCGCCGGCAAGGGGCTCGCCGCCCCCGACTCCCCCCTCAACGTCGAGATCGGCCCGTACCGCCGGTTCGCCTGGGTTCGCGCCGACCTCGCCGACCTGCGCCGGATCAAGGAGGTCTACGGCGGCACCGTCAACGACGTCGTGCTCACCGTCGTCGCCGGAGCGATCGGCCGGCATCTGCGCGGGCGCGGGCAGGACACGGACCGGCTCGTCCTCAAGGCGATGGTGCCGGTGAGCATCCGCAGCACCGAGCAGCGGGGCGCGCTCGGCAACCAGGTGACTGCGATGATGGCGCCGCTGCCGGTCTGGTGCGAGGACCCGATCGAGCGGCTCGGAGTCGTCCGGCGCTCGATGGGCAACCTGAAGCGGTCGAAGCAGGCGGTCGGGGCCAACCTGCTCGCCGAGATGACCGACTTCGCGCCACCGACGGTCGTCTCGCAGGCGGCCCGCCTGCAGTCGCGCCAGCGGTTCTTCAACCTCGTCGTCACCAACGTCCCCGGCCCGCAGTTCCCGCTCTACGTCCTCGGCCACAAGCTCCGCGACATCTTCCCGATGGTGCCGCTGGCGAAGCGACAGGCCGTCTGCGTCGGGATCATGAGCTACGACGGCGGCATCAACTTCGGGCTGATCGGCGACTACGAGGGGATGCCGGGCCTCGCCACGCTCGCCGACGATCTCGACGAGGAGCTCGCGAGCCTGGCCGCGCTCGCGCCGCGGACCGCCGGAAACGGGGCGGCCCCGAGCGAGCGGGCCGGGACCGCCACCCGCTCCTGAGCCCGGCCGCTCAGGCTCCCTCCGGATCGGCGCGCGAGCCCCGCATCCGCAGGCCGAGCAGCGGGTAGACGGCGGTCGACAGCACGGCGGCGCCGACCAGCGCGGCCGAGGTCGTCGCCCGCATGTGGCCCTCGGCGACGGCGATCGTCGTGATCGCCACGACCAGCGGCAGCTCGGTCGAGCTGAAGAAGGCAAGCGCCGCGCGGTCGCGGCGCAAGAGGGCGTTCCGGTAGAGCAGCAGCGCCGGGGCCCCGCGAACGACGAGGAAGAGCAGGAAGAAGATCGGGACCAGGACCGCGCGCCTGGGGTCGTCGACGAGCGCGCTGACGTCGAAGGTGATGCCGCTGACGACGAAGAAGAACGGGATCAGGAATCCGTAGCCGATCGCGCTCAGCTTCGACTCGAAGATCGTGACCTCACGGCCGCGCAGCGCCATCCTCGTGATGATCCCGGCGACGAAGCCGCCGAGGAGCAGGTCGAGGCCGAGGTCGGACGCGAGATAGGCGAGCGCGAAGACGAGGACGACCGAGACCCGGACCGGGAGCTGGGCGCTGGTCTCCATCGCTCCCTCGATCTTCTCCCAGCCGATTCCGACGAACCTGACCGCGAACACGGCCGCGAACACGGCGATGACCACGAACAGGATCAGGATCGCGCCGCTGGTCAGCGGCGTGTCGGTCGAGAACAGGATGGTGATCAGGAGGATCGGCCCGAACTCGCCGACCGCGCCGGCCGCCAGCAGGTAGGTCCCGAACCGGGTCCTGAGCTCGCCCGCGTCGTCGAGGATCGGGATCAGGGTGCCGATCGCGGTGGTCGCCATCGCCGAGCCGACGAACACCATCGAGATGACCAGGCCCGCCACGGCGAGCAGCCCGGCGATCGCGTAGGCGAGGACCAGAGAGACGAGCCAGCCAACCAGCGCCAGCCGCAGCGGCACGCCGCGGATCCGGTCGAAATCGATCTCGTAGCCGGCGAAGAAGAACAGCATCCCGAGGCCGAGGTTGGAGAAGAAGGTGATGAACTCGTCGGCCTCGGCGAGACCGAGCGCGTCGGGTCCGATCGCGATCCCGAGCAGGAGCTCGAGGACCACGACCGGCACGAAGACCCAGCGGCCCCCGAAGGTCACGAGCGTCGCGGCGAGCGCCGCGGTGGACCCGATCACGAGGAAGGAGGCGGTATCGACGTCGACCACGCTCAGACCCTCCGGACAGCCGGCCGCCCACGCCCTCGATACGGCCCGTTCACTCCCACGATGGAGCGAAACCTAGCCGGGATCGGTCCCCTAACCTCGGGCGGGTGTCCGGGCCCGCAACCGCCACCGCCGTGCTCGCGCCGATCGCCGGCCGGTCCTCCGCCGGGTGATCGGCGGGCGCCGATGAGCCGCCGGGGGGCCCCGGGCGCCGGTCACGGCCTCCCCGGACCGCCCGCGCTCACCGAGCCGCGCCGGAGCTTCGCCCCCGTGCTGGCCGCGATCGTCGTCGCGATGATCTTCCAGCTCTCGGCGCCGACCGGCGATCCCGCCCACTTCGTCGCGATCGTCCTCCAGAGCGCGGTGATCGTCCTCGCCCTGCGGGCCGCCGGCTTCCACCGCCACATCGTCCACGTGGTCGCGCTCGTCCTCGCCGCGGTCGCGGCCATCGCCGGCGTCGCGCTCGTCGGCCTCGACGACCTCGCCCCGGCCGCGCCCCGCGTCCTGACCCTCGTGCTCGTCCTGCTGACGCCGGCGGCGATCCTGATCGGAGTCGTCCGCGAGCTCCGCGAGGACGGCCGCGTGACCGTCCAGACCGTCTTCTGCGGCCTCTCGATCTACCTGCTGCTCGGCCTCGCGTTCGCGGTCCTCTTCGCCGCGATCGACGAGATCGGCTCGGAGCCGTTCTTCGCGACCGAGGCCGACGCCAACATGAACGACTTCCTCTACTTCAGCCTCGCCTCGCTGACCACCGTCGGCTACGGGGATCTGACCGCGGGCACCGACCTCGGGCGGGCGATGGCGGTGACCGAGGCCCTGATCGGCCAGTTCTACCTGGTGACGGTGCTGGCGGTGATCGTCGCCAACGTCCGGCGCCGGTCGGGCTAAGATCGTCGCCGTGATGGCGGAGGAGAGCGTCAGCACGCGGCACTTCACCTGTCCGCTCTGCGAGGCGACCTGCGGGCTCGCCGCCGAGGTCGACGGCGATGGCCGCGTCCTCAAGGTCCGCGGAGACGCCGACGACGTCTTCAGCGCCGGCTTCATCTGCCCGAAGGGCGCCAGCATCGGCGAGCTCCACTCCGACCCCGACCGGATCTCGACCCCGTACGTCCGCCGCGACGGGGAGCTCGTCGCGGCGGGCTGGGACGAGGCGTTCGCGGCGATCGAAGCGAAGCTCGCCCCGATCAGGGAGTACGGCGACCGCGACGCGACGGCCCTCTACCTCGGCAACCCGAACGCCCACACGCTCGACGGCCTGATCTACCTGCGCGGCCTCGCCAAGGCGCTCGGCACCCGCAACGTCTTCAGCGCAACGAGCGTCGACCAGCTCCCGAAGCAGGTCTCCTCGGCGGCGATGCTCGGCAGCGGCCTCTCGATCCCGATCCCCGACGTCGACCGGACCGACCACATGCTGATCCTCGGGGCCAACCCGCTCGCCTCGAACGGATCGCTGATGACGGCGCCCGACATGCGCGGCCGGCTGCGCGCCCTGCGCGAGCGCGGCGGACGCATCGTCGTGGTCGACCCGCGACGGAGCAGGACGGCCGAGCTCGCCGACGAGCACCACGCGATCCGTCCCGGACGTGATGCCCACCTGCTCGCGGCGCTCGCCCACACGCTCGTCGAGGAGGGGCTCGCGGACCCCGGCCCGCTCGCGGCCCGGATCGCGGGGCTCGACGAGATCGGGGCAGCGGTCGCGCCCTTCAGCCCCGAGGCCGTCGCCGCCGCGTGCGGCATCGGCGCTGCCGATATCCGCCGGATCGCCCGCGACCTGGCCGCGGCGCCGACCGCCGCAGTCTACGCCCGGATCGGGACCACGACGCAGGAGTTCGGGACGCTCGCGAGCTGGCTCGTCGACGTCCTCAACGTCCTCACGGGCAACTTCGACCGCCCCGGCGGCGTGATGTTCCCGCTCGCGGCGGCCGGACAGACGAACTCGAGGGGGCCCGGCGGCCGCGGCCGCGGGTTCGAGCTCGGCCGCTGGCGCTCGCGGGTGCGGGGGCTGCCGGAGGCCTTCGGCGAGCTGCCGGCGTCGTGCCTCGCCGAGGAGATCACCGAGCCCGGCGAGGGCCGGATCAGGGCCCTTTTCACGATCGCCGGGAACCCGCTCGTCTCGACCCCCAACGTCGGCCGCCTCGCGGCGGCACTCGACAAGCTCGACCTGCTCGTCTCGGTCGACTGCTACCTGAACGAGACGAGCTCGCGGGCCGACGTCGTCCTGCCGGTGCCCTCGCCGCTCGAGCGCGCCCACTACGACCTCGCCCTCTACCAGCTTGCGATCAGGAACGTCGCCAACTTCAGCCGGCCCGTGGTCGAGCCCGACCCGGCGATCGAGCCCGAGTGGCGGACGCTGCTGCGACTGATGGGGATCGCTGCGGGGGCCGGGCCGGAAGCCGACGTCGACGCGCTCGATGATCTCGTCGCGCTCGAGGTCGCCCGGCGTGAGACCGTGACCGAGGGCTCGCCGGCGGAGGGAATGGACGCGGCGGACGTGCTCGCCGCGCTCGGCGAGCGCCGCGGGCCGGAGCGCATCCTCGACCTGATGATCCGCTGCGGCCCCTACGGGGCAGGAATCGACGGCCGCGCCGGACGCGGCGACGGGATCGCGCTCACCCTCGGGGCTCTCGAGGGGAGCCCGCACGGGATCGATCTCGGACCGCTCGAACCGCGACTGCCCGGGCTGCTGCGGACCCCGAGCGGCAGGGTCGAGCTCTGCCCGCCGCTTCTGGTCGCCGACCTCGGTCGGCTCGAGGCGGCGCTCGAGCGGGAGCCCGAGCCGCTCGTCCTGATCGGGCGACGGCAACTCCGCTCCAACAACTCGTGGATGCACAACCTCCCCCACCTCGTCCGCGGCAAGGACCGCTGCACGCTGCAGGTCAACCCGATCGACGCCGAGCGGCTCGGGCTCGCCGACGGCGCTGCCGCCTCGGTCACCTCCCGGACCGGCACCGTCGTCGTTCCGGTCGAGGTGACCGACTCGATCATGGAGGGGGTCGTCTCGATCCCGCACGGCTGGGGCCACGACGCCCCCGGCGCGCGCCTCTCGGTCGCCGCGGAGAGGCCCGGCGTCAACTCGAACCTGCTCGCCGACGACCTGCTCGTCGATCGGCTCTCCGGCAACGCCGTCCTGAACGGGATCCCGGTCGCCGTCGGGCCGGCGCCGGATCCGGACCGCTCAGCGCAGCGAGAACCGGTAGCGGGACCCGTCTGACCTGTAGATCCGCCGGCCGCGCTGGTCCTCGCGATTGCTGCGGCCATCGACGTTCGCCACGACCGCGGTCACGCGCGAGAAGGCGCCGGGGTCGGCGAGCGTCACCTCGCCGCGACCGCCCTTCGGCAGGTAGGTGGTCGCGACCGTCACCGGCCCGGAATCCCCGGCGCGCCCGACCAGCGAGATCGAGCTTCGCGTCCCCTTCTCGGCCCTCGCCGTGAGCGTAACCGACGGTCCCGAGAGCCCCTTGACCCCGTAGAGGCGGTAGGCGGTGTTGTCGAGCCTCGCCTTTCGCGTCGCGGTGCCGACCCGCCCGGAGCGATCGACGTCCGGGTAGGCGCCGTGATCGGGGAAGGCGGCGCCCACCTTCCACTCGGCGCTCGCCGCGAAGAACGAGCCGAGCTCGCGCGCGAAGCCCGGGCCGGCGAACGCCTCGATCGCGTCGTCGTAGGCGTCGACCGCGAAGTGGCGCTCGGCCCGGGAGACCTCCCACGCGCGCCGGACGGCCTCATCGCCGAAGCGGCCGCTCAGCCAGTGGTTCCAGACCGCCTCGGCATAGACCTTGATGCTCCTGCCGGTGAGCGGCTCCTGCGGCCGCCGCGCCATCTCGGGCATGTAGTTGAGGTAGTCGTCGATCTCGGGGAAGACCTTCTCCTCCATCCACGTCGCGGTGCTCTCGAACAGCCACAGGTCCTCGAACGCGTCGTAGCCGAACTGGAGGATGTGGTTGTACTCGTGCGCGACGGTGACCCGCATCGACTGGACGGGCGGCGTCGGAAAGCCCCTGTAGTCCCGATCGAGGACCAGGTACGCGTGACGCCTGGCGCCCTTCTGGCCGGGATCGTTCGCGGCGTAGCCGTAGAGGTTGCTGCCGAGGTTGGTGACGTAGACGTCGACCTGACCCTCGGCGCCGACGCCGCGCCGGGCGCCGAGGTGCCCGTCCGACTTCGCCCGGCGCCAGCCGAGCGTCCCGTTCTCGACGTCGTAGCTCCTGTCGATGGCGCTGCCGATCTGGTTCAGGAACGTGGTAGAGGAGGGGCGGTTGCGCCTGTTGTCGGTCCAGTGGACGCAGAACTGGGCGCTGCATGCCGGCGAGGACGCCGCCTCCTTGCCGAAGTAGGACCGGCTCGACTTGTCGGTCGGACGGGCGAGCAGGTCGCGGGCGAGCTCCCGGTCGCGGCGGCCGAGCGCCGGCAGCGAGACGGCTAGGTCCCTCAGCGCGGCGGTCAGGTCACGCTCGCCCGTCGCCGCTCCGGCGGCGAGCGGCTCGCGGAAGGCGTCGAGGGCGGCGCCGAGCGCCTGTCGCGCCGCACGCTCGCCGGCCGGCGGCGAGGCGTCGGCGGCGGCCGGAGCCGCGATGAGCGCTACAGCGAGCAGCGTGGAGAGGCGGGCGAGACGACGCAATCTGTGAAGTTCCTTCCGTGAATGAGGCTGCGTGACGGTAGCAGCGGATCCGGTCCTACAACCCCGGATCCGGCGCCGGGTAGCGGTCGCGGCGATAATCCCGCGATGGACCAGGCCCGGCCCGCGCTCAGGATCGCGCTCGCGCAGGTCGACCCGACCGTGGGCGACGTCGAGGGCAACGCCGCCCTGGCCGCGGAGTCGATCGGCCGCGCGGTCGATGCGGGCGCCGATCTGGTCGTGCTCCCCGAGCTCGTGATCAGCGGCTACCCGCCCGAGGACCTGCTGCTGAAGCCGCACTTCCTCGCCGCCTGCGAGGAGGCCGTCGAGGCGCTCGCCCAACAGGTCGAGGGGATCGTCGCGATGGTCGGCTGCCCGGTCCGCGACGCGGCCCTCCACAACGGCCTCGCGGTCATCGCCGACGGCCGCGTCGTCGCCCGCTACCGGAAGGTGCACCTGCCCAACTACGGGGTCTTCGACGAGCGACGCTACTTCGACCCGGGGCCGGTCGGCGAGCTGGTCGCCATCGGCGGCGCCCTGATCGGGCTGACGATCTGCGAGGACGTCTGGTGGCCGGGGCCGCCCGCCTCCGAGGAGGCGGCGGCCGGCGCCCGCCTGATCGTCAACGCGTCCGCCTCGCCGTACCACCGCTTCAAGGGCGTCGAGCGCGAGCGGATGGTCGCCGAGCGGGCCCGGGAGACGGGCGCGGCGTTCGCGCTCTGCAACCTGGTCGGCGGCCAGGACGAGCTCGTCTTCGACGGCCACAGCTTCATCGTCGGCCCGGACGGGCGCACGCTCGCCCGGGCGGCCCAGTTCGAGCCGGAGCTGCTCCTCTGCGACGTCGAGCTCCCCGCGTCCGGACCGGCGGCGGGCGCTACCGTGCCGCTCACCGCGTCGCTTGGTGCCGCAGCGCGGCGGCGCGATCCGCTGCCGGAGCGGATCAGCGCGCTCAAGGAGCCGGTCGAGGAGGTCTACGCGGCCCTCGTCACCGGGCTCGGCGACTACGCCGCCAAGAACGGGTTCGACCATGCGGTGCTCGGCCTCTCGGGCGGGATCGACTCGGCGCTGGTCGCCCTGATCGCGGCCGACGCGCTCGGCCCAGAGCGGCTGACCTGCGTCGTCATGCCCTCCCCACACTCGAGCCCCGAGACCCAGGCCGACGCGCGCGCGATCGGCGCCAACCTCGGCGCCGAGACGATCGAGATGCCGATCGGGACGCTGATGCGGGCCTACGAGCGGCTGCTCGCGCCCCGCTTCGCCGGCACCGCGCCCGGGATCGCCGAGGAGAACCTGCAGGCCCGGATCCGCGGCAACCTCGTGATGGCGCTCTCGAACAAGTTCGGCTGGCTGCCGCTGAGCACCGGCAACAAGTCCGAGATGTCGGTCGGATACGCGACCCTCTACGGCGACATGGCGGGCGGCTTCGCGGTCCTCAAGGACGTCCCGAAGCTGCTCGTCTACGACCTCGTCGCCGACCGCCTCGCGCGCTGCGACCGCGAGCTGGTCCCGAGCGGCGTGATCGAGCGTCCGCCGTCGGCCGAGCTGCGCCCCGACCAGCGCGACACCGACTCGCTGCCTCCCTACGAGGCCCTCGACCCCGCCCTCGCCCTCTACATCGAGGGCGACGGCAGCCGTGAGGACCTGATCGACTCGGGCCTCGACCCCGCCGACGCCCACCGCATCGCCGGCCTCGTCGACCGCGCCGAGTACAAGCGCCGCCAGGCCCCGCCCGGGGTCAAGATCACGACCAAGGCCTTCGGCCGCGACCGCCGCCTGCCGATCACCAACGCGTTCCGGGGGTAGGCGGCCGCCGGCGGCGGCCCGTCGTGTCACCTGGCGTCGCGGACCGCGACGATCAGGCGTGATGTCGCGCAGAGGCGGCCGTCGCCGTCGCGCATCTCGACGTCCCAGACCCAGCTCGTGGTGCCGCGATGGAGGGCGCGGGCGCGCGCCTCGACCACGCCGGAGCGGACCGGGCGGATGAAGACGGTCTCGTTCGCCTGGCCGAGCGCGAGCCTCGGAGCCACCGCGTCGTATGTCGCCCGCGAGCAGACGGTCTCGGCGAGCGCCGCGAAGGCGCCGCCGTGGACGATCCCGAACGGCTGCTTGACGCGGTCCCGCACCGGCATCCGCATCGACGCCTCCGCCACGCCGTCGAACTCGTAGCCCTCGATCCCGAGCATGTCGACGAGGTCGCCCTCGCTGATCCGGTCCGGCTCGGTAGCCATTCCGGCAGCCTAGTCGCGGGCCGGTCGGCGCCGTCCCCGGCGAACCGGTCCCGTAGGCTTCGCCGATGCAACTGCAAGGGGACCAGCGGGCCCTGCTCCAGCTCCTCTGCGAGCGCGGGCAGAGCTACGAGGACATCGCCGGGCTGCTCGGAGGCAGCGCCGAGGAGGTCCGCGATCGGGCACGCGCCGCGCTGCGCGAGATCGGCGGCGCCGACCCCGATGCCGACGTCGCCCTGACCGACTTCCTCCTCGGCCAGGCCGACCCGATCGGGCGCGCCGACGCGATCCGCCACCTCCAGGCCGACCCCGAGGCGCTCGATCTCGCGCAGGGCATCCAGGCGGGCCTCGAGGTGGTCGTGCCCGGGGCCGCGCAGCCGAAGCTGCCGGAGCCCCGCGGCAGGCGACGCAAGGCGGCGCTGCCCGAGGCTTCGGAGGCGGCGGCGGAGCCGTCACCGGCCGACGAGGGCCCGCGCCGCCGCCGCGCGCTGATCGCCGGGCTCGGCGCCGCGGGCTTGGCGCTGGTCGTCGCAATCCTCCTCGTCGCCGACGTCTTCTCGGGCCCGGACGGCGGCGACGCGCCCGCAGCGGTGGCCGAGCAGCGCCTCGCCGAGGTGCCGCTCGAGCCGACCGGCGGCAGCGGCGTCGCCGGGTCGGTGACGTTCGGCGTCGCCGTCGGAGAGCAGGTCTACGCCGACGTCGACGTCGACGGGCTCGACCCCAGGCCCGCCAAGGGGACCGCCAACCTGCTCTGGCTGATGATCGGCGATCGCGGCGGGTTCCCGCTGCAGACGCCGCTGGTTCCCGATCGCAACGGCGGCTTCTCCGGCCGGATCGCCGTTCCGACCGCGATCGCCTTCACGGTCGGGCGCCAGGCCGACTCCCTCAGGGTCTCGACGACCCCGCTCGACGCCATCAGCTCCGCCGCGGAGCAGGCGATCGAGCAGCAGGTGCCGATCATCCCGTTCGTCGGCGACGAGCTCGCCTCCGGCAAGATCCCGCTGATCTCCGAGGGAGGCGGCGGCGGAGACGCGACCGGGCCGACCGGCTGAACCGAACCTGCAGTCCGCGTTCGCCGGCGGGCGAGGGCACCCCGGCTCGGCTCACGCCGGACCACCTTCGCTGCCAGGCGACTGCCTGGCAGCGTCGGGAAGGAAGCGGCGGGGTGCCGCTCGATGGGCCCGGTCTCGACCGCAATCGGCCTCAGCGACGTCTCTTTCGTCGCACTCGCCCCCGGCCCACCGGTGAGATCCGCGAAGAAGTCATATGGTGGCCCTTTCGTTGCTCTCGAGGCCCTCGCGGCGCCGAGATCCACGAACAGCACCGGCCGGCGCCGGTGCGACCGCCGCCGGCCCCCGCCAACGGTGCGCAGGAAGCGGACGCGAAGCGGAGCGTTCCTGCGGAGTCATTTGAGCAGCTTGCCCGGGTTCATGATCCCGGCCGGGTCGAGGCGCTCCTTCGCCGCCCTGAGGACGTCGAGGCCGAGCGCCCCGACCTCGGGCTCCATGTAAGGGACGTGGTCGCGGCCGACCGCGTGATGGTGGGTGATCGTCCCGCCGGTCGCGACGATCGCCTCGCACGCGGCCCCCTTCAGCTCCCGCCACTGCTCGATCTCGGAGCCGGTCCGGGCCGCTGTCAGGAAGGTGAAGTAGAGGCTGGCCCCGTCCCGGTAGACGTGGGAGACGTGGCACATGACCACCCCCCTGCCTCCCCCGCTCCCGATCGCGCCCGCGAGCGCGTCCCCGACGGCCGCGTAGAGCTCCACGAGGCGCGCGTAGGCGTGGGCGGTCTCCAGGGTCTCGACGAGGATGCCGTGGTCGATCAGGACGTCGCGCAGGTGCGGGCCCTCGAAGCGGCCGCGCTCCCAGGACTCGCCGGCCGACGCCCCCAAGGGCACCGCGCCGCGGGCGCGCAGCATCCCCGTCGTGAGCTGGCGGCGGCGCTCGACCGCGTCGCGCTCGCCCTCCCAGCCGACGATCAGCATGCAGCCGTCGCTGCGGCGACGCAGCCGCAGGTAGGTGTCGAGGCCGCTCCGCTTGATGCCCTCGATCCCGGACATCGCCAGCGAGACACGGGTCTCCTCTCGGTCCGAGAGCCGGACCACGTCCGGCAGCTCGCCGCCCTGCGCGAGGTCGCGGACGATGTCGATCCCCTCCCCGAACCCCGGCGCGAACCAGCCCTCGTAGCGCCTGCGGTCCGGGAGCGGCCGGACGCGAACGCCGACGTCGGTGATGACGCCGAGCACGCCTTCGGAGCCGAGGACGAGCTCGCGCAGCGACGGGCCAGCCGCCGTGTGCGGCGTCTCCAGCGTCCTCAGCGTCCCGCTCGGGCTCGTCAGCTCGACCTCCGTGACGAGATCGTCGAAGCGCCCGTAGCCGCTCGACGCCTGGCCGGCCGACCGCGTCGCGGCGTAGCCGCCGATCGTCGCGTAGCGGTAGGACTGCGGGAAGTGGCCGAGCGTGAAGCCCTCGGAGTTGAGCAGGGCCTCGGCCTCGGGCCCGCGCAGCCCCGGGCCGAGGCGAGCGGTCATCGAGACCGGATCGACCGCGGCCGCGCGCAGCGCGGTGAGGTCGAGCGCGGCGAGCCGCTCGAAGCCCCCGCGCTCGGGCTCGACCCCGCCGACGACGCTGGTGCCGCCGCCGAACGGCACCACCGCGACCCCGGCGTCGGCGCAGGCGGCCAGCGTCGCCGCGACGTGGGCGGCGTCGGGCGGCGCCAGCACCGCGTCGGGGGCGCTCTCGATCCTGCCGCTCCGCATCCGGATCAGGTCCGGATAGCCCTTGCCGGCGGCGTGGCGGATCCGGTCCTCGTCATCGGTCGATACGGCGTCCTCGCCGCCGCAGGCCGCGACCACCGCATCGGGCAGGACGGTGGCCGGAGCGACATCGACCGCCTCCAGGGGAACCGAGACACACGGCTCGCCGGGGTCGATCCGCTCGCGCAGCATCGCCTCCGCCGCGGGCCCGAGGCCCTCCCCCGCTCCGGGCTCTCCCCAGCGGTCGTAGGCGGCGTCCCGCCGCAGCAGCTCCCTCGTGGGCGTCATCGCCTTCCGCCCCCGGCGGGCACCACACCCTCGATCCCGTCGAGCGCACGCTCGAGCGTCCGTCCGGTCGCGCGTCTCATCATCGGCGAGCCTAGCCGCGACAGGCCGCGGAGGCGCCGCCGGGCCTCGATCGTGACGGTGCTCGTGCCGCCCGCGGCGTCATCGAGCCGGATCTCGATCGCGGCGCTCCGCAGGAAGCCGGCGAACGGGGTGTCCTCGAGCTGCTGCTCCCAGACGAGGCGGCGGCCGGCGCCCTGCTCCGGGCAGCGGTAGTCGGCGCGCACGGGCCGCCCCCCGCTCGTGCTCATGACCAGCGTGAAGCGGCTGTGCCGGGCTCCCGGCTCGCCCTCCACGCCCTCGACGCGGTCGGCGTCCGGCCACCAGCGCGGCAGGTTGTGGGGGTCGACGACGAGCTCCCAGACCGCCCTCGCGCTCGCGCCGATGACGCGGCTGCGGGCGACAACCGCCATCTAGCCGCCGCGCAGGCGCCTCAGATCGCGGACCAGCAGCAGGTGCTTGAGCTGGGTGCAGGTCGCGGCGAGGCCCTCGAGGCTCTCGAGGGCCTCTTTGCGCCGGGCCGAGCTGCGCGAGCGCAGCGACGGTGCCATCAGCTGCTCGAGCAGGGCCGCCTCGCGATCGGCCGAGGTCCGGAAGACCCGGAGGTTGCGGCCCCCGACCCCGAACCGCGCCAGCTCCGCCGCCGCGCGGACGATCTCGACATCGGTCTCGTCGAAGAGCTTCGAGCCGTCGCGCTGGGTCGGCTGCACGATCCCGTAGTCCTCGAGCTCGCGGACCAGGTCGCTCGTCGCGCCGGTCTGCTCGAGCACCTCGTCGAGGTCGATCCACTCGTCGGGCTCCTCGAGGGTCATCGCCCGCCGGCTGGCGCCGGGACGGCTGCCGCGCTCGCCGCTGCCGATCTTTCCGGCGGCGAGCTCCTGGCGGATCACCCGCAGCGGCAGGAACTCGTCCCGCTGCATGCGCAGGATCGCGCGCAGCTGCTCGACGTCGGCCTGGCTGTAGAGCCGGTAGCCGCCGCGGGTGCGGCGCGGCGCCAGCAGCTTCTGGTCCTCGAGATAGCGGATCTTCGAGATCGAGATGTCCTCGAACTCCTGGCCGAGGACCTTGCAGACGGCGCCGATCGTCAGCGCCTTGCGGGGGCGCGAGTCCCGCGCCTCGGTCCCGGCCGCCGTCTTCGTCGCGGACTCCACCTCAACGCTCCAGGTAGCCGAGCTTGAACTTGCCGATCTGGATCTCGTCGCCGTCGGAGAGCAGGTGGGACTCGATCCGGTGGCGATTGACGTAGGTGCCGTTGAGCGAGCCGAGGTCATCGATGTAGAGGCCGTCGCGGCGACGGACCAGCAGCGCGTGGTTGCGGGAGACCGTGACGTCGTCGAGGAACACCGGCGCGTCCGGGGTCCGGCCGATGCTCATCCGGTCGCGGTCGATCGCGAAGCTCTCGCCGGCGCGGCCGCCCCCGGAGCGGATCACGAGCGCGGCTCCCTGCTCGGCGACGAGCTCCTCGATGTCGATCGGCTGGAAGTCGCCGGTCTCGGCGATCTTGTAGGTCAGGGTCGAGGGCTCCTCGCCCCCCTCGGCCCGGCCCAGGTAGGCGCCGCACTTCTGGCAGTAGTTGGCTCCCTCGTCGTTGACGAAGCCGCACTCGTGGCAATGCAGCGCCATCCGCCGCTAGACCCCGCCTTCGCCGCTGACCTTGCCCGCGAGGATGTCGGAGAGCTTGTCGACGTCGGCGCCGCTGATCAGCGCGTCCCCGGACTCGCGGCTCGTGCGCAGCCGGTTGACCAGCTCAGCCCTCAGGATGTCGATCTTGCCGTGCAGCATCCGCCGCCGGTAGGAAACCTCCCGCTCCTCGCCGGTGAGCTCGTCGATCAACTCCCGCAGCTCCTCGTCGCTCATCGCGCCGATGTCGGGAAACGTCTCGTCCATCACAGACCAAGCCTTCTCTGTCGCGGGGGCCCGGCGGAGCGCCGGTGGCAAGCGATCATAGGGCGCGCCGCCCCAAGGGTCAATCGGAGCTTGAAGGTTGAACGCCGGTCTGCACCGCACGGGCGGCGCGGATCAGGCGGGCGGCGTCGCGCACGTAGAGCACGGTCGCGAGGATCGCGAGGGCGACCCCGACGCAGAACCCGACCTCGATGATCGTCCAGTCGAGGACCATGGCCCAGAAGATCCCGCCCATGACCAGGAAGACCGCGATCCGGCCGATCCAATTGATCTCGAGGTCGACGCCGTGGCGGAGGCCGTAGCGCGCGAGCGCCAGCGTCGCGACCTCGCGCAACACCAGCAGCGCGATCGCGAGCCGCGGCAGCAGCTCGAAATGCCAGCAGACGGCGGCTCCGGCGAGGATCGTGAGCCGGTCCGTGACCGGGTCGAGCAGGGCGCCGAGTCGGCTGTACTGGCCGGTCGCGCGGGCGACGAAGCCGTCGAGCAGGTCGCCGAGGGCGATCGCGAGGAAGATCGCCGAGGCGAGCGCGTCGCGGCCGTCGCCGGAGCCGAGCGCGACCGCGAGGAAGACCGGGATCGCGGCGAGGCGGACGTAGCCGATCAGGTTCGGAACCGTGAACGGGCGCAGCGGCTGGCCCGCCCGCGTCTGCGGCGGCTCGGGCCCGGAGCGATCGATCCCGAGCAGGCGGCGGCGGGTCAGTGACGGCCGCTTCCCCGCCGGGGACACGGCTCAGCCGATCCCCTCGAGGATCTCGCCGGCGCGCGCCGGCGCCTCGGCGAGCGGGACCCGCTCCTCCTCTCCGCTCGCCCTGACCCGGGTCTCGACGACGCCATCGGCGAGGCCGCGCCGGCCCACGGTAACCCGCAGCGGACAGCCGAGCAGCTCGGCGTCGGTCAGCTTCTCGCCCGGGCCGGCGCCGTCGCGATCGTCGAGCAGCGTCTCGATCCCGGCCGCCACGCAGCCGTCGTAGAGGGCGGCGGCGGCGGCCGAGACCTCGTCGCCCTCCTTGCCCAGCGAGCAGATGTGAAGCCGCCACGGCGCGATCGCGGACGGCCAGCAGATCCCGAGCTCGTCGGCCCGCTGCTCGACGGCGGCGGCGACGATCCGGGCCGGCCCGATCCCGTAGCTGCCCATCACGATCGGCCGCTCGACGCCGTCGGGATCGAGATAGGTGGCCCCGAGCGGCTCCGAGTAGCGGGTGCCGAGCTTGAAGATGTTGCCGACCTCGATCGCCGCCTCGATCTCGATCGGATCGCCGGCGGCCGTCAGGTCGCCGGCCTCGACCGTGCGTACGTCGCACGTCTCGTAGCGGAAGTCGCGCCCGGGCTCGACCCCGACCAGGTGGGCGTCGGGCTCGTTGGCGCCGGTGACCAGGCCGCCGCCCGCTATCGCCTCGTCCATCAGCGTCCGGACCCCGGCACCGACCGGGCCGATGAACCCGACCGGGCCGATCGCCGCTTCGATCTCGTCCTCCCGCGCCAGGCGGGTAGGCGCCCCGAGGTGATTGGCGAGCTTGACCTCGTTCAGGCGATGGTCGCCGCGGACGAGGACGAGCACGAGCTCGTCCCCGGCGGTCACGACCGGCATCGCCTTGATCAGGGCGCCGGGAGCGACCCCGAGCTCGCCGGCGACGGCGTCGACGGTCGTCAGCCCCGGGGTCGGCACGCTCCGCGGCTCGGGCAGCGGCTCGGGCAGCTCGACCGTGCGCGCGACCGCGCTCGCGACCTCGACGTTGGCGGCATAGCCGGGCGCCAGCGCGACCTCGTTCTCGCCGGCGGCGCACGGCGCCATGAACTCGTGGGCGCCGGAGCCGCCCATGATCCCGACGTCCGACTCGACCGCGTAGAAGCGCAGGCCGCAGCGCTCGAAGATGCGCTCGTAGGCGCCGGCCTGGAGTTGATAGCTGCGGTCGAGCCCGGCCTCGTCGCGATCGAACGAGTAGGCGTCCTTCATCGTGAACTCGCGCGTGCGGAGGACGCCGGCCCGCGGCCGCGGCTCGTCCCGCTCCTTCGTCTGCAGGTGGTAGAGCATCAACGGCAGGTCGCGGTAGGAGCGGACGTCGCCGGCGATGTGGCTCGTCACCGCCTCCTCGTGGGTCATCGCGAGGACGAGCTCGGCCTCGCGGCGGTCGCGGAGGCGGAACAGCTCCTCGATCCCGTAGCGTCCGGTTCGCTTCCACGGCTCGGCCGGCTGCAGGACCGGCATCAGCATCTCGAGACAGCCGATCGCGTCCATCTCCTCGCGGATGATCGCCTCGACCCTCTTGATCGACCGATACCCCGCCGGCAGCCAGGTCCACAGCCCGGTGCCGAGCTGGCGCGCGAGCCCGGCGCGCACGAGCAGCTTGTGCGAGGCCGCCTCGGCGTCGGCGGGGGCGTCCTTCAGCGTCGGCAGCAGGTAGTCGGAGAGTCGCGTCATCGGGGTGGAGACCGGGTGGGCTGCGCCTACCAGGCGTCGATCTCGTAGGTGAGCCAGGTCGAGCGGTCGGCGCCGATGCCATCGTAGAGGCGCTGCGCGGTCTCGTTGCCGGGGGCCGTCTCCCAGACGAGCTTGGCGGCGGCGCGCTTGCGGCAGAGGGCGCGGCAGTGCCCGATCAGGGCGCGGCCGACGCCGCGGCCCCGCGCCTCGGGAACCACGTAGAGGTCGTTGAGGACGCCGACGCGGGCGGCGTCGAGCGTCTGCCAGGTCCAGAACACGGTGGCGAAGCCGAGCGGCTCGCCGTCGTCGCCGCGGGCGATCGCCTGCTCGCCCTCGGTCGGGTCGTCGATCAGGGCCCGGCACAGCGCGACGAGCCTGTCGTCGCGCGGGTCCACCTCGTAGAAGTCGCAGTAGGCGCGCAACATCGGCATCAGGACCGGCAGGTCGACGACGTCGACGCGGTCGATCCGCACCTCGCCCGCGCCGCTCACGCCCATCCCCCCACTCTATTTCGATCCGCCGCGCCGGGCGCGCGCCGGGCGGCTACGCCCGCGTGAACCGGCGACCGGCGGTCGGCGAGGCCTCCTCGCCGAGCTCCACCCGCTTCGCCTTGACCGGCTTCAGATACGGCTCGTCGGAGCCGGGTGCGGTGATGTCCTCGCCGCTTGCGGCAGCGGCCTTCTCCATCGCGGCGAGCTTCTCCGGCGTCAGGTCCCCGGCGTTCTCCTCCTCGATCCGCCGCAGCCACTCGGCGCCGGCGGCTGCCTCGCCGGCGTCGACCTCCACCCGGCCGTCGCGGCCCAGGGACTTGTCGATCTCGTCGAAGAGGGCATCGACGAGCTCCGCCTGGGGGATCTTCCGCAGCGGCTTGCCGTGGGCGAAGATCAGCCCCTCGTCCTTGGCTCCGGTGATGCCGAAGTCGGCGTGCGAGGCCTCGCCGATGCCGTTTACGGCGCAGCCCAGCACCGCGACCTCGATCGGCTCCGTATAGGCCTCGAGGCGCTGCTCGATCTCGGCCACGACGGTGTCCATGTCGAACTGCAGGCGGCCGCAGGTCGGACAGGCGATCAGCACCGGCCCGCGCTCGCGGAGCTGCAGCGCCTTGAGGATCTCCCAGGCGACCTTGACCTCCTCCTCGGCATGGAAGGTCGAGAGGCTGATCCGGATCGTGTCGCCGATCCCGTCCGCGAGCAGGGTGCCGAGGCCGACGGAGGACTTCAGCGCCCCCGACCACTTCGTCCCGGCCTCGGTGATCCCGAGGTGGATCGGGTAGGGGACCCGGTCGGCGAGCATCCGGTTCGCCGCGATCGTGTTCGGCACGTTCGTCGACTTGATCGAGACCTTGAAGTCGGTGAAGTCGAGCCCCTCCATGAGCTCGACGAACTCAACCGCGGCTGCGACCAGCGCCTCGACCGGAGCCTCGCGCTCGAGCTCGTGCAGGTGCTTGGGGAGCGAGCCCGAGTTGACGCCGATCCGCATCGGCACGCTCGCGGCAATCGCTCGCTCGGCGACCTCGGCGACCTTGTCGCGACCCCCGATGTTGCCCGGGTTGAGGCGGATGCAGTGGGCGCCGGCGTCGATCGCCTTCAGCGCCAGGGTGTGGTTGAAGTGGATGTCGGCGATGACCGGGATCGGCGACCGCTCGACGATCGTGCGCAGCGCGTCGGCGTCCTTCTCGCGCGGCACGGCGACCCGGACGAGGTCGGCGCCCGCATCGGCGACCGTCTCGATCTGCTTCATCGTCGCCTCGAGGTTGGCGGTCTCGGTCTTGGTCATCGTCTGGACCGCGACCGGGGCGCCGCCGCCGACCGCGACGCCGCCGACGAAGATCTGGCGCTTCGAGGCCATGCGCACAGGCTAGACGAGGCGCCCCTCCCGGCTCGTCAGGCTCGACCTCGTTGAGCGCTCACGCGCGAAGACCGGGCCGCTTGCGCCGCGCTGCGAGGAGGAGGATTCCCGCGCCAGCGATGCCACCGAGCAACGGGACGGCCAGCCTCGCCGCTCGCGGCGGCAGCACCAGCTCGAAGAGCGGCACCGGGTCGCCGATCCGCTCGCCGAGCGGTCCGAGCGGGCAGTCGCCGCGGTTGAGGGCAACGACCGCCCCCTCCGCGACCAGCGATCCGACAGCGAGGCGGAGGGCAGGCCCCCGCCGGCCGGTCAGCGCCGCCCACCAGACGCAGGCGATCGCGGCGAGGAGGCCGAGCGCGATGAGCCCATGAGCGGTCCGCCACGCGAGGACCAGCGGTGAAGGGCCATCGCCGGCGCCGGTCGCCTGCGGAGTGGCTATCTCGCCGCCGCCCCGAGCCGCGATGCCGCGCCCCCTCCGAGCGGGTAGCCGCCGAAGGCGACGAGCCAAAGGACGACCGAGTAGACGACCCAGAGCGCAACGCCCCCGCGACCGAGATCGGTGTCGCCGAGCCATCCGGAGAGGGCCACGGACAGGATCGCGATCCCGCCGAGAGCCAGGAGCAGGCACCGGACCGGGGCGCTCGTCGTCCTGTACGCCAGGATCCCGGTCAGGCCACCGCTGAGGAAGGCGATCGTCGAGACGATCGGGTGTGCGCGCTGGGTGCTCGGGGCGCCATCGACGTTCTCGCCGGAGCCGGCCACCGATGAGTCCCGATTGCGTCCCGCGCTCATGCACGCGAGGATCGAGACCCAGGCGGGTGACCGCATCGGTGCGGGCTACGGAGGCGGGTCCGGTCCGGGCGCCGGGCTCAGCGGGCGTGGCGGACCTGGACGAGCTCGCCGCCGAAGGTGGTCACGAACAGGCTCCCCTTCGGGAACCGCCCCTTGCCGCGACCGAACGCGAGATCGCTGGGGCCGCTCGGGAAGGGGACGCCCTGCCAGAGCGCGCAGGCGTCCCGCGGCGAGCTAACCCGCCAAACCTCCCCGGCGCCGTTCGCCGCCGCGTAGAGGTTGCCGTCGGCGTCCCGGGTCAGCCCGTCGAGGAACGCGCCGGGATCCGAGGGGGCCGTGAACCACGGCCTCGAGGCGGTCGGGTCGTCGAGCGGGACCTTGCGGATCGTCGGCGGCGTGGTGAAGGTCTGGTTGACGAGCAGGCTGCGCTTGCGGCGATCGACGACCATCCCGTTCGAGGCCTCCATTGGCGCCCAGCCGAGCTCGACCTCGCCGCCGAGCACGCGATCGACCCCGGAGCCGAAGTCGGTCGAGGCGAAGATCTGACCGCCGGGGCCGCGGGTCACGCCGTTGGCCATCTGCAGGCCGTGGACGAGGACGTGGCTCCTCCCCGTCCGCGGATCGACCTCGATCAGCCCCGCCTCCGGGCTCTCCTCGCCGTCGGAGCCCTGCGCGATCGTGTCTCCGTAGCCGACGATGACGCTGCCGTCGCGGCGGAAGACGATGCCGCCCGGGCCGTCGATCCCGTCGAGCACCACCCGCGCCCTCGCGCCGGAGCGCGGGATCATCAGCAGCTCGCCTGCCGTCGAGTTCGTGAAGAAGAGCCGGCCGCGACGATCGACGGCAACCGACTCGAAGACGCCGGCGGCGCTGTAGATCGGGTGACCCTCGCGCTGGTCCGGGCACGCGTCCAGCGCCGAGGCGGGGCTCGCTGCCGCCAGCGCCGCCACCGCGGCGGTCGCCATCGCTGCGACCGCTCTCGCCGTCCGTGAACCCATCACGACCGAGTATCCCAGGAATCGGCGATCGGGCGTCGCACCCGTCCGCCGCCCGTGGCCGGGCGTGCGCCACCTCTATCCTGACCCGCTCGATGGCCGCCCCGCCGACCGAATACATCTACTCGATGCACAGGGTGTCCCGCGCCTTCCCGTCGAAGGGGAAGGTGCTCGAGGACATCTCGCTCAGCTTCCATCCCGGCGCCCGGATCGGCGTCCTCGGCTACAACGGCGCCGGCAAGTCGTCGCTCTTGCGGATCATGGCCGGGGTCGACGACGGCTACAGGGGCGAGGCCGCCCTGCACCCGAACGCGACCGTCGGGCTGCTCGAGCAGGAGCCCCGGCTCGACCCCGGCAAGGACGTTCGCGGCAACGTCGAGGACGGCGTCCGCGAGCTTCGCGACCTGCTCGACCGCTTCAACGAGCTCTCGATGAGCTACTCGGACGAGACGGCCGCCGAGTTCGCCCGCCTCCAGGACCGGATCGACGCGGCCGACGCCTGGAACCTCGACCGGATGCTCGAGGCGGCCATGGACGCGCTGCGGCTGCCGCCGCCCGACGCCGAGGTGTCGACCCTCTCCGGCGGCGAGCGGCGGCGGGTCGCTCTCTGCCGCCTCCTGCTCAGCGCCCCCGACCTGCTGCTCCTCGACGAGCCCACCAACCACCTCGACGCCGAGTCGGTGGCCTGGCTCGAGCAGCACCTCGAGTCCTACAAGGGCACGATCGTCGCCGTCACCCATGACCGCTACTTCCTCGACAACGTCGCCGGCTGGATCCTCGAGCTCGATCGCGGCCGCGGGATCCCGTTCAAGGGCAACTACTCGGCCTGGCTCGAGCAGAAGCAACAGCGCCTCGCCCAGGAGGAGCGCAGGGACGTCGCCCGGCAGCGCACGATCGCGGCCGAGCTCGAGTGGGTTCGCGAGAACCCGAAGGGCCGGCGCAAGAAGTCGAAGGCCCGCCTGGCGCGCTACGAGGAGATGCTCGCCGAGCAGCGGGCGGTCAAGCGCGAGGACGTCCAGATCCAGATCCCGGCCGGCCCGCGCCTCGGCGACGTCGTGATCGAGGCCGAGGGCCTGCGCAAGGGCTTCGGCGACCGACTCCTGGTCGAGGACCTGTCGTTCTCGCTGCCGCCGGCCGGGATCGTCGGCGTGATCGGAGCCAACGGCGCCGGCAAGACGACGCTGTTTCGGATGATCGTCGGCGCCGAGCGGCCCGACGGCGGCACGCTCCGGGTCGGCGAGAGCGTCGAGCTCGCCTACGTGGACCAGTCCCGCGACGACCTCGACGGCGACGCCACGGTCTGGGAGGAGATCTCGGGCGGCCAGGACGAGATCGACGTCGGCGGGACGCCGATCAGCTCGCGCGCCTACGCGAGCGGGTTCAACTTCAAGGGGTCCGATCAGCAGCGCAAGGTCACGACGCTCTCCGGCGGCGAGCGCAACCGCCTCCACCTCGCGAAGCTGTTGCGAAGCGGCGGCAACGTGCTCCTGCTCGACGAGCCGACCAACGACCTCGACGTCGACACGCTACGCGCGCTCGAGGAGGCGCTGCTCGAGTTCGCCGGCTGTGCGGTGATCATCTCCCATGACCGCTGGTTCCTCGACCGGGTCGCCACCCACGTTCTCGCCTTCGAGGGGGACTCGCAGGTGCGCTGGTTCGAGGGCAACTTCGAGGCCTACGAGGAGCGCCGGCGGGCCGAGCTCGGCGCCGAGGCCGAGCGCCCGCACCGGATCACGTACAAGAGGCTCGTCCGCGACTAGCGTCCGGGGCCCTGCCGGAGAGCGACGGCCCGAACCGTCCCGAGCGTTCTCAACCCCTGCCGGGGATCGGGTGGGAAACGATCCGCTCGACCGCCGCGGCGACCGAGTCGGTGACGAGGACCAGGTCTGCGAACGGCGGGTCGGCGGCCCCCGCGAAGCGCTCGACGACCGCCACGATGCCGCTCGAGCGGAACCACTCGGCACCGAGGAACACGATCGGCGCCCGCTCGCCAGCGGGCGCGTAGGCGTTGACGGCGACGTCCTGGAAGATCTCCTGAACCGTCCCCGCGCCCCCGGGCGCGAAGACGATGCCGGCGGCGGCCACCCGCAGGAGGCCGTCCTCGCGGATCGAGTTGGCGAAGTACTTGGCGATGTGGGTCGCGAAGCGGCCGACCGGCTCGTGTCCGTAAAGCCAGGTCGGGATCGCCAGGCTGACCCCCCCGGCGCCGCCGGCATGTCGCGCATGGACCTCGTCGGCCCGGATGCCGTAGTCGGGATGCTCGACGCTCGGCGCCCGCGCGAGCGTCGCGAGCGCGGCGTCGATCGCGCCCCGGTCTCCGGCCCGGGTCAGGTACGCGCCCAGGTTGCCGGCCTCCATGATCCCGGGGCCGCCGCCGGTCGCGATCGTCAGGCCGCTCGCGGCGAGCTCGTACCCGAGCTCGGTCGCGAGCCGGTAGCCCGGGTCGTCGCGGCGGACGCGGTGCCCGCCCATGATTCCGGCCACACGGCGCGGCCGCTCCCCCTCAGGCCGGACGAGATCCCAGATCGCGTCGCTCATCGCGGTGTCGTGGAGGCGCTGTGCGATTGCCTCGACCGGCAGCTCCGGGTCGGGGTCGCCGCGGCGGCGCCGCGTCGTCTCGAAGTAGCTGCGGACGGCCGCATCGAGGCCGGAACCGACCAGATCCTCGTAGCTGTAGAGGTGTGGCGGGTGCACCCGGAAGGGACGGCCGTCCCCGAGCTCGGGGACGACGATGGCGCCGTGACGCTGGAGCGTCAGCGCCACATCCCCGTCGGGGATCCGGCAGCCGACGAAGAAGGCGCCCGCGAGCTCGACCGAGTCCCAGTCGACCGGTGCCTCGCCGAGATCGACGCCCTGGACGACGGCTCCCGTGAGGCCGAGTCCCGACTCGACGCGCAGGATCAGCTCGGCGGCGGTCTCGATCTCGATCGTGGGCGCCATCAGCGGACCGCGAAGTCGACCGTTCGCGTCGCCGGGTCGGCGCGAAGGAGCTCCACCTCGACCGTCGATCCGGGGTCCGGGCAGCCGCCCGTGACCTCCGCCCGCACCGCCGGGTCGGCGAGCTGCACGGTCCCCTCGTCGATGACCGTGCCCTCGAAGCGCTGTCCCTCGCGTCCGGCGAGGATCAGCGCCTCGACGAGGTCGATCACCCCGCGCTCGACCGCCCCTGCCCGTCGATCGCCCTCCCGCATCGCCTCCGGCAGCGCCTCGAGCCCCTCCCGCACCCAGCCCGGCGGGTCGACCCCCTCGCAGGCCGCCAGGCAGCACTCCGACACCCAGCGGTCCTGCAGGCGGCGCAGCGGGGCCGTCGCGTGCGCGTAGTCGGCGGCGATCGAGAAGTGGAAGCGGTCGGCGACCGCGCGCGGCGGCCGGCCGTCGAAGGCCACGTAGCGGGCGCCGCGCCCGGCGTCGGCCGCCTCCTGCAGAAGCGCGGCCGACCGCGCCTCGGACGGATCGAGGGAGCGCACGAACTCGCCGTACGGCACCCCCTGCTCCCAAGGGTGCCCGAGCGCCCGCGCCTGCAGCCGCAGGCGCGCCAACGACCGCTCCGCGGGCGCCTCCTGCGTCCGCAGGATCCCGACGCCCGCATCCAGCATCAGGCCCGCCGCGGCCATTCCGGTCAGCAGCGAGACCTGGGCGTTGTGCTCCTCACTCGGCAGCGGGGCGCGGTAGCGGGCGGTCCAGCCGCCGATCCCGTCGGCGACGACCTCCTGCTCGGGCAGTCGCAGGCTGACGCCGCCACGGTCCCGCTCGAGGCGGGCGCGCAGCTCGCCGACCGCCGCCAGCGGCCCCGCGACGGAAGCCGGCAGATCCTCGTAGGTGTGCCGGGAGCGGCTGCGCGCCTCCGCCCTGCGCACCGAGGCCGCGGTCTGGCGCCCCTCGTCGTCGAGATCGATCGTCCACAGGACGACCGGCCGCCAGGCACCCGGCAGCAGGCTCGCCGACCCCTCCGAGAGCCGGGTCGGATACAGCGGCGCCTTCGACTCCGGCGCGTAGACGGTGACGCCGCGCCGGCGCGCCTCGCGATCGAGCGGATCGCCGGCGGCGACCATCGCGCCGACGTCCGCGATCGCGTAGTGGACCCGGTGCCCGCCGGAGATCGGCTCGATGTGAAGCGCCTGGTCGAGATCGAGCGACCCCGGTGGGTCGACCGTGACCAGGGGCAGGTCCACGCGCCCGCGGTCCGCGGCCCGGGCGGCCTCGGCGGCCCGCAGCGCGTCGGGCGGGAAGCCGGGGCGAACGCCCGCCTCGCGCATGATCGCGGCGATGCCGGCGCCGAGGTCGGGCCGGCCCAGGTCGAAGCGGCGACGCGGCAACCGGAGGTCCGGCTAGCGGGCGTAGAGCGCCTCGATCTCGGCCTCGTACTTGTCGGCGATCGGGCGTCGCTTCAGCTTCATCGTCGGCGTCAGCTCATCGCCGCCGGGCAGCCACTCCTCCGGGAGCAGCCTGAACTTCTTGATCTGCTCGACCCGCGACATCTTCGCGTTGGCCGCCTGCACGGCCTCGTCCACCGCGGCGATCACCCGCTCGTCCTCGGCGAGCGCCGCGACGTCGCTCGCCCCGATCTCCTGCTTCGCCGCCCAGGCGGGCGCGTACTCGGGGTCGAGGACGATCAACGCCACGTTGTAGGGACGCCGGTCGCCGATCGCCACCGCCTGCCCGATCAGCGGGCTCGCGGCCTTCAGGTGGGACTCGATCGACGCCGGCGACATGTTCTTGCCCGCGGCGTTGATGATCAGCTCCTTCTTGCGATCGACGATCCGCAGGTATCCGTCCTCGTCGATCTCGCCGATGTCGCCGGTGACGAGCCAGCCCTCCTCGTCGATCGTCTCGGCGGTCTTCTCGGCGAGGTTCCGGTAGCCGGCCATGATCAGGTCCCCGCGCACCTCGACCTCGCCGTCGTCGGCAAGCCTGATCTCGACGCCGGGCAGCGGCGGCCCGACCGTGCCCAGCTTCACCTTGGCGGGCGGGTTGACCGTCGCCGCCCCGCACGTCTCCGACATCCCCCAGAGCTCGGCCACCGGAATCCCGATCGCGTGGAAGAACTCGAGCACCTCGACCGGCGTCGGCGCGGCGCCGACGTTGACGGCGAGGACCTCGTCGAGCCCGAGGTGGGCCCGGAGGCCCGCGAACATCTTCTCCTCCATCGCCTCGGCGGCCGCCGCGAGCTCGTCCGGCACCGGCTCGCCGGCCTGTTCGAGGCGGACTTTGGCGATCGCCGCCTCGAGGCCCTTCTGGGCCGGCTCACGCTGCTCGTCGGGAAGCCCGGCGAGCATCGTCTCCAGCCCCGCCTTGAGCTTCTCCCAGACGCGGGGGACGGCGAAGAACCAGGTCGGCCGCACCGTCGGCAGGAACTCGATGATCCGGCGGGGGTCGTCGCACACGGAGACCGTCGCGCCCTTGGTCATCGGCAGGTAGTAGTGGGCGCCACGCTCGGCGATGTGGGCGGCGGGCAGCCAGGAGATGATCTTGCCGCCCTCCTCGGGGAACGAGATCAGGTCGTCGACGCCGGCGACGAGGCCGAGCAGGTTGCGGTGGGTCAGCTCGACGCCCTTCGGCGGGCCGGTGGTCCCGGACGTGTAGATCAGGGTCAGGAGGTCGTCGAGCCCGACGGTCGCGGCGGCGGCCTCGTCGTCGAATCCGGGATCGGCGGCGAGCATGTCCTCGTAGCTCATCGTCCCGCCCTCGCCGTCGAGGACGATCACCTGCTCGATCGCGGGCAGGTCCTCGCGCGCCTTCTCGAACGTCTCGAGAAAGCCCTTCTCGACCACCGCCACCCGTGCCCCGGCATCCCCGACCACGTAGGCGATCTGCTCCGGCGACGCGGTCTGGTAGATCGAGAACGGGACGGCGCCCAGGATCACGGCCCCGAGGTCGACCGGGAAGAACTCGAGCCGGTTGCTGAGCATCAGCGCCACGGAATCGCCCTTGCCGACGCCGAGGCCGGCGAGACCGCCGGCGACGGCGCGCGCCCCGGCGCGAAGCTCGTTCCAGCTCAGCCTGCGGTCGCCGTCGATGACCGCGTCGCCGCCGCCGAGACGTGCAGCCGTCCGCAGGAACGCCGCCGGGAAGCTGGTCACGTCCGGCACGGCTCCCGGCCCGCCGCTGGTGTAACGCTCGGCCGCAGTCGCTTCCATCGTCAGATCCCTCCTCCGGGGGGTCGCGGATCACCGAAAGCTACCGCAACGCAGGCGAATATCACCGGGGGCCGGCGGCTCAGCGGACGTTGAACCCCTCGCCGGTGAGGCGGCCGATGTCGTTCTCGAGGCCGATCGCGAAGAGGATCAGGACGAGCGCGAAGCCGACGATCCCGGAGCGCTCCATGATCCGCAGCGGCACCGGCCGGCCGCGGATCTTCTCGACGACCGCCCAGAAGATGTGGCCGCCGTCGAGCGGCAGGAACGGGAGCAGGTTGATCAGCCCGAGCGAGAGGCTGATCACGGCCAGCACCCCGATCGCCTGGCGGGTATCGAACTCGAAGCTCTGGCGCGTCACCTCGGTGGCGCCGACCACGCCCGAGATCTGGTCCCGCACCTCGGGGTCGAAGATGTTCGCGAACACCGTCGCCGTCTGCGAGGTCACGTACCAGAGCCGGTCGGCGGCAAAGCGGGCGGCCTCGGACGCCGACACCGTGACCCGCTTTGGCTCGTAGCTGAACCCGATCACCATCCGCGGCTCGACCTCGGGTCCCCCGGGCACCTGCTCGGGTGCCTCGTAGACGGGCTTGACCCTGACCGAGAGCGGCTCCCCGTCGCGGATCACCCGCAGCGTCGCCGCGGAGGTGGCGACGCAGCCGTCGCTCGGCTCGCCGGCGCAGCGATGCTTGGCGACCTCGGCCCGCACCGCCGCGGCGAGCCCGGCCGGGGGCAGCCCGGCGACGCGCCGGCCGTCGATCGCGACGAGCTCGTCGCCGGGCTCGAGCACCTCGGCGGCCGGCAGGCCGGGGCTGACCGCGCCGACCTTGTTCGTCGCCCCCGCGTCGAGCCCGAAGCCGACGGCGAGCGCGAAGAAGAGGGCGAGCGCGAGGACGATGTTGACCAGCGGACCGGCCGCGATCACGACGATCCGCTTCCAGACCGGCTGCCGGTAGTAGGCGCGGCCCGCCACCTCGGGTGGGATGTCCTCCTCCGGGTTCATGCCGGTGATCTTCACGAAGCCTCCGAGCGGGATCGCCCCGATCCCGTACTCGGTCTCGCCGCGTCGCACCGAGACGAGCTTCGGCGGGAAGAAGAGGAAGAACCGCTCGACGCGCATCCCGACAGCCTTCGCCGCCGTGAAGTGGCCGGCCTCGTGGAGGACGATGAGGAGGGCGAAGCCGGCGATCGCGAGCAGCCAGCTCATCGCGCTCCCCCGGCGGCGGCGCGCGACCGCAGCTCCCGCTCGGCGGCTTCGCGCGCTTCGCGGTCGCGCTCGTAGAGGTCGGCGAAGTGGGCGGCCGGCGGCGCCGGAACCGCGGCCAGGACCCGGTCGACGATCTCGGGAATGCCGGTGAACGGGATCTCGCCGGCGAGGAAGGCGGCGACGGCGACCTCATTGGCGGCGTTGAGCACGCACGGCGCCGTGCCGCCCGCGACGCCCGCCTCGCGTGCCAGCCGCAGGCAGGGAAAGGCGTCGGTGTCGGGCTCCTCGAACGTGAGCGCGCCGACCGCGGCGAGGTCGAGGGGCTCCACCGGCAGGTCGATCCGGTCGGGGCCGTGCAGGGCGTATGCGATCGGCACGCGCATGTCGGGATGGCCGAGGTGCGCCAGCATCGAGCCGTCGACGAGGGTTATCAGGGAGTGGACCAGCGACTGCGGGTGGACGATGACGTCGAGCCGCCCGTAGGGGACGGCGAACAGGTGGTGCGCCTCGATCAGCTCCAGGCCCTTGTTCATCAGCGTCGCCGAGTCGATCGTGATCTTCCCTCCCATCTCCCAGGTCGGGTGCGCGAGCGCCTGCTCGCGGCTCACCCCTCCGAGCTCGGATCGGCCCCGAAACGGGCCGCCGGACGCGGTCAGGACGAGGCGGTCGACGACCCCGGGGGGCTCGGAGCGGATGAGCTGATGCAGAGCCGAGTGCTCGGAGTCGACCGGGACGATCCGCGCGTCGCCCGCCTCGGCCAGCGCGGTGACGAGCTCGCCGCCGACGACGAGGCTCTCCTTGTTGGCGAGGGCGAGCTCGATGCCCTCGCTCAGGGTCACGATCGTCGGACCGAGGCCGGCCGAGCCGACGATCGCGTTCAGGACCACCTCGGGGCGGGCGCTGACGATCAGCTCGCGGACCCCCTCCTCGCCGCCGTGCACGGTCCCGTCCCAGCCGCTCGCGCGCGCGGCCGCTGCCGCCGTCTCGTCGGCCAGGGCGACCGCGCGCGCGCCGGTCGCATCCGCCTGCGCCACCAGGCGCTCCCAGTCGCTGTCGGCGGCCAGGCCGGTGATCCGCAGGTCCGCAGAGCGGGAGGCCACGTCGAGCGCCTGCTCGCCGATCGAGCCGGTCGCGCCGAGGATCACGACTTCCCTCACGCCGGGGAGTGTAGGAACGGACGGTGACCGGCTCGTCCGGGCCTCGCCGGCGGCCCGCGGGGAGACGCCGCCTCGCCGCTCAGAAGAGCGCGGCGAGGCGGTCGAGGATCGCATCGGCGATCTGCCGCTTGCTGCCGCGCGGGATCGGCTCCTCGCCCTCGCGGGAGACGATCGTCACCTCGTTGTCGGCGCTCTCGAAGCCGATGGCCGCGTCGGAGACGTCGTTGACGACGACCGCGTCGATGCCCTTGCGCTCGAGCTTGCGGCGCGCTCGGGAGACGACGTCACCGCCGTGCTCGGCCGCGAACCCGATCAGGACCTGATCGTCGCGGCGCTCGCCGGCGAGGCCGGCGAGGATGTCGGTCGTCGGCGCAAGCTCCAGCGACAGGCCTCCCGGCCGCTCGCGAACGAGCTTCGCGTCGGCCGCGCCGGTGGGCCGGAAGTCCGCCACGGCAGCGGCCATCAGCAGCACGTCGGATGCGGCGAACGCCTCCCGGCAGGCGGCGTCGAGCTCGGCGGCGCTGGCGACGTCGATCCGCGCGATGCCGCCGGCGACCGCGAGGTCGACGTTGGCTGCGATCAGCGTGACATCGGCGCCGCGGCGCGCGGCGGCCTCGGCGAGGGCGACGCCCATCCGCCCGCTCGAGCGGTTGCCGATGAAGCGGACCGGGTCGATCGGCTCGCGCGTCCCGCCGGCGGTGACGAGCACGCGCCGCCCGGCCAGGTCGGGTCCCGGCGCGGCGACCGCCGCCTCGACCGCGGCGAGGATCTCCCCAGGCTCCCGCAGCCGCCCGGAGCCGTGCTCGCCGCGGGAGGCCAGCGCGCCCTCCGCAGGGTCGAGCACGACGATCCCGCGCTCGCGCAGGACGGCGACGTTGGCGGCGGTGGCGGACGCCTCCCACATCCGTGCGTTCATCGCCGGGGCGATGATGCGCGGCGCCGCACAGGCGAGGAACGCCGTGGTCAGGAACGAGTCGCAGACGCCGGCCGCGAGCTTGGCGATCGTGTTCGCCGACGCCGGCGCGACGGCGTAGGCGTCGGCGGCCTCGACGATCGCCAGGTGCGAGATCGGATCGTGGGCGGGCATGGCCTCGCCCGGGTAGGTGCCGCGGAGCGGATCGCGCTCGAACTCGTCGACCAGGACCGGCGCTCCGGTGATCCCCTCGAAGGTCGCGGCGCCGACGAAGCGGGCCGCGGCATCGGTCATGGTCACCCGCACCCCGTGGCCGGCGAGCGTCGCCAGCCTTGCCAGCTCGACCGCCTTGTAGGCGGCGATTCCACCGCTGACGCCGATCAGGATTCTCGCCACGGCCCTCTCCGATGAGGACGCCCGCGGCAGCGGGCGACCAGCTAGTACCGGTACTCGTAGTTGATCTTGCCGGCGGCCAGCTCCTCCAGCGCGATCGAGAGGTAGTTGTCGCTGTCGACCTCGACCATCGGCGGCGTGTGCTCTTCGTAGGTGCCCTCGCCGAGCGCACGGTAGTAGCTGTTGAGCTGGCGCGCACGCTTGGCGGCGACGGCCACCGCCGTGTAGTGGGAGTCGGTGTGTTCCATCAGCTTGTCGACCCTGGGCTTGATCATCGCCGGGCAGTGTAGGGAACCGCGCTCCCGACCGGGCCCCGCCACCGGGGCGTCGGGCGAGCCGCAGCCCCGCGCAGCCTCCGGGCGCGGCTCAGCGGTTCGCCTCGACGATCGCCGCGAGCTCGGCCGCGGCGCGGTCGACGTCGTCGTTGACCACCGTGTGGCGGAACTCGTCGCGCGCCGCGAGCTCCTTCTCGGCGACTGCTAGGCGGGCTTCGATCGTCGCCTCGTCGTCGGAGCCACGACCCTCGAGCCGGCGCCGGAGATCGGACGGGTCGGGCGGGGCGATGAAGATCTGGACGGCCTCCGGCAACGCCGCCCGCACCTGGCGGGCGCCCTGGAGCTCGATCTCGAGCACGACCGGAACCCCGCGGGCCGCTCGCTCCTCGACCTCGCTGCGGAGCGTGCCGTAGCTGTTGCCGCTGTAGGTCGCGTGCTCGAGGAACCGGCCCTCGGCGACGCGACGGTCGAACTCGTCGCGCCCGAGGAAGTGGTAGTCGACCCCGTCGGCCTCGCCCGCCCGCGGGCGCCGCGTCGTCGCCGAGGTCGAAAGCTCGAGCCCGGGCACGAGGTCGCGGAGGGCACGGATCAGGGTTCCCTTGCCGACCCCGGAGGGGCCGGTGATGACGAACACGCTCGACACTGCGGCCGATTCTCACCGATGCGGCGGCGGCGCTTCCCCGGGCTTGTCGGCTAGCGGCGCCGGAGCTGGGCGACGAGCTCGCCGCGCTGCCGCACCGACAGGCCGCCGATCGTCTTCGACGGCGAGATCCTGCATTGGTTGAGAATCCGGTTGACCTTGACGCGACCGTACTTCGGCACGGCCAGCATCATGTCGAAGACCTTCGCGGTCTCCAGGTAGCCGGGCGGGTCGAGCAGCAGCGTCTCGATGTTGACCTTGCCGGCCTTGAGATCGCGCTTCAGCTGCGCCCGCCTCGTCCGGATCTCGTTGGCCGCCTCGAGGGCCCTCATTCGCTGGTCGTGGCTGCGGGCGGGGACTGTGGTCGAGGTCGTGGAGGCTCGGGCCATCGGCGCGGCGATCATATACACGTCCGGCGTGCGCGCAAGCCGAATCGGGCCGATTCACCCCGAATCCACCTGTACCTCGGGTAGAGGTTGATGCCGCGGCAGCGCCCAGGGGCACCCGGATCGCGGAATTTACGCCTGTTCGCGGCCGCCGGCGACCGGGACGAGCCGTCCGAGCTCGGAGCGGACCCGGGCCGCGGCGAGCGGGTCGCGGAACGACGCGGTGCCGACCGCGACGACCGTGGCGCCGGCGGCGAGCAGCGCCGCTGCGTCCGCGCCGCGCTCGACTCCGCCCATGCCGACGACCGGGATTTGCACCGCAGCGGCGACCTCGGAGACCTGCCGCAGCGCGATCGTCCGCACGGCCGGTCCCGAGAGGCCGCCGGCGCCGGCGCCGAGCCAGTGTGATCCGTCGGCGAGGATCGGAGCCGCCTTGATCGTGTTGATCAGCGAGACCGCATCGGCGCCCTCGCGCTCGGCCGCGAGCGCGATCTGCGCGGGATCGGCGACGTTCGGCGTCAGCTTGACGATCAATGGCTTCGCGGTCAGGGGTCGCAGCCGCCGCATCAGCGCCGCGGTCTCCTCCGGCTCCTCGCCGACGATCAGGCCCGAGTGGACGTTCGGGCAGGAGACGTTGAGCTCGAGCGCCGCCACCTCGGAACGGGCCGCAACCTCCTCGACGAGCGGCGCGAAGCGCTCGGCGCCGGTCGCCATCACCGATACGATCAGCGGCACCCCGAGAGCCGCCAGCACCGGCAGGTCGGACTCGAGGAACCCCGCCAGGCCCTTGTTCGGGAGCCCGATCGAGTTGACCAGCCCGGCCGCCTCCTCCCACAGCCGCGGCGGCGGGTTGCCCGCTCGCGGCTCCGGCGTGATCGTCTTCGACACGTAGGCGCTGAACGGAAACCGCTCGAGCACCCCGTCGCCGAACGCCCGGCGGGCGGCGATCGCGTCGAAGGTCCCGGAGGCGTTGATGATCGGGTGCGCGAGCTCGATGCCGCAGAGCGTTGTCGGGCCGGCGAGGGTGCTCATCGCGCCCGCTCCGGCGAAAGCGCGCAGCCTGCAGCTCGCTCGCTTCGCCCGCTTGCGGCAAGCAGCATCTCGTCGGAGGCTGCCCGCCGCCCGCTCACCGGCGTCCCGCCCCCGCCACCAGCGCCGTCTCCACGTCGGCCGCGTTGACGACCGGCCCGTCGACGCAGAGCCGCATGTAGCCGCCTGCAGCGAGCGGCACCGCGCAGCCGAAGCAGGCGCCGAAGCCGCAGGCCATCGGCGCCTCCATCGCGAGCTCGGCCGCGACCTCGAGCTCGGCGCAGAGCAGCCGCACGGCCTCCAGCATCGCCGGCGGCCCGCAGGCGTAGACGACGGCGGTCGCGGCCGAATCGCCGCCGAGCATCCGCTCCAGCAGGTCGGTCACGTAGCCGCGGTGGCCGGCGTGGCCGTCCTCGCTCGCGACCCTCACCTCCGAGCAGCGGAAGAGCTCATGCCCACCGGCGTGCTCGCGATCGCGGAAGCCGAGCAGGGTTCGCTCGGGTACCCCTCGCGCGGCCAGCGCCCGGCGCCAGATCGCGAGCGGCGCCAGGCCGACGCCGCCACCGACCAGGATCGCGCCCGCCGCCGCCGGGTTGAGGTCGCGGGGCGGCGAGAACGGGCGCCCGAGCGGGCCGGTCAGCATCAGCCCCTCCCCCGCCCCGAGCTCCGCCAGCCGGCCCGTGCCGGGGCCGACGTCCTCGAGCAGGAAGGAGAGGCGGGCTCCGTCGTCCGACCTCTCCGCGGCGGCGACCGAGAACGCCCGCGGCAGGAACGGCCGCCCGCCGTCACCTCCCCAGCGCTCCGCGGCGGCGAGCATGTAGAACTGCCCCGCCGCCGGCATCGGCCCGCTCGCATCGACCGCGCTGATGATCCGGTACCTCCCGCTGGGCTCGTTCGCGACCACCTCCCCCCTTCTGCGCCCGAACGGCGCAAGCACGCGCCCGTCGGGGTCGCCGCTCGCCGCCGCGGGCACGCCTTCAAGCCTTCCCGACGCGCGCCCGTGCCGCGGCGTGCAGCTCCTGCAGGCTCCGCACCTCGACCGCCCCGTCGCCCCGCGCGGCGCCGATCGCCCGCGCGGCGGCCGACGCTCCGGTCATCGTCGTGATGCAGGGGATGCCCTTGCGGGTCGCCGCCCGGCGGATCTCGTAGCCGTCGGTGCGGGCGCCGGAGCCGGTCGGCGAGTTGATCACGAGATCGACCTCGCCGCGCTCGATGTAGTCGACGACGTTCGGGGACCCCTCGTGGATCTTGTGGATCGTCGCGACCGGCACCCCCATCCGCGAGATCGCCTGCGCCGTGCCCGGCGTGGCCACGATCCTGAAGCCGAGGTCGCAGAATCGGGTCGCGAGCTGGGTCGCCGCGGCCTTGTCGCCGTCGGTGACCGTGATGAACACCGTCCCGGAGTCCGGCAGCCCGACCCCCGCCGCCGCCTGTGCCTTGCCGAACGCGGCCGGAAAGTCGCCGGCCACGCCCATCACCTCTCCGGTGCTCTTCATCTCCGGCCCGAGCACCGTGTCGGCGCCGCTGAAGCGCGAGAACGGCATCACGGCCTCCTTGACCGAGACGTGCCCGGCCGGCATCGCGGGCAGCGGATGCTCGCCGAGCCGCTCGCCGAGCATCAGCCGGCAGGCGATCTTCGCGATCGGGGCGCCGATCGCCTTGCTCACGAAGGGCACGGTCCGCGACGCGCGCGGGTTGGCCTCGATCACGTAGAGCTCCCCGCCGGCGACCGCGTACTGGATGTTGATCAGCCCGACCACCCCGAGCTCGAGCGCGAGCGCCCTGGTCGTCTCCTCGATCCGGCCGAGCATCTCCTCGCCGAGGCTCATCGGCGGCAGCACGCAGGCCGAGTCGCCGGAGTGGACGCCGGCCTCCTCGACGTGCTGCATGACGCCGGCGAGCTCGCAGTCGGCGCCGTCGGCGAGGGCATCGACGTCGACCTCGATCGCGTCCTCGAGGAAGCGGTCGAGCAGCAGCGGATGCTCGCGGTCGGCCTTCGCGTAGCGGCCGAGGTAGGTCGCGAGGTCGGCGGTCGAGTAGCAGATCTCCATCGCCCGGCCGCCGAGCACGTAGGAAGGCCGGACGAGCAGCGGGAAGCCGACCTTGGCGGCGATCGACTCGGCCTCCTCGGCGCTGAGCGCCGTCCCGTACGGCGGATGGGCGACGCCGAGCCGCTCGAGCAGGGCCCCGAACCTTCCCCGATCCTCGGCGAGGTCGATCGCGTCGACCGGGGTGCCGAGCAGCGGGACCCCGGCCTCCTCGAGCCGCTTCGCCAGCCGCAGCGGGGTCTGGCCGCCGAACTGGACGATCACGCCCTCCGGCCGCTCCTGCTCGATCACCGCGAGGACGTCGTCGGCGGTCAACGGCTCGAAGTAGAGCCGGTCGGATGTGTCGTAATCGGTCGAGACCGTCTCCGGGTTGCAGTTGACCATCACCGCGTCGCGGCCCGACTCGCGCACTGTCATCGCCGCGTGCACGCAGCAGTAGTCGAACTCGATCCCCTGGCCGATCCGGTTCGGTCCGGATCCGAGGATGATGACGCTCGGGCGGTCGCCGCGACGGACCTCGCCGACCGCGACCGGCCCGCTCGCCGCCCGCTCGTGGGCCGAGTAGAAGTAGGGCGTCTCGGCCTCGAACTCGGCCGCGCACGTGTCGACCGACTTGTAGGTGCGCTCGATCCCGCCGGTCCCGTCGCCGTCGAGGGCGAGCTCGCGGAGCTCGCGCAGGTACCAGTGGTCGATCGCGGTCCGCGCGTGGATCCGCTCCGATGCGATCCCGCGCCGGAAGCCCTCGAGGACGAGGTCGAAGCGGTCCCAGGATGGGGTCTCGAGCCGCTCGAGCAGCTCCTCGTCGCCGGCCGGGGGCTCGGCCGGCGCGTCGAGCTCACGCGAGCGCATCGCCTTCGCGAACGACTCGCGGAAGGTTCGGCCGATCGCCATCGCCTCGCCGACCGACTTCATGTGGGTCGTCAGCCGGCCCTCGCTGCCGGGGAACTTCTCGAACGCGAACCGCGGGATCTTCGTGACCACGTAGTCGATCGTCGGCTCGAACGCGGCCGGCGTAGCCCGGGTGATGTCGTTGGGGATCTCGTCGAGGGCGTAGCCGACCGCGAGCCGGGCGGCGATCTTCGCGATCGGAAAGCCGGTCGCCTTCGAGGCGAGCGCCGACGAGCGCGAGACCCGCGGGTTCATCTCGATCACGACGATCTCGCCGCTCTCGGGATCGACGCCGAACTGGACGTTCGAGCCGCCCGTCTCGACCCCGACCGCCCTGATCACCGCGATCGCCTGGTCGCGGAGCCGCTGGTAGAGGGCGTCGCTGAGGCTCTGGGCCGGCGCGACCGTCACCGAGTCGCCGGTATGGACGCCCATCGGATCGATGTTCTCGATCGAGCAGACGACGATCACGTTGTCGTTGCGGTCGCGCATCAGCTCGAGCTCGAACTCACCCCAGCCGAGCACCGACTCCTCGACCAGGACCTGGTTGATCGGGCTCGCCGCCAGGCCCTCGGAGATGATCTGCCGCAGCTCGGTCTCGGTCCGGGCCGCGCCGCCGCCCTGCCCGCCCATCGTGAACGCCGGGCGGATGATCGCCGGCAACGTCAGCCTGCCGTCGGCGAGCGCCGCCTCGGCATCGGCCACCGACTCGGCGATCAGCGACCACGGGACCCGCAGGCCCGCCGCCTCCATCGTCTTCCGGAACGCCTCCCGGTCCTCGGCCCGGTGGATCGCGTCGTAGTCGGCGCCGATCAGCTCGACCCCGAAGCGCTCCAGCGTTCCGTCGTCGTGCAGCGCCTTGGCCAGGTTGAGCGCCGTCTGGCCGCCGAGCGTCGGCAGCAGCGCGTCGGGCCGCTCGCGCTCGATGATCCGCCCGACGACGCCGGGCAGCAGCGGCTCGATGTAGGTGCGGTCGGCGAACTCCGGATCGGTCATGATCGTCGCCGGGTTCGAGTTGACGAGGACGATCTCGTAGCCCTCCTCGCGCAGCACCTTGCATGCCTGCGTCCCCGAGTAGTCGAACTCGGCCGCCTGCCCGATCACGATCGGCCCGGAGCCGATCAGCAGGATCTTCGAGATGTCGTCGCGGCGGGGCATCAGGCGACGAGCTCCAGCGCCCGGTCGAAGAGATACCTGGCGTCGTGCGGCCCCGGGCCGGCCTCGGGGTGGTACTGGACGGTGCCGCCGGGGACGTCGAGCAGGGTCAGCCCCTCGACGGTGCGGTCGTAGAGGTTGAGGTGGGAGAGCTCGGCGGCGCCGAAGTCGGTCTCCCAGCGGATCGGCTCGTCGGTCTCCATCCGCATCTCGCGGGCCGGGCCGGCGACCGCGAAGCCGTGGTTCTGGGAGGTGATCTCGATCCGGTTCGTGGCGAGGTCCTTGACCGGGTGGTTGGAGCCGCGGTGGCCGAACGGCAGCTTGAAGGTCTCGAGGCCGACCGCCCGGCAGAGGAGCTGGTGGCCGAGGCAGATCCCGAACAGGGGGCGCTTGCCGACCAGCTCGCGGACCGTGGCGACGAGGCGGTCGAGGGCGCCCGGATCCCCGGGGCCGTTGGCGAGGAAGATCAGGTCGGGGTCGTGGGCGAGCACGTCCCCGGGCGGGCTTCCGCACGGCAGCAGCGTCACCCGGCAGCCGCGCTCGCGGAGCTGGCGGACGATCGAGAGCTTGATCCCGGTGTCTAGGCCGACGACGTGCGGGCCGTCGCCGTCGAGGACGACCGGCTCCGGCGGCGTCACCGTGCTCGCCAGGTCGGCGCCCTCCATCTGCGGCTCGGCGTCGATCCGCTCGCGAGCCTCGGGCTCGGGGGTGGCGGCGGCGAAGATGCCGCCGCGCATCGCCCCGGCCTCACGGATGTGGCGGACGAGAGCACGCGTGTCGACGCCCGAGATAGCGGGCACGCCGCAGGCGTCGAGCCAGTCGAGCCAGCCGCCCTCGGCGGTCGCGCAGCCCTCGCCGTTCTTGGCCTCCCGCATGATCACCGCCCGGGCGTGGACCCGGTCGGACTCCATCGCCGCCGCGCTGACCCCGTAGTTGCCGATCAGCGGGTAGGTGAAGGTGATGATCTGCCCCGCGTAGCTCGGGTCGGTGACCGCCTCCTGATAGCCGGTCATCGCGGTGTTGAAGACGACCTCGCCGAGCGCCTCGGTGCCGCTCGCCCCGCAGAGCTCGCCGTCGAGCCGCGAGCCGTCCTCGAGCAGGACGTAGCCGCTCATGGCGCGTGCTCCAGGACCAGCTTCTGGACCGCCTTGAAGCGGTCGCTGCCGGCGGTCCCGAGGAGCTCGAACAGCGCCATCTCGACGCTCGTCAGCCACGCTCCGGACCGCTCCGCCTTGGCGAGGCCGAGCTCGCGGTCGGGGTCGCTGCGCGAGCCGACCGCGTCGGCGACCACGTGGACCTCGATGCCGCGGTCGAGCAGGTCGAGCACGGTCTGGTTGACGCAGACGTGGGCCTCGATCCCGCAGACGACCGCCTGCCCGCGCCCGCCGAGGTCGAAGCCGTCGGCGGCGGCCGCCGAGAACACGGTCTTGGCGAGCGGCTCGGCCCCGGCCGGGAGCGCTTCGGCCACCTCGGGGGCGGTCGGCCCGAGGCCCTTCGGGTACTGCTCGGTGACGAGGACCGGCAGGTCCATCGCCTCGGCCCCGCGCGCCAGCGTGGCGGTAGCCGCCGCGATCCGGTCGAACCCCGGGATCGCCTTCCGGAAGCCCTCCTGGACGTCGACGATGACGAGCGCCGCGCGCTCGGGATCGAGCTTCGCGCTCACCCGGCCACCTTCATCGTGAACTCGCGCCGCCGGTAGGCGACGGTGCCGGCGACGATCGTGATCACCGGCCGCGCGCGCAGGACTCGCCCGGCGAAGCAGGAGTTGGACGAGCGGCTCTCCCAGCCGTCGGCCCCGGCCTCCCACTCGGCCTCGAGGTCGACGAGGGCGATGTCGGCCTCGGCGCCGACCTCGATCCGGGACGGATCGAGGTCGAAGAGCCTCGCCCCCGCGCCCATCCGCCCGACCAGCAGGCCGAGGTCGATCACGCCGGGAAGGACGAGCTCGGTGTAGAGCGCGGCGAACGCGGTCTCCAGCCCGGTCACCCCCATGTTGGCGACCTCGAACGGCACCTCCTTCTCGTGCGCCGCGTGCGGCGCGTGGTCGGTGCCGATGCAGTCGACGACGCCGCTTCGCAGCGCCTCGACCAGGGCCTGGCGGTCGTCCTCGGTCCGCAGCGGCGGGTTCATCTTGAAGCGGGAGTCGAGGCTCCGGACCTCCTCGTCGGTAAGCGTCAGGTGGTGCGGCGTCAGCTCGGCGGTCAGCGTCGCCCCCGCCGCACGGGCGGCGGCGACCGCCTCGACCGAGGCGCGGGCGGAGAGGTGCTGGACGTGGGCACGCCCGCCCTCGTAGCCGCAGAGGGCGCCGTCGCGGGCGATCATCGTCGACTCCGAGACGGCCGGCACCCCGGCGAGGCCGAGCGCGGCGGAGACCGCCCCCTCCCCCATCACCCCGTCGCCGCTCAGCGCCGGGTCCTCCTCGTGGAGCAGGATCGTGCCGCCGGCGAGCCGCTGGTACTGGAGGGCGCGGCGCATCACGCCGGCGTCGGCGATCGGCAGCCCGTCGTCGGAGAACGCGACGGCGCCGGCCTCGCGCAGCGCGGCCATCTCGGTCAGCTCGCGCCCCTCCATGCCGCGGGTCACGGTGGCGGCGAAGCCGGTCGGGACGACCGCCTCCGCGGCGGCGCGCTCGCGCAGCGCGGTGACGACCGCCGGGTCGTCGACGACCGGCTCGGTGTTCGCCATCGCGACGATCCCGCAGTAGCCGCCGGCGGCCGCCGCGCGGGTCCCGGTCTCGATGTCCTCGCGGTACTCCTGGCCCGGAGTGCGCAGGTGGACGTGGGGGTCGAAGAAGGCGGGGAACGCATGCAGGCCGGCGGCGTCGATCTCCTCGCCGCCGCCGGGGAGCTCGCCGTCGCCCGCGGCGCTGATCTCCGCGATCCGCCCGCCGCGGACGACCAGGTCGCACTCGCGGTCGATTCCGGTCCCCGGGTCGATTGCATGGGCGCGGCGGATCAGCAGGTCCTCGCCGGCGCCGCCGCGCCAGTCGAGCGATCCGATCTCCCCCGCCTCCGGGCTCAAGCCGGCTCCCCGATCGGCGCGTCCTCGCTCGCCTCGGGCCTGACCGTGCTCAGCGGCCGGGGACGCTCGCCGCCGGCGAGGATCTCGTAGAGGATCGCCATCCGCACGAGCAGGCCGCTTGCGACCTGGGCGGTGATCAGCGAGGCGGGGCCGTCGATCACGTCCGCGGCGAGCTCGACGCCGCGGTTCACGGGACCGGGGTGCATGACGAGCTGGCGCGGCCCGAGCCGGCGGGCGTCGATCTGGTAGTTGACCGCGTACTCGCGCAGCGACGGCACGAAGGCCTGGCGCATCCGCTCCCGCTGCATCCGCAGCGCATAGACGACGTCGGCCTCGCCGAGGCCGTCGAGATCGTAGGCGACGTCGCAGCCGAGCGCCTCGATCCCGCGCGGGATCAGGGTCGGCGGCCCGGCGACGGTGATCTCCGCCCCCATCGTCAGGAAGGCGCGGATGCAGGAGCGGGCGACGCGGCTGTGGGCGACGTCGCCGACGATCCAGATCCGCTTGCCGTCGAGCGGGCCGACGTGGTCGATCAGCGTGTAGACGTCGAGCAGGGCCTGGCTCGGATGCTCGTGCTTGCCGTCGCCGGCGTTGACGACGGCGGCCTCGGTCCAGCCGGCGACGAGCGCCGCCGCGCCCGCCTCGGGCGAGCGGATCACGATCGCCTCGGGCTCGTAGGCGGACAGGGTCGCGATCGTGTCCCGCAGCGACTCGCCCTTGTCGACCGAGGAGCCGGCCGACTTGACCGAGACGACGTCGGCGGAGAGGCGCTTCGCCGCCAGCTCGAACGAGGAGGCGGTCCGCGTGCTCGCCTCGTAGAAGAGGCTGACGACGGTGCGGCCGCGCAGCGTCGGCACCTTCTTGATGTCGCGGCGGCCGACCTCGGCGAAGCTCCGCGCGCGGTCGCAGACCCGCTCGATGTCGGCGCGGTCGAGGTCGTCGACCGAGAGCAGGTGCCTCATCGCTCCCCCTCCCCTCCGCCCGCCGCGCCGACCGGCGCCGGGCCGATCGCGACCTCGTCGGACCCGTCGATCTCCTCGAGCCGGACGTAGACGCGCTCGTCGCGCGCCGTCGGCAGGTTCTTGCCGGTGTAGTCGGGGCGGATCGGGAGCTCGCGGTGGCCGCGGTCGGCGACGACCGCGAGCTGGACCCGCTGCGGGCGGCCGTAGTCGAACAGGGCGTCGATCGCGGCCCTCACCGTGCGCCCGGTGAAGAGGACGTCGTCGACGAGGACGACCGTCCGTCCCTCGAGCTCGAAGTCGAGGTGGGAGGAGTGGACGACCGGCACCCCGCCGGGCTCGCGGCCGCCGAGGTCGTCGCGGTAGAAGGAGATGTCGATGTCGCCGAGCGGGACCGGCGCCCCGGCCAGCTCCTCGAGGCGAGCGTGCAGGCGGCGGCCGAGCACGGCGCCGCGGGTGTGGATGCCGACCACGGCGATCCCGGAACCCGGCCCCTCTCCCGCGTCGTCGCGGGCCGATCCGGCGTTCTTCTCGATGATCTCGTGCGCGATGCGCACCAGCGTCCGGCTCAGGTCGTCGCTGTCGAGGACGACCCTCTCGCTCGTTCCCATTGTCGGGCGCCCCTTCCTGGCCTCGCTGGACCTGGTTAAAGGAAACGTCGCGACGGAACTTAGCAGGGCCGACGGGCGGCCCGGCGGCGCCCGTCGCGGCGGTGGCGTCGTTTCCGCGGAGGATGCGACGTCTTCGGCGCCGGCGGCCTACCCGCCGGCGCCTGCCGGCGGATCGGCCCGGGCGCCTCCCGCGACAAGCTCCGGCTCGCCCCGCTCCGGCAGCGGGATCGCGATCAGGTCGAAGTCGCGGGGCGCGACCGTCGCCGCGAACGCCGAGCGGGCCTCGGCGAGGATGTCGGGGACGAAGTGGCGCGAGGAGATGTGGACGAGGGCGAGCATCGCGACGTCCGCCGCTGCCGCGAGCGCCGCCGCCGCGAGCGCGGTCGAGTGGCCGGTCTCGGCGGCCCGGTCGGCCTCGTCGGCGGCGAAGCTGCCGTCGTGGACGAGCAGGTCGGCGCCCTCGGCGGCGAGCTCCGTCTCCTCGCACGGCTCGGTGTCGCCGGTGATCACGACCGTCCGTCCCGGCCGGTCCACTCCCATCACCTGCCCGGGCTCGACCGGCCCGTCGCGGCCCGGCACCGCCCGCCCGTGCTGCAGCTCGCCGAACGCCGGGCCGGGCTCGACCCCGAGCGCCCGCGCCGCATCAGGGTCGAAGCGGCCGGGCCGCGGGTCCTCTCGCAGCGCGTAGCCGTTGGCGACGATCCGGTGGGAGACGTCGAACGGCTCGACCTCGTAGTCGCCGAAGTCGACCGACTCGCCGCGGTTGAGCTCGACCAGGTCGAGCCCGTAGCGGGGCTTGCCGACGATCCGCCCCAGCGCGGCGAACAGCGCCCGCAGGCCCGGCGGCCCGTAGATCGCGAGCCGCTCCTCGCGGTCCTGCATCTCGTAGCTCTTGATCAGCCCGGGCAGGCCCAGGTAATGGTCGGCGTGCAGGTGGGTGATGAAGATCGCGTCGAGGTTGATCAGTCCGACCGAGCGCTGCATCTGCCGCTGCGTCCCCTCGCCGCAGTCGAAGAGGATGCGGTCGCCGCCGCGGCGGGCGAGCACCGCGGCGGTGTTGCGCCGGGCCGAGGGCACCGAGCCGCCGGTGCCGAGGAAGATCACGTCGAGGTCCATCGGCCGCAAGCGTATGGACGGAGCCGACCCCGCGCCCCCAGGCGGCCGCATCTGTACCTTTGCCCGCCATGTCGAAGCCGATCACGACGGCCCTGATCGCCGCGACGTCGGCGCTGCTGCTCGCGGCGACCGCCTACGCGGGCCTGCCGCGGCCCAGGCACACCGACGAGATCGACGTCCCCCGCTCGATCGCCGGGGTCGAGCTCGGGATGTCGCTGAAGCGCGCCGACCGTGAGTGGGGCCGGGCCGGGGACTGCGGTCGCGCCCGCGAGCGGAGGGGGATCCGCGCCTGCGTCTACGAGGGCCGCAACCCGCGCGCCGGTGCCGCGACGATCGAGTCCGCGCGCCGCCGCAAGGTGAGCTCGATCGCGATCCGGGCGGGGCTCCACCGCGGGGAATACGTCTTCAGGGGCCGGCTGCTCCGGCTCGCGACCAGGGAGCGCATCGGCCTCGGCAGCAGCCGGGCCGATGTCCGCAAGGCCTACCCGAAAGCGCTCCCGACCGCGAACAGGACCGGCTTCATCGTCGCGGGGCCGGGCCGCTCGTACCTGACCTTCCAGACCCTCGACCGCAGGCGCGTGACCGGGATCGCGCTCGTCGACGGTGAGCACCAGGGCCGGGTCGCGGCACTAGACTCCGCCTCTCCCACGCGCCCGTAGCTCAGCTGGATAGAGCGCCGCCCTCCGGAGGCGGAGGTCGCAGGTTCGAATCCTGCCGGGCGCGTAGGCACCCTCCGAGGAGATCCTCCGGGCTTCGCCCGTCCGGTCTCCTCGGTTGGTTGGGTGTTACCGGATGGGAGGCATGTAGGCCCCGTTGCCTACGGCTTGATCCTCGAGCACTCCCTGCCGGCGCAGGCGGAGAGCTCGGCCGTCAGCTCCGCCAGCCGCGCCTCGACGGCGGCGTAGGCGGGATCGCCGGCGAGGTTGTGGAGCTCGTGCGGGTCGCTCTCGCGGTCGAAGAGCTGCCGGTCGCCGCTCTCGGTGTACTCGACGAACGTGTAGCGGTCGGTCCGAACCCCCTCGTAGGGCCGGTCCCAGGCATTGACCGGGATCGCGCCGGCGAACAACGGCGCCGGCGCCTCGATCCCGAGCGCCCGCTCCGGTGCGCTCGCGGGGTCGTCCATCGTCGGCACGAGCGACAGGCCGTCGACGGCTCGCCCGGCGCGCGCGTCCGCGAGGTCGAGCAGCGTCGGCGCGAAGTCGACGTTCGAGACCTGACCTGTGACCTTCTCCCCGCGCGGGATTCCCGGCCCACGGATGATCAACGGCACCTTCAGCGACTCGTCGTAGGGCAGGAACTTGTCGCCGGGGATCCGGTGCTCACCCTGGAGCCAGCCGTTGTCGGAGAGGAACATGATCACCGTGTTCTTGAGCTGGTGGGTCTCGCGCAGCGTCTTGATCATGTCCGCGACCCGGTCGTCGACGGCCATCATCGAGCCCGCCCTGCCCTGGTAGTCGAGCTCGAGCTGGCCGATGTCGGCCTGGTCGAGCGGCGTCGCCGCCTCCATGTTCTCCGGGATCGGGCCCGTTCCCTGGTTGTTGAAGCTCGGGCCCCGCGGGAGGGTCAGCTCCTCGCTCTCGTCCCGGTAGCGGAACGGCGCCCGCGGATCCGGCCCCGGGCGTCCCATCAGCGTCGTCGAGACATCCTCGCGGTGCGGCGAGGCGGGCGACCACCAGATGAAGAACGGCTTCCTCGAGTGGCGCTCGGCGCGGACGAGCCGCGTCGTGACCTTCCCGGTCACGTCGGGCGAGTAGTCGCGCGGACGCTCCGAGCCCCAGTAGTCGTACGGCGGCGGGCCGAACAGCCGCCCGAGCTCGGCGAAGATCGTCGCCAGCGTGTCGGGCTCGTCATCGACCTCGATCTCGGCGAACTCGACGAGCTTGCGGGCGAACTCCTCGTCGCCCCAGCTCCTCAGCTTGCCGTCCTTGTTCATCACGAAGTTGAAGTAGTCGTAGGCGGAGACGTCGAGCAGGCCGCGCCAGGTGTCGAAGCCCTTCGGCACCTCGCCGTGGGCGTCGAGAGCGCCGTAGCCGTTCAGCCACTTCCCGATCGCGGCCGTGCGGTAGCCGGCGTCGTCGAGCCACGCCGGCAACGTGTTGCCGCGGCTCTTCATCCCGTACCAGCCGTAGGGGGCGAAGTTGCCGATCACGCCGTGGTTGTGGGGGTACTGGCCGCTGATGAACGTCGCCCGGGCCGGGCAGCAGAGCGGGAACGAGTCGATCGCGTTCGTGAACTTCGTTCCCTTCTGGGCGAGCTTGCGGCGGACCGTCGGCATGAACTGGAGGTCGGTCTGCGCCATGTCGTCGGTCATCACGACGAGGATGTTCGGCTGCGTCCCCTTGCCGGCTCCACCGGGGCGCGCGCTTGCGGTCGCCGCGAACGCCGGCAGGGCCAGCAGGGCCAGCAGGGCCAGGCCCAGCAGGGCGGCGGGAGTCGGGCATCGATCTCGTGTCGCGGTCCTCAAGGGGTCACCTCCATGGCTCGGGCCGGCTCGGTCCCGGCCTCCTTCATCGCCTCGCCGAGAGCCTCGACGAGCTCGTCGCGGATCGGGGCGTCGGCGGGATCGATGGCCGTCCCGCTCCGCACCCCGACCAGGTTTCGGACCTCGTCGGGATCACGCTCGAGGTCGTACATCTCGTGCTCGCGCGGGCGCTTGCCCGCCGGGTCGAAGTAGAAGCCGTACTTGTGGCGCGCGGTGCGGATCGTCCTCAGCCGGTTCGGCTGGCCCGGCGCCTCACGCTGGGCGGTCGCCGCCTGGTGGTCGTCGAAGGTGAAGTGGACGGACTCGCGAACGCTCTCCGACGGGCGCCGGTGCTCGAGCACCGGCCGCAGGTCGATGCCGGCGCGGTCGACGCGCCCCCGTTCGGGCCCGGCATGAGCCGCCAGCACCGGTACGAGGCTCCGCCCCTTGAGACCGAGCTCGCCCCCGGCCGGACGGCCGGACAGCTCGAGCACGGTCGGCAGGACGTCGACCAGCGAAGCGAGCGCCCCGGTCTCGGCAGGTCGCGAGAACAGGACCGGGTTCGAGACGACCAGGGGGACGTTGATCGTCTCCTCGTAGGCGTTGAACGCCTTCTGCCGCAGGCCGCCGTGGGAGAGGCCCATCTCCCCATGATCGGCGCAGCGGACGATGATGGTCCGCGAACGCAGCGACCCCGGGTCGCCGGGATCGCCGAGCGCGGTCAGGATGCGACCGATCTTCGCATCGACGAGCCGGTGCAGGTGGGCGTAGAAGTTGACGTAGTCGAGCCGGCGGCGGCGGCTGTCGAGCGGGCCCATGTAGGCGGTCATCCCCATCCGCATCAGCGAGTGCACCGCCGGCTTGCCGGCCATGACCTCGTCCACGGTCGGCGGCAGCCGCACTCCGAGCTCGCGGAAGTCCCCGTCCGCGTAGCCCCCGGCAGCGTAGGAGGCGGGATAGCCGAGGACGTCGTGGGGGTTGACGAGGGAGGCGACCAGGCAGAACGGCTCCGGCAGGTCCTCGCGGCCGAGCCAGCGCTCGATCTGGGTCGTGTAGACCTCGTCCCAGCCCTCTCCCTCCCCCGCGCTGCCACCGCCGAAGTTCTCGGCGCGGGCGTTCTCGCCGGCATCGGGCGCCTCCCAGTCGGCGAAGCCGTAATCGCGTTCGATCCGGGCGGCGTCGCGCTCGCTCCAGCCGCCGAGCATCGACCCCGGCCCGCCGAGCGGATGGGTGAGGTGCCACTTTCCCTTGTAGGCGACCTCGTAGCCGCGCTCGCGGAGGAGTCGCGGCAGGTTCGGGATCGAGGCCGGCAGCTCGGCCTCGTGACCGCTGCTGCGATCGAGCCCGAGCGCTCCCTTCGCGAACTGGGTCAGCACGCGGCGCGGCGGCGCCTCGCGGCGGCGCAGGATCTCGCGCATCTCCCCCACCACGGCCCGGGTGTGGCGCGGGTCCGGCCGCAGGTCGGCGGCGGTCAGCGTCAGCTCGACCCCGTGCTCGGCCGGGTAGCGGCTCGTGAACAGGCTGGCGCGGCTCGGCGAGCACATCGACGAGCCGCAGAAGCCGCGCGTGAACGTCAGCCCCGTGCGCGCGAGCTCGGCGCAGCCCGGCATCAGCGCGTCCACCCAGCCCGGCTCGTCCGGCCAGTGCCGGACCTGCCGCTGCTGGTCGGTGATCAGCAGGACCACGTTCGGGGGCCTCGAGGCGGCTATGGGAGCGTCCCGTCCCAGTTCGCCTCGTAGCAGGGGCTGGCGCCGCAGGGGTCGGTGATCCTGCCGCCGACATCGAGGAAATCGGCGATCTGCTGGCGGATCGCCGGCGTGTTCCGGATCACGCGGTCGTGGGGGTCGAGGCCGAAGCTGTCGTCGGGCGAGGTGTTGGTGAGCGGCGGCGGGTCGGTGCCGAGGATGTCGTCGGGGTCCGGCGTCGCCGGGTTCGGGCGCTTCGGCCCGACGTCCCAGATGAAGAACCCGCTGCCATCCGCCGCCGGGCCCGAGAGGTCGCCGAGGGTCTCGAGCCCGGCGAACGGGTTCGCGTACCCCGGCTGGAGCCGGTCGGCGTCGAGCGCCGGCATCCGCAGCGGCGCCCCGATCGTCCGCGCCTCGACCTCGGTCTGGACGTTGGCCACCTGGTGGTCGCCGTAGGCCATCTCGATCAGCACCTTGTGCGGCGGCGTGCCGGGAAGCGGGTCGTCGGTCATGTGGTTGGCGTAGCCGTTCGGCTCGCCGCGGTCCCACATCGACTGGATCAGGGTCAGAAGCAGCGGCCGCTCCGATTCGACCGGATAGCTCGGGTAGAGGACCAGCGAGTAGTCCTCGAAGTCGATGCTCCGGGTCAGCAGCACCGAGTAGTTCATGCCGGGCACGTAGAGGACCGAGCGCCGGAAGTCGGTGGCGACCGCGGTCAGCGCGCCGCCGGCGATCCCGCCCTGGCTGTTGCCGTAGTAGAAGAGCGGCTTCGTCGTGTCGATGACGCTGGTGCCGCTGAACCGGAATGCGGGATCGGACGCGAACCCGTCCGGGTGGATCATCGCCCGGCCGAGGTAGAGGAAGTCGAGGAACCCCTGCTGGAGGCGGTCCGGGAGCGGCTTGAAGTCCGACAGGTCGAGCAGCGCCGGGACCGCCACCGGTCCGACGTCGTCCTCCGACATCCCGATCCAGTCGGTCGCGCAGGTCATCACCCCGTGGTCGAAGCCGAGGGTGCGCACGTCGCGGGTGTGGACCTCGGTGTAGTCGCCGAAGAGCCCGTGCCCGTACATCGATGTCCGCACCGGCGCGATCACGTTGCCGCCGGCGTCGACGGCCGAGCGCGGGATGTTGCAGGTGAAGCGGGCGTCGTAGAACCCGTTCTGCCGTGGCGTCCCGTCGCCGTCGAGGTTGAGGATCGCGCCGGGGTCGCACGGCTTCGCCGGCCCGCCGCCGTCGGGGTCGGTCATGTAGCACGGGACTCTGACCGTGCCGGTGACCTCGCGGACGTTCTCGGCGCCGCGGTCGTTGGGCGTCGTCGCGTCGGGGAAGTCGATGACGCCGTTCGGACCGTCCCCGTTCGGGTCGTCGTCGCCGGGATCCGTGTTGCCGAGATCGCCGTCGTTCGGGTTGATCGTGAACTGCGGCGCGTCGCCGTCGACGCCGCCGTCGGTGAGGTCGGCGTCGCCGAGGTCCGCGAAGGCCTGATCGCGCATCGAGAGCATCCGGCCGGTGACGTTCTCGGTGCTGGCGACCGTGAAGTCCCAGGCGAGGTAGAGGCCGTGGCGGCGGATCCCCGCGCCCGCGAGCGTGTCGAAGATCGACTCGAAGTGGTCACGCCGCCGCTCGATCGCTTCGATCCCGGTCGGGATCCGGTCACGGTAGAGGCGGAAGCCGGCCGGCGCCTCGATCGGGTCGCCGGCCGCGTCCCTCATCCCCCGCAGGGCAACGATGTAGCGGTGCCCGTCCTCCAGGTTCCTGCCGAAATCGATCAGCAGGTCGGTCTGATCGGGGCTCGTCGCGTTCGAGTCGAGCTCGGTCCAGATCAGCTGCCGCTGCCCGGTGTCTGCGTCGATCACGACGACCGGCTGCCGCGGGTCGTACGACTCGTCCATGTCGGTGATCGCGACCGGGTCGGTCGCGGCGAACGCGGCGGGCGTGTCCATGCCGGGAACGCGAAGCACGATCGGGGCTCCGGGGCTGAAGCCGTCGCTGGTGTTGATCTCGGTCGGGTCGACCGGTACGCCACTGGCGTTGCTCGGCATCGACGCCGGCTTCAGGTCGAGGCGGAGCCCCGTCGGCGCCGACTCGTCGCGGCGGGTGTAGAAGTCGTTCGGATACGGGAACAGGCACTGCTCGCCGGGCGCGGCGATCGGATCGCAGCGGTCGGCGGTGGCGACCTCGACCCCGACCGGGTCGGTGCCGTCGCAGCGGGCCGGATCGCGCTTCATCCTTCTCGTCGCGACGACCCTGCGGGGCTCCCCCCTCGCGCTGTAGCGACCGGTCAGCCGCACCTTCGTCGCCAGGCAGCTGCGGACCAGGGGCTCGCCGGCGCGGTTGATCGTGAAGGTGATGCGGGCCTTCCGCCCCCCGCGGACGCGAGCCTTCCGGTTGGCGGCGATGTTCGTCTTCTCGCCGCCCTGGAGCACCGCCAGCGACAGCGTCATCCGCTTCGAGCCGCGGCCGCGGTAGGTGGCGGTCGCGGATGCCTCGCCGCCGCCCACCAGCGACGCCTGGGTCGGCTCCTTCAGCGCCAGCTGCGGCCGCGGGGACCGTGCCGCACCGGCGGCGGCGACCGGTCCGGCGATCATGGCGACGGCGGCGAGGGCGACGGCCACGGCTGCGATGTCGGTCCGGCCGGTCCCGGCGGCTCTTGGCAAGTGCTCTCTCCTCTGGTCGCCTCCCCGCCCCAGCACGGGATCGGGGCCAAGCGCCGATCCTAGCCGGATAACTGAGGCTGCGTCAATAGCGAGCCCGATCGGGCCCGCGATCGGCGGCGACACGGATCCGGCGGCCGACCGCGGGCAGGAGCAGGAGCACCAGCCAGGAGAGCTGCGCCGCGGTCGGCGAGAGGAGCGCGATCGGGATCGACGCGAAGAAGACCAGTGACCGGAGCCGGCCGGTGACGAGCACCTCGCGGCGCTGGCCGGCGCTGGCCGGCGCCGTCAGCCCCGCCGTGAAGGCGACCCTCTCGAGGTGCGAGTCGGCGAGCGCCGCCAGGCCGACGTTGGCGGCGAACAGCACGACCGCGACCGACTGGTCGCCATAGCTCCCCAGCAGGTCGGTCGTGAACGGCATCAGCGCGATCAGCGAGAGCAGCACCAGGTTCGACCAGACGAGCCGCGGCGACGTCGCCCGCAGCCTCGCCCACGCCTTGTGATGGCCGTACCAGAACAGGCCGATCACCGCGAAAGCGATGAAGTACGCGGTCACATCCGGGACGAGCTCGTCGAGAGCCGTCGTGAGGCGCTCGTCGCCGGCGAGCTGGGGGACCTCGATGTTGAGGACCAGCAGGGTGATCGCGACGGCGAAGACGCCGTCGCTGAAGCCGCCGACGCGGTCGAGCTCGCGCTGCGCGGAATCGGCCTCCTGGCTTTCGGCGGCGCCCTCCAACATCATCAAGCCTCGCAGGCTGCCCGGTCGCCACGGGGCGGCCGGCGATCAGCGAATCCGTCGCAAGCGGACGGCATCGGCCTCGATCTGCAGCTGGCCGTAGGAGCCCTCGTAGACCGGACCCGAGGCGGCGAGCAGGTCGCCGGGGCGCGGCAGCGGTTCGGGGCGAAGCGCGGCCTCGACGTCGATGACCGAGATCCCTGACGCGGTGATTCCGTCGTCGCCGACGAGGACGAAGTGGGCGTCGCCGTCCCCGTCGGGATCGACCCGCTCGACGTAGACGATCCGCCCCGACGCGCGCTCGCAGTTGACGGCCGCACCGGGGCACGGCGGCGCCCGAAGCGGCCTCGGGGAGGGAGCGGGGGCGGCGGCGACCGTCGCCGCCCCCGCGGCTTCCGGCTCCGTCCCGACCGCCTCCTCCCCGCCCCCGCATCCGCCGAGGAGCGGGAAGACCGCGCACGCGCCGGCGGCGATCCACGCGCGCCGCCGCATCCGCCCTCTCAGGGTCCGGTCAGGCTCGGGCGAGGTCGAAGCGATCGAGGTTCATCACCTTGTCCCAGGCGGCGACGAAGTCGCCGATGAACCGCTCCTCCCCGTCCTCGCCCGCGTAGACCTCGGCGATCGCGCGCAGCTCCGGGTTCGAGCCGAACACGAGGTCGACGCGGCTGCCGGTCCATCCGACGCCGTCGCCGCTGCGCCCCTCGTAGACGCCGGGGTCGGTCGCCGTCGGCTCCCACTTCGTATCCGGGTCGAGCAGGTTGACGAAGAAGTCGTTGGTCAACGACTCCGGGGTCGATGTGAGGACCCCGAGCGACGATCCGCCGTGGTTTGCGCCGAGGACCCGGAGGCCGCCGACCAGGACGGTCATCTCGGGGGCCGTGAGCGTCAGCAGGTTCGCCCTGTCGATCAGGAGGTACTCGGCGGGCAGCCGGTGCTCTCCCCGGAGGTAGTTGCGGAACCCGTCCGCGGTCGGCTCGAGGACGGAGAACGACTCGATGTCGGTCCACTCCTGCGAGGCATCCGTGCGCCCCGGCGTGAACGGAACCTCGACCTCGCGGCCGGTGTTGCGGGCCGCCTCCTCGACGCCGACGCACCCGGCGAGGACGACGAGGTCGGCCAGCGACACCCGCTTGCCGGTGGCCTGGGAGCCGTTGAACTCATCGCCGATCGACTCGAGCGTGCTCAGCACCGGCGCCAGCTTCTCCGGCTCGTTGACGTCCCAGCCGCGCTGCGGCTCGAGCCGGATCCGCCCCCCGTTGGCGCCACCGCGCTTGTCGCTGCCGCGGTACGACGAAGCCGCCGCCCACGCGGTCGAGACGAGCTCCGACACCGACAGGCCCGCGGCCCCGATCCGCCGCTTCAGCTCGGCGATGTCGTCGTCGGCGATCAGCTCGTGATCGACCGCCGGCACGGGGTCCTGCCACAGGAACTCCTCGGTCGGGACGTCCGCTCCGCGATAGCGCGAGACCGGACCCATGTCGCGGTGCGTGAGCTTGAACCAGGCCCGCGCGAACGCATCCTGGAGCTCCTCGGGATGCTCGAGGAAGCGCCGTGAGATCGGCCCGTAGACCGGATCGAGCCGCAGCGACAGATCCGTGGTGAGCATCGTCGGGGTGTGCTTGACCTCGGGGTTCCCCGCGTCCGGCACCGTTTCCTCCGCGCCCTTCGGCTTCCACTGGTGGGCGCCTGCAGGGCTCCTGGAGAGCTCCCACTCGTACCCGAACAGGATCTCGAAGAAGCGGTTGTCCCAGGCGGTCGGGGTATCCGTCCAGGTGCCCTCGAGCCCGCTCGTGATCGCCGCCGTGCCATTGCCGCTGCCGAACGAGCTCCTCCAGCCGAGGCCCATCTCCTCGAGCGGGGCGTCCTCGGGTGGAGGCCCGACGTACTCGTTCGGATCGGCCGCGCCGTGGGTCTTGCCGAAGGCGTGCCCGCCGGCGATCAGCGCCACCGTCTCCTCGTCGTCCATCGCCATCCGCCGGAACGTCTCGCGGATGTCGACCGCGGCGGCGAGCGGGTCGGGCTCGCCGTTGGGGCCCTCCGGATTGACGTAGATCAGGCCCATCTGGACGGCCGCGAGCGGGTCCTCGAGGTCGCGCTCGCCCGTGTAGCGCTCGTCGCCGAGCCAGGTCGTCTCCGGGCCCCAGTAGACGTCCTCGTCCGGCTCCCAGGCGTCCTCCCGCCCGCCCGCGAAGCCGAGGGTCTTGAAGCCCATCGACTCGAGGGCGACGTTGCCGGCGAGGACGAGCAGATCCGCCCACGAGAGCCCGCGGCCGTACCTCCTCTTCACCGGCCAGAGCAGCCTCCGGGCCTTGTCGAGGTTGCCGTTGTCGGGCCAGCTGTTCAGCGGCGCGAAGCGCTGCTGGCCCGAGCCGGCGCCGCCGCGGCCGTCGCTGATCCGGTAGGTGCCGGCGCTGTGCCACGCCATCCGGATCATCAGCGGCCCGTAGTGCCCGAAGTCGGCCGGCCACCAGTCCTGGGACGTCGTCAACACCTTCTCGATGTCCCGCTTGACCGCGGCGAGGTCGAGCGACTCGAACTCCCTCGCGTAGTCGAAGTCGGCGCCGAGCGGGTTCGCCTCGGCCGGGTCCTTCGCGAGGATCCTGAGGTTCAGCCGGCTCGGCCACCAGCCGCGGTTGCCTCCCCCCTCGGTCGGGTAGGGAGCGCGGCCGTGGACCGGGCAGCCCCCCTCGCTCTCCTCGTTCATCTCGCCGACGGCGGCATCGGGGCGGTCAGGCATCTGGATCCTTTCGGGCCGGGTGGGTTGGCGGGGTCACGCTCGGGCGCGAGCAGTCGGGGCAGGTGCCCCGGAAGACGACCTCGGCCTCGTCGATCGAGTATCCGTGGTCGTCGGAGGGTGAAAGGCATGGGGCGGCGCCGACGGCGCAGTCGACGTCGGCGATCGAGCCGCAGATCCGGCAGACGACGTGATGGTGGTTGTCGCCCACCCGCGACTCGTAGCGCGCGACCGAGCCCGCCGGCTGAATGCGCCGGACCAGGCCGGCCTCGGTGAGCGCCCGCAGCACGTCGTAGACGGCCTGGAGCGAGACCTCGCCGAGGTCCCGCCGCACCGCCTCCGCGATCGAGCCCGTGTCCGCGTGCGGGAGATCGTGGACCGCGGTCAGGACCGCCACCCGGGGGCGGGTCACGCGCAGGTCGGCCTCGCGCAGCAAACGCTCGGATTCCTCGGTTGCCGGCACCGCCCGGGAGTATGCCGGTTTTCTGGAACCGATCAAGTCTCGTCGGCCGGGGTCGCGTTCCGCCTCCGCTGCGAGCGGGCTCGGCGTTCTAACCTCCGCCCATGCGCAACCTGCGCCCCCTGTTCGACCAGGTAGTGATCAAGGAGCTCGAGCCGGACCGCGTCCGGCGGTCGGGCCTGGTCGTGCCGCCGGGAACCCGCGAGCCCCCGCCCCAGCACGGGATCGTGATCGCGGTCGGTCCCGGCCTCGACTGGTGGGCACAGGCGGGGGTGAAGATGCCGGTCGCACCCGGCGACCACGTCGTCTTCCCGGCCAGCGCCGGCGTCTGGATCGAGGTCGAGGAGGAGCGGCTGCTCGTCTGCACCGTCAACGAGATCCTCGGGGTGCTCGAGGAGCTCGGCGTCTGCCCCTACTGCGAGGGCAAGGGCGTTCCCGGCGGCGATGCCTGCCCGGTCTGCGGGCGGGCCGCCGAGCCGGCCGGCCCCGAATGAGCAAGCTCCGGCCGCCGGCGCCGCCACGGGCCCTGAAGCGCCGGCTGCTCACGGTCGGGCCGGTCCCGCCGGAATGGGGCGGCAGGCTCCGCGGCGGCGTGACCCGCTTCAACGTCACCCTGCTCGACGAGCTGCGGACGCGGCCCTGGCGGCACCGGATCGAGCCGGTCGGGGTGCTGATCCCGCCGCCGCAGCGGATCCACCGGCGGATTGCCGGGCGCCTCGCCCCGCTGCCGATCTTCATGCAGCCGAGGGGCGGCCGGCCGCGCCGGTTCACGCGGATGCTGCTCGCCGAGCAGCGCCCCGACGTCGTCCTCGTCAACAACGTCGCCGCCTTCAACGGCGCCCGCTACGTCCGCGTCCAGGCGGCGGTCGCGCCCGGAATGCCGACGATCGCCGTCGTCCACGAGTGGCGGGCGATCAGGGCCAAGGCGGGCGACGAGGAGCGCTCCCGCCGCTACCACGAGGCGGCGCAGGCGGCGCTCGACGGCATCGACGCCGTCGTCTTCCCCTCCCGCCACACCCGCGAGCTCGGCCGCGAGCGGCTCGGGTTGCGCTACCCCGGGCGGGCCCTCGTCATCCCCAACCCGATCCAGCCCGCGTTCGCCGATCCGGCGCTGAGCGTCGCCGGACCGCGCGCGGGCGTCGCCTTCGTCGGCTCCTACAACGACCGCAAGAACCCGCAGGCGCTGCTCCGGGCCCTGGCCACGATGCCCGGCCTCGAGCTGACGCTGCAGGGCCGCGGCCCGATCGAGGACGACCTGCGAAAGCTCGCCGCCGAGCTCGGGATCGCCGACCGCGTCCGGTTCGCGCCCTTTCTCGGCCACCGCCGCCACGTCACGGCCGTGATCGACGTGATGCGCTCGGCGGAGCTGCTCTGCCTTCCCTCCCGCAGCGAGGCGTTCGCGCTCGTGATCGTCGAGGCGCTCGCCGCCGGCACCCCCGTCGCCGGCTTCGGCCCGACCCTGGTCGAGATCCGCGACCGGCTCGGGATCGACGTCGGCGAGCCGATCTTCGACCCGACGCCGGACAACGTCACCGCCGCGATCGAGTCGGTTCGCTCGCGGCGCTGGGATCGCGAGGCGCTGCGCCGCGGCGCCCTCGCGGCCTTCGCCCCGCGGGTGGTCGCGAGGGAGTACGCGAGGCTGATCAGAGCGGTGGCCTGAGCGGTGGCCGGGGGCCGGCGGGCGGCTTCGCGGCGAATGCCGCCAGCGGGCGGCGCAGCGAGCGGGCTGCTCGCCGCCCCTCCACCCTCAGCGCGGCCTTGCCCCCGGGTGCGAGCGGTACCACTCCAACGTTCTGGCCAGCCCTTCCTCGAGCCCGACCCGGGGCTTCCAGCCGCAGCGCTCGCGAAGCTTCGACGCGTCGACGTACTGGCGGTCGATCTCACCCGCCGGGTTGCCGGCGCCGCGGATCTCGGGCTCGACGCCGGTGCCGGCGAGACGGGCGATCGTCGCGACGATCTCGAGCACGCCGTAGGGGCGCTCGCCGCCCGCGTTGAAGGCCTCGCCGCGAACCCCGTCGCGGTCGAGGTGATCGGCGATCGCGAGGTAGGCGGCGGCCGCATCCTCGACGTGGAGCAGGTCGCGGAGCGGGGAGCCGTCGGAGCGCAGCACCGGCGCCCGACCCTCGATCGCGGCGATCGCCGCCTCGGGCACGAGCCGGGAGAAGTTGAGGTCGCCGCCGCCGTAGATGTTGGCGAACCGGGTCACCGCCACCGGCAGCCCGAAGCTGGGCCAGTAGCTGCGGGCGATCAGATCCGCCGCGGCCTTCGACGCCTCGTAGGGAGCGGTCGGAAGCAGCGGGGCCTCCTCCCGGTAGGGGAGCTGCTCGCTGGCCCCGTATGCCTTGTCGGAGGAGGCGACGACGACGCGCTGGAGGCCGCGTCGGCGGCATGCTTCGAGCACCGTCCAGGTGCCGCGCACGTTCGCGTCGAACGCGCCCGCGGGATCCCGGCGCGCGGTACCCACGATCGTCTCCGCGGCGAGGTGGAAGACCGCATCGACCTCGTGCTCGGCGAGGACGCGGTCGAGCAGGCCGCGGTCGAGGAGCGACCCGTGCTCCTCGGCGATGCGGCCGTCGATCCCGAGCAGCTCCAGCGTCGAGGGCCGCTCGCGCGCGCCGCGCCGGTCCAGCGAGACGACCGCGACGCCGCGGTCGAGCAGCGCCGCGCAGAGCCAGCCGCCGACGAACCCGCGGCCGCCGGTCACCAGCGCCTTCCTCATCCGACCGCGGCCGTCTCCCAGATCCGCCACGGGGCCGCCCCCGAGCGCCAGAGGTCGTTCAGCATCACCGCGTCCTTGTAGGTGTCCATGCAGTCCCAGAAGCCCTCGTGCCGGAAGCCGCCCAGCTCCCCGGCCGCGGCGAGGCGCTCGAGCGGCTCGCGCTCGAGGACCGAATCGCGACCCACGTACCCGAGGGCGGCGGGCTCGAGGAACATGAACCCGGCGTTCACCCACTGCTCCATCCGGGGCTTCTCGACGAAGCCGCGGACGCGATCGTCGTCGTCGACCATCGCCACGCCCCACTGCGATCGCGGGCGGACGAGGGCCATCGTCGCCGCCGCGCCGCCCCCCCGATGCCGGGCGAGGGCCGCGCCGAGGTCGATGTCGGCGACCCCGTCGCTGTAGGCGACCGCGAACGTGTCGCCCCCGAGCCGGTCCGCCGCGAGCGCCAGGCGGCCGCCGGTCGGGGTCTCCTCCCCGGTCGGCAGGCACTCGATCGCGACGCCCCCGGGCCAGCGCTCGGCGCCGGCGAAGCCGGCGATCATCTCGCCCCGGTAGCCGGTCAGCAGGAGAAAGCGGCGGAACCCGTGGGCGGCGTAGATCCGGATCACGTGCCAGAGGATCGGCCGGCCGCCGATCTCGACCAGCGCCTTCGGGATCGCGTGCGTCCGCTCCTGCAGGCGGGCGCCGCGGCCCCCGCAGAGGATGGCGACGGTCTCGTCCCGCTCCGGCACAGGCACCGGCGGCGTCAGCCGCCGGCGACCGCGGGCAGGATCGTCACCTCGGCGCCGTCCTCGACGGCGGTCTCGAGGCCGTCCTGGAAGCGGATGTCCTCGCCGGAGACGTAGACGTTGACGAAGCGACGGAGGTCTCCGTCCTCGGTGATCCGCTCGCGCAGCCCGTCGTGCTTGGCGAAGACCGCATCGAGCGCGCCGCCCACCGTCTCCGCCTCGACCTCGATCTCTCCCTCGCCGCCGGTGGCGGGCCGGAGCTGGGCGGGGATCTTCACCTTGACTGCCATCTGCGCTCGCTTCGCCGGTTCCTGGCGGAAACCTAGATCATCCGGGTCAAGGCCGGCGCGGCGACGGCGCCGCGCTCGGGCACATGCGCGGCGAACGACTCCAGCGTCGGCTCGATCTCGTGCATCGCGAACCCCTCGCGGACGGCGTCGAGCGTCTTCAGCCCCTCGCCGGTGATGTAGACGACGACGCTGTCGTCGGCGCCGATCTCGCCGCGATCGGCGAGCTTGGCCAGCGTCGCCGCCGTGACTCCGCCGGCGGTCTCGGTGAAGATCCCCGTGGTCTCGGCGAGCAGCCGGATCCCGGCCCTGATCTCGTCGTCGCTGACGGCGTCGATCGAGCCGCCGCTGGTACGGGCGAGATCGAGCGCGTAGGGCCCGTCGGCGGGATCGCCGATCGCGAGGCTCTTGGCGATCGTGTCGGGGCGCACCGGACGGCAGACGTCGTCGCCGTCGGCGAAGGCGGCCGCCACCGGCCCGCACCCGGCCGCCTGGGCGCCGTGGAAGATGGGGAGCCCGCCGGCGACGAGGCCGAGCGAGCGCCACTCCTCGAACCCGCGGCCGATCTTCGTGAACAGCGAGCCGGACGCGATCGGGCAGACGACCCGGTCGGGAAGCCGCCAGCCGAGCTGCTCGACGGTCTCGTAGGCGAGCGTCTTCGACCCCTCCGCGTAGTAGGGGCGCACGTTGACGTTGACGAAGGCCCACCCGCGCTCCGCCGCGAGCTCGGTGCAGAGGCGGTTGACGTCGTCGTAGTTGCCCTCGACGCCGACCAGGGTCGTCCCGTAGACGCCGGTGGCGAGCAGCTTCTGCTCCTCGAGGTTGGCCGGCACGAAGACGTAGGAGTCGATGCCGGCCGCCGCGGCGTGGGCCGCGACCGCGTTGGCGAGATTGCCGGTCGATGCGCAGGCGACCGTGTCGAAGCCGAGCTCGAGCGCCTTGGCGAGAGCGACGGCGACCACCCGGTCCTTGAAGCTGTGGGTCGGGTTCGCGGCGTCGTTCTTGATCCAGACCTCGCCGACGCCGAGCTGCTCGGCGAGCCGGTCGGCGCGAACGAGCGGGGTCAGGCCGGGCTCGATCGCGCTGGTCGGCGGTGAAGCGAACGGGAGGAAGTCGGCGTAGCGCCAGATGCCGCTGCTGCCGGCCTGGATCCGGCGCCGGGCCGAGCCGGCGTCGATCCCGGCGTGGTCGTATCCCACCTCGAGCGGGCCGAAGCAGCGATCGCACACGTAGAGGGCCTCGAGCGGGTACTCGGTCCCGCACTCCTTGCAACTGAGCCCCGTGACTGTCATCTGATCGCTCCTCGTCCCATCTCGATTGCTACCTACGAAAAAGACCTCTGCCGGTGTGAGCAGAGGTCCGAGTGGGACTTCCACTCACATCTCCCAGGCTGGTCGCCTGTTGGACTTGGCACCTTTCCCCGTCGGACGTCGTCCTTGGGGGGTTGCCGGGGTTTCATCGGGCCAGTTCCCTCCACCCCTCTCGATGTGGCGGTCTATGTGCCCCGCAATATACCAGCCGCGTCCGCCGTCGCGGCCGGATCGGCGCCCCCGTCCCGTAGTCTTGGCCCCGTGGACGCCAGCGACGCCACCGAGGAAAGCGATGCCGAGCCTTCCGAAGCCGAGGCTGCGGCGCACCGTGCGTGCCCCCGAGCCGGTCGTCACCGCGCCCGCGACGGCGACTGAGCCCAACGTCGAGATCACCGAGGGCGCCGGCCTCCGCTGGGTCCACATCGAGCGGCCGACCGCGGTCGAGTGGAGCTGGCTGCTCGAGCACTTCGACTTCCACGCGCTCGACCTCGAGGATGTCGCCTCGCGCAACCAGCGGCCGAAGATCGACGAGTACCCCGACTACCTGTTCATCGTCCTGCACCTGCCGGTGTTCGACTCGGCAGTCGGGCGGCTCAACACCGGCGAGCTCGACATGTTCGTCGGCCCCGACTTCGTGATCACGATCCCGAACCAGGAGCTGCAGCCGGTCGAGTACCTGTTCGAGCGCGTTCGCGTCGACGAGGACTTCCGGGGCAAGCTGTTCGCGCGCGGCTCCGGCTACCTGCTGTACCGGATCGTCGACGACAGCTTCGACTACTGCTTCCCGATGCTGCGCAAGATCGGCAACAAGCTCGACGCGATCGAGGACGACATCTTCACCGAGGAGCGCTCCGAGGAGGTCGTCCGCGACATCTCGAAGGCGAAGCAGGAGATCATCAACTTCCGCAAGGTGATCCGTCCCCAGCGCCCGGTGCTGCGCGACCTCGAGAACTACAAGCAGCGCTTCCTCGCGCCCGACCTCGACATCGAGATCTACTTCGACGACATCGTCGACGCCCACGAGCGGATCTGGGACATGCTCGAGAACTACAAGGAGGTGATCGAGGGCCTCGAGGACACGAACGAGTCGGTCCTCAACCACCGCGTGAACGAGATCCTGCGCGTGCTCACCGCGATCAGCGTGATCGTCCTGCCGCTGACGCTGATCGCGAGCATCTGGGGGATGAACGTGGGCGTCCCCGGCGAGGGCGACTCGTTCGACTTCTACCTCGTGCTCGCGGCGATGGCGGTGATCCTCGTCGCGATGCTGACCTACTTCCGCCGTCGCGGCTGGCTCTGAGCCGGCCCCGGGCCCGTCCCGCGGCGGGCCGGGACGCGGCTCGCGATGAGACGGTGATCGGGGGCGGCGTCGCAATAGGATCAGCGCGGATGCCCTCCGACAGGATCTGGGCGCCCTGGCGCCTCCGATACGTGACCGACGCGAACAAGTCCGACCAGTGCGTGTTCTGCGCGAAGCCGGCGGCCGGCGACGACCGCGAGAGCCTGATCGTCCATCGCGGCGACCGCTGCTACGTGATCCTCAACCTCTACCCGTACACGAACGGGCACCTGATGGTGGCGCCCTTCGAGCACCTCGGCCGGCTCCAGGACCTCGACCCCGAGGCGGCCGCGGAGATGATGGGCCTCGCCCAGCGGGCGATGCGCCGGATCGAGGAGGCCTACGGCCCGGAGGGATTCAACGTCGGCGTCAACCAGGGCCGCGTCGCCGGCGCCGGGGTCGAGGGGCACATCCACCTCCACGTCGTGCCCCGCTGGGCGGGCGACACCAACTACATGCCGGTTCTCGCGGACACGCGGGTGATGCCGCAGTCGCTCGAGGACAGCTACGACGCCCTCGAGGGAGGCTTCGCTTGAGCGCGACGGCCGCCGAACGCGGCGGTCCCGGCGCGGTCCGCCCCGCGATCTTCAAGGCCTACGACGTCCGCGGCGTCCATGGCGAGGAGATGGACGGCGACACCGCCTACCTGATCGGCCGCGCCTTCGCGCGGGTGCTGGCCGACCTGCGCGGGAAGAGCCCTGGCGAGCTCCGGGTCGGAGTCGGGCGCGACATGCGCCTGCAGGCCCCGGAGATGGCGGCGAGGCTCCGCGCCGGACTGGTGGCCGAGGGGGCCGAGGTCCTCGACGCGGGGATGGTCGGCACCGAGATGCTCTACTTCCTCGTCGGCGCCCGCGGGCTAGACGGCGGCGCGATGGTCACCGCGTCGCACAACCCGAAGGCCTATACGGGGGTCAAGCTCGTCCGCGAGGGCGCGCTCGCGCTCTCCGGCGAGACCGGTATCGGCGCGATCCGCGACCTGATCCTCGCGGGCCTCGGCGACCCGGCGGGCGGCGGGGCCGTCGCGGAGGTCGACATCGCGCCCGAGTTCCGCGAGCGCGCGCTCTCGTTCATCGACGTCGCGGCGGTACGCCCGCTCAAGGTCGTCGCCGACGGCGGCAACGGGATGGCGGGCGAGATGGTCGGGCCGCTGCTCGACCGGCTCCCGATCGAGCTCGTGACCATGTACTGGACCCCGGACGGCGAGTTCCCCGACCACGAGCCGAACCCGCTTCTGCCCGAGAACCGTGAGCTCGTCATCGCGCGGGTCCGCTCCGAGGGCGCCGACCTCGGGATCGCCTGGGACGGCGACGCCGACCGCTGCTTCTTCATCGACGATCGCGGCGAGTTCGTCGACGGCGACTTCTTGACCGCGCTGCTCGCCGAGCTCGTGCTCGAGAAGGCGCCCGGGGCCGACATCCTCTACGACGTCCGGGCCAGCCGGGCCGTGCCCGACACGGTCGCGGCCCACGGCGGCCGCGCGCACGTCAACCGGGTCGGGCACGCGTTCATGAAGCGGGCGATGAAGGATCTCGGCGCCGAGTTCGCCGGTGAGGTCTCCGGGCACTACTACTTCCGCCAGTTCTACGACGCCGACTCGGGGACGATCCCGGCGCTGCTGGTCCTCGAGCTCGTCTCGAAGTCGGGACGGAGGCTCTCGGAGCTGGTCGGCGCGCTGCGCGGCAAGTACTTCATCAGCGGCGAGATCAACTCCGAGGTCGCCGACCCCGGGGCGAAGATGAAGGAGATCGCGGCCGCGCACGCCGACGCCGAGATCACCTGGCTCGACGGCGTCTCGGTGGATTACCCCGATTGGCACTTCAACGTCCGCCCGTCCAACACCGAGCCGCTGCTGCGGCTCAACCTCGAGTCGCTCGTCTCGCGGGCGGACATGGAGGCGAAGCGGGACGAGGTGCTCGCTTCGATCCGCTCCTGAGCGCGGTCCCCGAGCCCGCCGAGGGCGACGGGCGGCCGACGAAGCGGCGGATGCTGATCATCGTCAACCCCTACGCGACGACCGTCTCCGACCGGCTCAAGAACCTCGTCGTCTACGCGCTCCAGGGCCGCTACGAGGTCGAGGCGGTGGCGACGGAGGCGCAGAACCACGCGACCGAGATCGGCCGCGAGGCCGTCGACGGCGGCTACGACATCGTCGTCGCGTTCGGCGGCGACGGCACCCTGAACGAGGTCGTCAACGGCCTCGCCGGCACCGGGATCCCGGTCTCGGTCCTGCCCGGCGGCTCGACGAACGTCGTCGCCCGCTCGCTCGGCATCCCCAACGACGTCGTCGACGCCACCGAGCACCTGCTCGGCTGCGCCGACGACTTCAGCCCGCGCCCGATCGACCTCGGCGTCGCCAACGGCCGCCGCTTCGTCTTCTCCTGCGGCGCCGGGCTCGACGCAACCGCGGCGAGCCAGGTCGATTCGCACCCGCAGATGAAGCAGCGGCTCGGGCCCTGGTACTACACGTGGGCGGCGGTCAGGGGCTTCTACGGCGAGTACCTGCGCGACCCGGTGCGGATGCGGGTCAAGACGCCGGAGGGCGAGGCCGAGGGGGTCACCGCGATCGCCCAGAACAGCGACCCCTTCACCTACTTCCGCGATCGGCCGGTCCGGATCTCGAAGCGGGTCCGGATCGACGACGGCACGATCTCGCTCGCCGTCCTCCACCGGGCGGCGCAGCGCGACGTCCCGTTCATCGCCCGCCGCGCCCTCGGCAGGCACGGCAGCGTCGGCGACCATCGCAGCATCGACGTCTTCGACGGGCTCACCGAGGCCCGGATCGCGTCTGCCTCGCGCGACCCCGAGGGCGGCTGGCGCCGCTTCCCGGTGCAGCTCGACGGCGACCCGATCGGCCTCCACGGCGAGCTCGAGCTCGGGGTCGAGCCGGCGGCGATCTCGTTCGTCTCCTGAGCGAATGGCCGCCGACTGTGCCTTCTGCGCGATCGCCGCCGGCGAGGTCGAGGCCGACGTCGTCCACGAGGGCGCCGAGACCCTCGCCTTCCTCGACCACCGGCCGCTCTTCCCCGGCCACGTGCTCCTGATCCCGCGCGCCCACCACCGCACGATCGAGGACCTGCCCCCCGTTCTCGTCGAGCCGCTCTTCGCCGACGCCCGCCGTCTCGCCGGCGCCGTCCGTCGCGCGATGGGGTCGCAGGGCAGCTTCGTCGCGCTCAACAACGAGGTCTCCCAGAGCGTCCCCCACCTCCACGTCCACATCGTCCCCCGCAGCCGCAAGGACGGCCTCCGCGGCTTCTTCTGGCCCCGCAACCCGTACGAGGACGAGGCCCACATGGCGAAGGTTGCGGCAGCGATCCGGGCGGAGCTGACCCAGCGGCATCCGCCGTGACCCCGCCGGATGCCCGAGCGGGTCGGACACAGGGGGAGCGGGCCGAAGATGCGCAAGCCCACCGGCCGAGGACGCGGGGGCGGCCGAGGCCCGGATCCCGTCCCAATCCACCCCAGCGTGGGCCGGTCGGCCAGCCGGACGTACCATCGGGGTGGCCGAGGCCCGGATCCCGTCCCAATCCACCCCAGCGTGGGCCGGTCGGCGCGGCCTCGGGCCGCGAGCCGACGAGGACGATGAGCCGCGGCCTCGCAGGCCGGCCCCTGACGAGGTCGGAAGGCGCGAGGCCAAGGAAGGGGTCGGCGTGGCGGCCTTCGGCCGCGAGCCGGCCGATGACGCCGGCATTCGCCCCCCCCGGCCCGTCAGGTCAGGGCGTGATCCGGTAGGCGTCGAAGACCTGGTCGATCTGGCGCAGGCGCGAGATCGCCGTCTTCAGCTGGTCGGTGTCGCCGACCTCGACGACGAAGCGGTTCTGGACCATCGGGTACTTGGTCGAGCAGCGGGCCTCGATGATGTTCGCGCCTGCCTCGGAGAAGGTCCGCGAGAGGTCTTCGAGCAGGCGCGTCCGGTCATAGGCATCGACCGCGATCTCGACCCGGTAGGAGGTGCGGTTGTCGCCCGCCCAGCTCACCGGGGTGAACCGGTCGGGCGAGCGCATCAGCGCGCTCACGTTCTTGCAGTCCTCGCGATGGATGGTGATCCCGCGGCCGAGCGAGACGTAGCCGACGATCTCGTCCCCGGGGACCGGCCGGCAGCACTTGGCGAGGCGGACCATGACGTCGTCGACGCCCTCGACCTCGATCCCGTAGTCGGTCGCCTCCTGGTGGTGGCGCTCGCGGGCGTCGCGGCCCTCGAGGACGCTGTCGCGATGCTTGGCCTCGTCCTCGGCGGCGACCGCCTCGCCCTGCTTGAGCCGCTGCAGGACCTTGTTGACGACGGTCTTGGTGCTGATCTTGCCCTGGCCGAGCGCGACGTAGAAGTCGTCGGCCTTGCGGAATCCGACCTCGCGGATCACGTCGACGAGCAGCGGCGATCCGCTCAGCTTCTGCGGCGGCAGGCCGCGCTTGCGGAGGGCCGTGCCGAGCTCCTCACGGCCCTTCTTCTCGGCGTCCTCGCGGCGCTCCGACTTCAGGAAGGCGCGGATCTTGTTGCGGGCGCGGCTCGTGCGCACGAGGCCGAGCCAGTCCCGTGACGGCCCGCGATCGCGCTTCGCGGTGAGGATCTCGACGATGTCGCCGCTGCGCAGCGTGTAGTGCAGGGGGACGATCTTGCCGTTGACCTTGGCGCCGACGCAGCGGTGGCCGACGTCGGTGTGGACCGCGTAGGCGAAGTCGAGCGGGGTCGAGCCCGCCGACAGGTTCTTGATCTCGCCCCTCGGCGTGAAGACGAAGACCTCGTCCTCGAACAGGTCGACCTTGAGCGCCTCGAGGAACTCCTCGGGGTCGCCCTCGCCCTCGGCGTCGAGCAGCTGCCGCAGCCAGGTCATCTTGTCCCGCTCGGGGTCCTTGCCGCCGGCGCCCTCCTTGTAGATGACGTGCGCGGCGACGCCGTACTCGGCGAGCTCGTGCATCTCCGCCGTCCGCACCTGGATCTCGAGCGGCTGACCCTGCGGCCCGATCACCGTCGTGTGCAGGGTCTGGTACAGGTTCATCTTCGGGGTCGCGATGAAGTCCTTGAAGCGTCCCGGCAGCGGCTTCCAGAGCGCGTGGATGACCCCGATCGCGCCGTAGCAGTCCTTGACCGAGTCGACGATCACCCGCATCGCGGTCAGGTCGTAGATCTCGTTGAACTCGCGCCCTTTCTTCGTCATCTTCGTGTAGATCGAGTAGAAGTGCTTGGCGCGGCCCGAGATCTCGGCGTCGATGCCGACCGCCGCCAGCTCCTTGCCGAGGAACTCACCGGCTTCGGCCACGTAGCGGGCCCGCTCCTCGCGCTGCTGGCCGACCAGCTTCTTGATCTCCTCGTACTTGCGCGGGTGCAGCACCTGGAAGGCGAGGTCCTCGAGCTCCCACTTGATCGCGTGGATCCCGAGCCGGTGGGCGAGCGGCGCGTAGATCTCCAGGGTCTCGCGGGCCTTCGCGAGCTGCTTCTGCTTCGACAGGGCGCCGAGCGTTCGCATGTTGTGAAGCCGGTCGGCGAGCTTGATCAGGATGACGCGCACGTCGGCGGCCATCGCGACCATCATCTTCCGGTAGTTCTCGGCCTGGCGCTCGTCGCGGCTCTCGAACGTGATCCCGGTCAGCTTCGTCACCCCGTCGACGAGGTGGGAGACCTGCTCGCCGAAGCCGGTGGCGACCTCGGACAGGCTCGCGCTCGTGTCCTCGACCGTGTCGTGCAGCAGCGCCGCGCAAAGCGTCTCGGTGTCGAGCCGCAGGCCGGCGCAGATCTTCGCGACCTCGACCGGGTGGCTGATGAACTCCTCGCCGGAGCGTCGCCGCTGGTCGGCGTGGCGCTCGCAGGCAAAGACGAACGCCCGCTCGACCTCGTGCTGGTCGACCGCGTCGCCGTTGCCCGGATCGTGCTCGCCGATCACCGCCAGCAGGTCGCCGAGCAGCTCGCGCTCGCGCTCCGTCAGGTCGCTCGTGATCGAGTCGAGCGGCGCCGGCGGCGCGGCTCCGTTCTCGAGCCCGACCCGGACCCGCTCGGGCTCGTCCGCGGCAGGGCCGTTCACGGCGCCGCCGGCGCCGACACCATCGCCCCTCAGGGCTCCGCTCTTCGGCTCTGCAGGTATCTCAGGCCCTCCTGATGGATCGCCGCGTAGGCGCGATAGGCCTCCGACAGCTCGAGCTTCGTCCGCTCCGAGGATACGACCCGCAGCGAGCGGGCATCGCCGTCGCCGTCGCCGTCGACGATGCCGAGCTCGCCGAGGACGCGGATCGATCGCGCCGCAACCTCGGGCGTGCGGCCGTAGCGGGCGCCCCCGATCAACGCCGACCTCAGCGCCTCCCCGACCGGCGCGGCCGCCGCGAGCGCCCGGTAGATGTCGGCCATCGGTCCCCGCAGATCCCATTCCGCATCCCAGCAGAGCTCGGCGAGCTCGGCGCTCGCGCCCCAGCAGCGGTGGGCGAATCCGGGGCCGGTGGCGGCCATCGCGATCCGCTCGACGCCGGGGCCGCCGGGTGGGTCGACGAGGACGAGGTGCCGGAAGCCGGTGGCCGCGTGGGGAGCGAGGGCGAGAGAGCCCCAATCGGTGACCAGCAGGTTGCAGGCGGACCCGGCGGCGAGCCGGGTCAGCTCGTCGCCCGGGCAGCGCAGGCAGGCGCAGGCGGGCGCCTCGGCTCCGGCGATCGACCCCGGGGCCGCCAGCTCCGAGCGGCGGCCGCCGTCGGCGGCGAGCACCATCACCCGCTCCCCGCTCGACAGGAGCTCCGCGATCCGCGCCGTCACCGACCCCCGCCGCCCGTCGACGGGCCGGCGCCGCTCCCCGGCCTCGCGGACGCGGGCGCCGACGTGCGGCTCCGCCGCAGGATCGCGGGCCAGGGCCGCGTCGAACCGCGACCACCAGAGCGCGGCGGCGCCGTCGCACCGGTGGCCGGCGGCGGCGGTCGCCTCCGGGGCGGGGCCCCGCGCGAACGCGTCGGCGAGGATCGCCCGCGGCTCGACGGCGCCGTTCCAGTGGTTGATCTCGAGCCGGACGGCGAGGTCGTGGGGCTCGCGCGTGGCCGCGTCGAGCATCCCGTTGGCGTTGAAGGCGACGGCCCGCGCCGAGAGCGATCCGGTGCTGAGGCTGAAGCGGGCGTGCCTGCCCTCCTCACCCATCGGTCGCACCTCGCCGACCCGGGCGCCCGGCACGAGCAGCCTGACGCCGGGATTGCCGCGGCCGAACGGAGCCAGCGCGGCGAGCTGCTCGGCCACGTCGAGCCCGAGCGACTCGGCCCCGACGTGAGCGTCCACGAGCTCGCCCTCGGGCGGCTCGCCAGCCGGCTCGACCGTCTCGGCATGGGCGATGAGCGCCGTCCGGAAGCCCTCGATCGCGTCCGCGCCGAGCTCGACACCCGCCGCCCCTCGATGCCCCCCGTAGCGGTCGAGGTGGTCGGCGCAGGCATCGAGCGCCGCGAGCAGGTCGAACCCCTCGACGCCGCGCCCCGAGCCCTTCGCACGGCCCTCGTCGTCGATCGAGAGCACGACCGCCGGCACCCCGTGGCGCTCGGTGAGCCGCGAGGCGACGATGCCGACGACCCCGGGGTGCCAGCCGGCGCCGGCGACGACGATCGCCGGCGCCGCCCGATCCGCCTCGGGCAGCCCCCGCAGCGCCGCCTCGGCCTCGGCGGTGACGGCGCGCTCGGTCTCACGACGCTCGTGATTGGCGGCGTCGAGCTCGGCCGCGACCGCGGCCGCGCGGGCGTCGTCGCCGGTCAGCATCAGCTCGACGCCGGCGTCGGCCCGGTAGAGGCGCCCGGCGGCGTTCAGGCGCGGCCCGAGCCGGAAGGCGATGTCGCCCTCGTCGACCCGCTCGGGCACTACCCGCGCGGTCGCCATCAGGGCCAGGAGCCCCGGGCGCGGGGAGCGACGGATCGCCTCGAGCCCGCGGCGGGCGAGGCTGCGGTTCTCGCCGACGAGCGGGACGAGGTCGGCGACCGTCGCCAGCGCGACGAGGTCGAGGTCGGGGATCGGCGCCTCCGGCCCGCCGCCGCGCGCGCGCTCGAGCGCCTGCGCGAGCTTGGCGGCGACGGCCGCCCCGCAGAGCCCCCCGAAGGGGTAGCCCCCGACGAGCGGGTGGACGACCGGGCAGGCGGGCAGATCGGCGCCGGGCTCGTGATGGTCGGTGACGACGACGGGGATCCCGGCCGCCTCGATCGCGGCGATCTCGGTCGCGGAGCCGATCCCGCAGTCGACGGTCACGAGCAGGCCGCTGCCGCGCTCACGCAGCCGCTCCAGCGTCTCCGGCCCGATGCCGTAGCCGTCGCCGAGACGGTCGGGGATCAGCCAGTCGCTGTCGCCGCCGGCCCGCCGCAGGGCCGCGACCATGATCGCGGTCGAGCTGATCCCGTCGACGTCGTAGTCGCCGTGGACGGTGATCCGCTCCCCCGCGTCGAGCGCCGCCTCGATCCGCTCGAGCGCCGGGCCGACCCCGCCGAGCAGCCCGGGGTCGTGCTCCTCGTCGGCGGCCAGGAACTCCCGCGCGGCCTCGACGGTGCGATGGCCGCGGCGGACGAGCGTGATCGCGACCGGGTCGGCGAGGTCGAGCTCGTCGGCGATCCGGCGCGCCTCCTCGTAGTCGTAGGGCCGGGCCCGGAAGGGCGTCGATCGGACGCGGGCGCTCACGCCGTCAGGCTTGCAACGGCCGAGGACGGAACCGTGCCGGGAAAGCCGCTTCCCGCGGTCGGCCGGCCCCGAGGACCGGTGGCCGGCCGACCGCGGGAGGAGACCCGGCCAGGGCGGTGCGCGGTCGCGGCGCTCAGGCGTCGCCGTAGTGGCCGGCCGGCCCGGCGATGCGCCGAGCGCCGAGCGCGTATGCGATCGCGAGGGCGACCAGACAGCCGGGGATCGCCGCCAAGAACGTCGTCACGTCGGTCACGCCGAGCCCGTCGCCCTGGGCGATCTGCCAGGCGGCGCCGCTGGCGATGGCGCCGGCGATCGCGGCGACGAAGGCGCCGATGATCCCGCCCCAGAAGCGGTCGGGCACGAAGACCGTGAAGTGCCAGAGGGCGACGCCGAGGGTGAGCCAGACGAGCAGGGCCATCGTCAGCGATTCCTCCCGTGCTTGCGCCGGCGCTCCTGCCGCCGGCGGCGGGCGGCCAGGCGCCGCTCGCGCTCGCTCGTCGCGGCCTCGTCGGCCTGCCCGGCGCCGGCCCCCGCCGCCTCCGGCTCCGGGGCGGGCTCGGCGCCGTTGCCGCCGTCGCGGGCCGCGGCGGAAGCGATCGGGGCCGACTCGGCCGCCGCCGGTCCGCCGTCGCCGTCGCCGCCGTCGGCCGCCGCCGGCTCGCCGCCGACGAGGGCGACCTCGTTGTCCTCGGGGAAGGACGGGACGCGGCCCATCTGCTCCCTGATCCGGGCGGCCCGCGCCTGGTAGGCGGGCTCACGCTCCTTCCACGCGATCAGCACCGGCGAGGCGATGAAGATCGACGAGTAGGTCCCGGAGAGGACGCCGACCATCATCGCGAAGGCGAAGTCTCGCAGCGTCTCGCCGCCGAATATCAGGATCACCCCGATCAGGAACACGGTCGACAGGCCGGTGATCAGCGACCGGGTCAGGACCTCGCTGAGCGAGCGGTTGGCGATCTGCGAGAAGGTCGCACGCGGCAGCCGCGGCACGTTCTCGCGTATCCGGTCGAAGACGATGACCGTGTCGTAGAGCGAGTAGCCGAGGATCGTCAGGAACGCGGCGACCGTCCCGCTCGTCACCTCCCGGCCGACCAGCGAGTAGACGCCGGCGGTTATCAGGATGTCGTGGATCACCGCGATCATCACCGGGATCGCGTACTTGGGCTCGAACCGGAAGGCGACGTAGGCTGCGATCAGCAGCAGCGAGAAGGCGATCGCATAGGCGGCGCTGCGGGCGATCTGCTCGCCGAACGTCGGGCCGACGGACTGGCTCTGGAAGCCGGCGTCGCGGCCCCCCTCGAAGCCGAAGTCGTCGCCGAGCCGACGCTGGACCTCGCCGACCTCATCGGGCGGGATCGTGCCCTGGATCTGGAAGACGTTGGCGCCGAACTCGGGGTTGTCGACGCTCTGGACCTTGACGGCCTCGACGTCGGCGACGCCGGCGGCGCCGAGCGCTCCGCGGACCTCATCGACGCTCGCCGGCTCCGCGAGCGCCGTCTCGATCTTCGTCCCCGACTCGAAGTCGATCCCGAAGTTGAGCTGGTTGGTCGCGAACGAGAGCGCTCCGACGGCGAGGATCACGCCCGAGATCGAGAAGAACCAGCGGCTCGCGCCCGCGAAGTCGAAATGCCAGCGGACGCGCTGCTCGCCGGCGCCGAGGAATCGCGGCGAGCGCAGGATCCGGCTGCGGCCGAGCAGCCCGAGGACGGCGCGGGTGAAGACGACCGCGGTCAGGAGCGAGACGATCGTGCCGATCCCGAGCGTGAACGCGAAGCCCTTGACGCCCGCGGTGGCGAGCCCGAAGAGGATGAACGCGGTCAACAGGGTGATCACGTTCGCGTCGATGATCGTCCCGATCCCGCGCTTGTAGCCGGTCGTGATCGACGAGATCATCGAGTGGCCCTTGCGCGCCTCCTCCTTGATCCGCTCGAAGATGACGACGTTCGAGTCGGCGGCGACGCCGATCGTCAGGATCAGGCCGGCGATCCCGGGCAGGGTCAGCGTGATCGGGATCAGCTTCATCATCGCGAGGAAGAAGGCCGCGTAGACGGCGAGCCCGAGGATCGCGATCGCCCCGAGGAAGCGGTAGTAGGCGAGGAAGAAGACCGAGACGAGCAGGAGCCCGATCAGGCCCGCCTTGAGGCCGTCGTCGAGCGCCTGCTGGCCAAGCGTGGCCGTGACGGTGCTCTGGCTGACCAGCTCGAGGTTGATCGGCAGCGCTCCGATCTTCAGGAAGGTCGCCAGGTCCTGGGCCTGCTGGACGGTGAACCCGCCCGAGATCTGGGCGCCGGTGCGGCCGTCGATCCCGTTCGGGTTCTCGCGGTAGTCGATGACCGGCCGCGAGACGATGTCGCCGTCGAGGACGATCGCGAACGAGTACGGCGCGCCGAGCGACTCCTGGCCGCGGAACGCGATCTTCTGGGTGACCTCGGAGAACGCCCTGCGACCCTCGTCGGTGAAGTCGAAGGTGACGTTCGGCTGGTTGTTCTGGTCGAAGCTCTGCTCCGGGTTCTCGATGTCGTCGCCGCTCAGCGCCGGGCGGTCGCGAAGCACGAAGTAACGCGGCGTGGCGGTCGCGTCGTCCTGCTGGTCCTGGACGACGATCGTCCCCTGCGGCACCGTGAGGACCTCGCGCCGGCCCTTCGGCACGGCGCGCGCCTCCTCGCTCGAGAGCAGGTCGCGCATGTTCGACTCGGGCCCGGCCACGTAATCGCGGCTCCCCTTCTCGAACAGGTAGAGCTGGGGGCCGGTCGTCGTGCAGACGTCGTTGCACTTCGTGTTCTGCTCGGACGCGAGCTTGACGGCGTCGTAGAGGTCGGTCGTCGCCTGCGCGGTGAGGTTGGCCGGCGTCACCTCCTCGACCTTGGGGTCGAGCGGGACGACGTTCGGCTCGAGGTCGTAGAAGTAGAGCTTGGCGGTGTCGCCGACCTGCTCGATCGCCCGCTCGGCGTCCTGGACGTTCGGGAGGCTGACCTGGATCTGGGTCGTCCCGAGCGGCGCGATCTCGGGCTCGGAGACGCCGAGCGCGTCGACGCGGTCGCGCAGGAGCTCGATCGTGCGGTCGATGTCCTCGGTGTCGACGGTCGGGTTGTCGGCGCTCGGCTCGCCCTCGTAGATGAGCTGGGTGCCACCGCTGAGGTCGAGGCCGAGCTTGGTCGGCTTCGTCGCGATCACGTAGATCGACCCCGCGAGCAGGGCCAGGATCAGGACGACGATCGTGATGTTCGTGCGGCGCGAGCCCATCGGTCGGGGCAGCGTACCCGGGAGCGGGGCCGAAGCCCGCCGCTACTCCGGGGTGAGGACGAGCAGCATCCCGCCGTCATCGTCGTAGGCCGGAAAGACGTCCGCGACCGCCTTCGCCGGCAGGTCCCCCTCGGCGTGGACCGCAACGCGCTTGCCGAGCGACCGCACGCCCCATTCGAGCGTCGTCTCGATCGGGTCGGAGACGCCGTTGCCGTCGCTGTCGGCCTCCTCGCCGCCGGCGCCGGGATCGATCCACTCGAGCCCCAGCACGTCCTTGACCGGGCGCCCGATCACGTCCTCGTCGGTGAGCCCGGTGAGCTCGAAGCCGCCACGGCCGACGTCGAGCACCCGGCCCTGCGAGTCGCAGGTGAAGAACGCCGCCTCCGGCGCCGGGTAGTAGTCGTCGAGGAGCTCGAACAGGAACCCGAAGCCGCACTTCGGACAGCCCTTCGGTCGGCCCGACAGACCGGCCGTCCGCTCGCCGCTCTGGACCCGGTTGCCGCAGTTGGGACAGATGAAGAAGGGCACGGTCGGAAGGCTAGTGAATCGAATCGCTCGACCCTCGCGGGGATCCGGCGGGCCGGGGACGGCCCATCGGGCGCTCGCGGCCCTGGGGCTCCAGCCCCCACCCCTCCAACCTCCGGCCCCTCAGAACAGGCTCGGCAACCCCTCCGGCACCGGCAGCCCGAGGTGCTCGTAGCCGCGCTCGGTGACGACGCGTCCTCGCGGGGTCCGCTTCAAGAACCCCTGCTGGAGCAGGTAGGGCTCGTAGACGTCCTCGATCGTGTCCGGCTCCTCGTCGACGGCGGCGGCGAGCGTCGACAGGCCCACCGGACCGCCCGAGAAGCGTCCGGCGATCGCATCGAGGATCGCCCGGTCGTGGCGGTCGAGCCCGCCCTCGTCGACCTCGAGCATGGCCAGGGCCGAGGCGGCGATGTCGCCGCTGATCACGCCCCGGCCGTGGACCTCGGCGTAGTCGCGGACCCGCTTCAGGAGCCGGTTGGCGACCCGCGGGGTGCCACGCGAGCGGCTTGCGACCTGAGCGGTCCCGGCATCGTCGATCTCGACGCCGAGGATAGTCGCCGAGCGCTCGACGATCAGCGCCAGATCGCCCGGCTCGTAGTGCTCGAGCCGGTGGCTGACGCCGAACCGGTCGCGAAGCGGGGTGGTCAGCAGCCCCGCCCGGGTGGTCGCGCCGACGAGCGTGAACGCGGGCAGGTCGAGCGTCACGGTCCGGGCGCCGGCGCCCTGCCCGAGGACGACCGGCAAGCGCCGGTCCTCCATCGCCGGGTACAGCGTCTCCTCGATCGCCCGGTTGAGGCGGTGGATCTCGTCGATGAAGAAGACCGTCCCCGGCTCGAGCGTCGTCAGGAAGCTGGCGACGTCGGCCTTGCGCTCGAGCGCCGGACCGGCCGTCTGCACCATCGGCACCTCGAGCTCGGCCGCGATGATGTGCGCGAGTGAGGTCTTGCCGAGCCCCGGCGGGCCGGCGAGCAGGACGTGGTCGAGCGGCTCCTCGCGCCGACGGGCGGCCTCGATGAACACCGCGAGCTGGTCGGTCACCTGGCGCTGGTTGACGAACTCCGCGAGCCGCCCCGGCCGCAGGTTTCTGTCGAGCTCCTCCTCCCCGCGCTCCCGCCGGGCGTCGGCGACCCGCGGCTCGCCGTCGGCCGCGATCGCCGCCTCGTTCAGTGGGATTCGCTCGATCGCCATCGTCAGCCCACAGCTTCGCCTACGCGGCGGCGCGATCGCCGCGCAGGGCCGCGGCGATCAGCTCCTCGGCCGTCTCGCCGCTCGCCCCGGCGAGCAGCCGCTCGGCTTCGAGCGGCGTGTAGCCGAGGCCGATCAGGCCCTCGCGCGCCTCGGCCCGGGCGCCGTCCTCGGCGGCCACGGGGGCGGCGCCCTCCTCGAGCTCCCCGGCGACCCGCTCGCGCAGCTCGACGATGATCCGCTCCGCCGTCCGCTTGCCGATCCCCGGGACGGCCTGGAAGCGCTTCGCGTCGCCGCCCGCGATCGCACGCAGCAGCTCGCCGGGCGGGCCCCCCGAGAGCGTCGCCATCGCGACCTTCGGGCCGACCCCGGAGACCGAGATCAGCGCCAGGAAGAGCTCGCGCTCGTCCTCGGTGGCGAAGCCGTAGAGGGCGAGCGAGTCGTCGCGGGCGATCAGGTGGGCGTGCAGCGACACCCGCTCGCCGGCGGCGGGGACGGTCCGCAGCGTCTCGCCGGAGACGGCGAGCCGGTAGCCGACGCCGGCGGCGTCGACGACGACGTGGTCGCCGCGCCGGGCGATCACCTCACCGCTGACGGCGGCGATCATCACGCCGGGACCGCCTCCCGGTCCCGATCGCCGGCGGAATGGGCGGCATGGCAGACGGCGGCGGCGAGGGCGTCGGCGGCGTGATCGGACGACGGTGCCGCCGGCAGGTCGAGAAGGACGCCGACCATGTGCTTGACCTGGTCCTTGCCGGCCCCGCCGCTGCCGCAGACGGCGACCTTGATCGCCTGCGGGGTGTAGTCGAAGCAGGGCACGCCGCGCGCCGCGGCGGCGAGCAGGCAGACGCCGCGCGCCTGTCCGACGGCGATCGCCGAGCGCACGTTGCGCCCGAAGTAGACGCTCTCGAGCGCGAGCGATCGCGGCCCGTGCCATTCGATCAGCTCGGCGACCGCCTCGTGGATCCGGCGCAGCCGCTGCTCCGGAGCGAGCGCCGCCGGGGTCTCCACGGTGCCGCCGTCGATCGCGGTCATCCTCGTGCCGGCGACGCGGACGACGCCGAATCCGGTGTTCGCGATGCCGGGATCGATGCCCATGACGATCCGCATGGGTGGTGATTCTCGCCCCGGGGCCGGATGCCTTCCGAGCGGGCGGCGGGCAGCAAGCAGCTTGCAGCGCAGACCCCGCTGCCCGCTGCAAGCGAGCGGAGCGAGCGGGCTGCCCGCTGCAAGCCGCCGCCGCTACGCCAGCGCCCGCTCCATCACGGCCTCGCTCATGTCGAAGTTCGCGTGGACCGCATCGACGTCGTCATGGTCCTCGAGCGCCTCGATCAGGTTGAGCAGGGTCCGTGCCTGGGCGTCCTCGACCGCGACCGTGCTCTTCGGATCCATGACGATGTCGGAGGAGACGATCTCGACGCCGGCCGCGTCGAGCGCGGCCCGGACCGCGGCGAGGTCCCCCGGGGCCGTCAGCACCCGCAGCGTGCCGTCATCGTCGGCCACGTCCTCGGCGCCGGCGTCGATCGCGACGATCAGGTCGTCCTCGTCGTAGCGGTCGCCGTCGATCAGGATCGCGCCGCGCTTCTCGAACGTCCAGGCGACCGAGTTGGGCTCGCCGAGGCTGCCGCCGTGGCGGTCGAAGGCGTGACGGATCTCGGCTCCGGTCCGGTTGCGGTTGTCCGACAGCGCCTCGACGAGGATCGCGACGCCGCCGGGGCCGTACCCCTCGTAGAGGATCCGCTCGATCGCGGCACCATCCGACCCCTCGCCGGTGCCGCGGTCGATCGCGCGCTGGATGTTGTCCTTCGGCATCGACTGGTCGCGCGCCTTCTGGATCGCGGTCGCGAGCGTCGCGTTCGCCTCCGGATCGCCCCCGCCCTCGCGCGCGGCCACGGTGATCGCCCGCGCCAGCTTCGTGAAGAGCTTCCCGCGCCTGGCGTCGGTGGCCGCCTTCTTGTGCTTGATCGAGGACCACTTCGAGTGCCCGGACATGGCCTGATCTTAGAACCGGCGCATCGGCCGGTGGAATCCGCCATGCTGGGGACCGCGGCCGCGAAACGACGACGACCGGACCTGCGGGGGGACGGAGGCCCGGTCGCGTCGTGTCACCTCGGACACCTCATGCATTCGCCGGGAGCTCCCGCAAGCGTCCACGGATGCGAGGTGTTCGTGGTTCCGCGGCTTGAAACATCGCCGGCGGCCGGAAGTTGCGCTGCGGGACCCCGGGACCGCGAACGGCCGCGCCGGCCGCATGACGGCCGAGCGGGGCGAAACCGGGCGGATGGGCCGGTTTCAGCCCCGCTCGCGGTCGAGGCTCCCCGCGGCCGGCCCGGAGTCGGCGGAAGTGAAGGGGCGAAGCCCGGTCGGCTCCGCCCGGAGTCAGACGACGAACTTCCCGTCCTTCTGCAGCGGCTCGCCGTCGACGGTGATGCTGCCGCCCGCGCGGAGGTCGCAGATCATGTCCCAGTGGATCGCGGAGCTGTTGGTGCCGCCGGTCTCGGGGTAGCTCTCGCCGACGGCGAGGTGGACGGTGCCGCCGATCTTCTCGTCGAGGAGGATCTCGCCGGTGCCGGCGACGATCCCGAAGTTGGTGCCGATGCCGAGCTCGCCGAGCCGGCGGGCGCCCTCGTCGGTGTCGAGCATCTCGATCAGGAAGTCCTCGCCGCGATCGGCGCTCGCGTCCACGACCTTGCCGCCCGCGAAGCGGAAGCGGACGCCGGAGACCTCGCGGCCGGCGTAGGTGGCGGGCAGGTGGAACGTGATCTCACCCTCGGCCGAGTCCTCGACCGGGCCGGTGAAGAGCTCGCCGTCGGGCATGTTGTACTTGCCGTCGGCGGCGACGAACCTGCGGCCGGCGACGCTCAGGACCAGGTCCGTTCCCGGGCCGGCTATCCGCACCTCCTCGCGTCCCTCGATCCAATCGACGAGGCGATGGGTCTCGGCGGCGGCCCGCTTCCAGGCGGCGACCGGGTCGGGCTGGTCGCAGAGGCAGGCCCGGTAGTAGAAGTCCTCGTACTCGCGCAGGCTCATTCCCGCCTCTGACGCGTAGGCGTTCGTCGGGTAGAGGGTGACGTTCCAGCGCAGCTCGCCGGCGGCGCTCCGCGCCATCATTCGCTCCCTCAGCGGATGCACCGCCCGCTGGCGCCGCGTCTGCTTCTCCGGCGGGACGTTCGAGAGCTCGCGCAGGTTGGCGTCGGAGAGGATCCGGATCCGCGCGTCGGCCTCCTCGAAGGCCCAGCGCTGGGTCGGTGCGATCCAGTCGATCTGGGCGTCGGCGGCGAGCTCGTAGAACGCCGCCTGGGTTCCCTCGAGCGCGAGGTCGAGGATCGGGTTGGCTCCGACCCGGAGCGCCCGCTCGTACAGCGCCTGGACCAGCGGCTCGGCAGCGGTGCCGCTCGAGATGAAGAGGCTCTGCCCCTCCTCGAGCTCGAGCGAGTAGCCGACGAGCACGCGGGCCAGGCCCTCGATCCTCGGATCGCTCACCCGCTCACGGCCTCCGCGCCGCGCCGCCGCGCCGCCGTCGCCATCGCCATCAGCAGGGCGTGCAGCCGCTGCTCGCCGGCGATCTCCGGGTGGAACGAGCAGAGGAGGACGTTCCCCTGGCGGATCGCGACCGGGCGTCCCTCCCAGCGGGCCAGCACCTCGACCGCCCCGCCGTGTTCCTCGATCCAGGGCGCCCGGATGAACGCGGCACGGATCGGGTCGGGGCCGATCCCCGCCTCCGGCTCGAGCTCGAGGTCGGCCTCGAAGCTCTGCAGCTGGCGGCCGAAGGCGTTGCGCCGGGCGACCGCGTCGACCAGGCCGAGATGGTCGCGATCGCAGACGATCATCCCCGCGCAGGTCCCGAGGATCGGCCGGCCGGCGTCGAAGTGGGCCCGGATCGGCTCCTCGAGCCCGTCACGCTCGATCGCCTTCGAGATCGTCGTGCTCTCGCCGCCCGGGATGACGAGTGCGTCGAGCCCCGCGAGCTCGGCCGGGACCCGCGCGGCGACGGCCTCGGCGCCGAGCCCGGCGAGGAGGTCGAGGTGGGCGGCGAAGTCGCCCTGGCTCGCCAGGACTCCGACGCGGAGGCGCTCGACGGGCGCGGCGGGCACTACCAGCCGCGCTGCTGGAGCAACTCGCCGTCGGCGGCGAGCTCGGCGATGTCGTCGCCGCGCATCGGATCGCCGAGGTCGGAGGACGCCGCGAGCACCCGGTGGGCGTCCCTGAAGTGGGTGGTCGCCTCGACGATCGCCTTCGCGGTCCGCTCCGGCTCGGCCGACTTGAAGATGCCGGAGCCGACGAAGTTCCCCTCGGCGCCGAGCTGCATCGTCAGCGACGCGTCCGCCGGCGTCGCGATGCCGCCGGCGCAGAACAGCGGCACCGGCAGCCAGCCGCGCTCGGCGACCACGCGGACGACGTCGAGCGGCGCCCGCAGCTCCTTCGCCTCCGCCGCGAGCTCGGCCTCGTCGAGCGAGTGCAGGCGCCGGATCGCGCCGGTGATGTCGCGCAGGTGGCGGACGGCCTCGACGATGTTGCCGGTTCCGGCCTCGCCCTTGGAGCGGATCATCGCCGCACCCTCGCCGATCCGCCGCAGCGCCTCGCCGAGGTTGGTCGCGCCGCAGACGAACGGCACCTCGAAGGCGAGCTTGTCGATGTGATGGGCCTCGTCGGCCGGGGTCAGGACCTCGGACTCGTCGATGTAGTCGACCTCGAGCGCCTCGAGCACCTGCGCCTCGGCGAAGTGGCCGATCCGCGCCTTGGCCATCACCGGGATCGTCACTGCGGCCTTGATCTCCTCGATCATCCGCGGATTCGACATCCGGGCGACGCCGCCGTCGCGGCGGATGTCGGCCGGGACCCGCTCCAGCGCCATCACCGCGCAGGCGCCGGCCGCCTCGGCGACGCGGGCCTGCTCGGCGTCGGTGACGTCCATGATCACGCCACCCTTGAGCATCTCGGCGAGGCCGGTCTTCAGTCGGAACGTGGCGCGCTCGGGCATCGGAGCGGGAGTTTAGTGGGCGGCCGCGGCGCTCACGGGCGAGCGAGCAGCGTGCAGCGAGCAGCGCTCAGGGCGGGAGCCGTGAGCGAGCGGAAAAGCCGCGAGCGTCTGCTCGCTGCAAGCGAGCGCAGCGGGCATGCTGCCCGCTGCGAGGCCGGGCGCGAGCCCGGCGCAGCAGCCGACTACTTCAGCTTGAAGGCCCGGATCCGGTCCTTGAACGCGGTCTTGTCGCGCGAGTAGACGCCGTAGGCGAGAGCCTCGACGAGGGCGAGCAGCGCGGTCGTCGACCGCGTGTAGGAGGGCGAGTCGGAAGACCAGTAGAGCGTGTGCTCGGCGTGCTCGCCGACGTCGGAGAGGGTCGCGTCGCTGATCGCCATCGTCCGGGCGCCGCGGTGGCGCGCGAGCTTCATCGCCCTGATCACGAGCGGATGGGCGCGTCCGGCGGAGAAGGCGACGACGAGCGTGTCGTCGTCGACGTTGCCGAGCCGGGTGATCGATTCCTGGCGCGGTTGGGTGACCGTCTCGGCGCGGATGTCGAGCAGCGCCAGCATGTGACGCAGGTAGGAGGCGAAGAAGGCCATCTGGTCCATCGCGACGATCACGACCCGGTGCGCGGTCGCGAGCTCGCGCACGCAATCGTCGACCGCCTCGCGGGCGAGGCCGCGGGCCGTGCTCTCGATGTTGGCGTGGTCGGCCGCGAGCGACGCCTCGAACTCCGTGTGGTCGAAGTCGAACAGGGCGCCGCCCTTGCCGCCGGCGCCGGCGGCGCCGGCGGCGACGTTGGCCCGGTACTCCTCGATCGCCGCCTGCTGGAGCTCTGGGTAACCGTCGAAGCCGAGCGCCTGCGAGAAGCGGACGACGGTCGACGAGGAGGTGTCGGCGCGCCGGGCGAGCTCCTCGGCCGTCTGGAAGGCCGCCTCCTCGAGGTGGTCGACGATGTAGCGGGCGACGTCCTTCTGCGAGCGCGAGAAGTCGTCGAAGCGCTCGGTGATGTAGCTCGAGAGGGTCTTTCCGTTCGTGGCTCCGGTCGAGCGCGAAGCGCCGGAGCCGCTGCGGCGGGCCTTGGACTTGGTCGCGGTCTTGCTCATGGGTGACCCCAGATTCGCCCCACCCCGTCGTTTCCCTTCCGCCGCCGGCGGCCCGGCGTGGAGGCCGGGGCTGGAACGCCGATTCCGGACTCGTCGCGGGCGAGCGCGTGTTAGCTTGCCCGCGATGGGCGTGGTGGGCGAGGACTACGATGACGCCGTGAGCGAGCTCGGCGCCGGGTTGGCCTGGGATCTCAGCGATCTGATCGACCTCGAGGCGGCCGGCCTCGAGGTCGAGGCCGCGGGCGGCGAGGAAGCGGTGGCGGCGCTGCTCGACGGGGCCGAGGCCGCCGCCGAGAGCTTCGCGGCCGACCTCGAGGGCCGCGTCGGCGACCTCGACGGGCCCGGGCTGGTCGCGGCGATGCGACGGCTGGCGCAGATCACCGAGCTCGCCGGTCGCGCCCTCAACTACGCGCACCTCAGCTTCGCCGCCGACACCGGAGATCCGGCGATCGGGGCGCTCCTGCAGCGCGCGTCCGAGCGGGCGACGAGGATCGAGACGCGGCTGGTGTTCTTCGACCTCGAGTGGGTCGCGATCGACGACGAGCGGGCCGAGGAGCTGCTCGCAGCCGACGACCTCGATTTCTGCCGCCACCACCTGCGAATGGAGCGCCGCTACCGCCCGCACCTGCTGACGGCGCCGGAGGAGCGCCTCGTGACCGAGCTCTCGGTGACCGGCCACAGCGCCTGGAGCCGCCTCTTCGACGAGCTCACCTCGGCGATCGAGGTCGAGATCCCCGACGCCGAGGAGCCGGTGTCGCTCGACGTCGCCCTCTCGGGCCTCTTCGACCCCGACCGCGACCGGCGCCGCGACGTCGCCGCGGCGGTCACGGCAGCGCTCGAGCCCGGCCTGCGGACCCGCGCCTACGTCTTCAACACGCTGCTTCAGGACAAGGCGACGATGGACCGCATCCGCTCCTACTCGCACTGGCTGGCGACCCGCAACCTCGCCAACGAGGCCTCCGACGAGTCGGTCGAGGCGCTGATCGCCGCGGTTCGCGACCGCAACGAGCTCGCCCGCCGCTGGTACCGGACCAAGGCTCGGCTGCTGGGCCTCGACCGGCTCGCCGACTACGATCGGATGGCGGCGGTCGGCGCCGACGAGGAGGAGGTCGGCTGGGAGCACGGGCGGGAGATCGTGCTCGAGACGTTCGACTCGGTCTCGCCGCGGATGAGCGAGATCGCCGGCCGGTTCATGGACGAGCGGTGGATCGACGTCCCGCCGCGGCCGTTCAAGCGCGGCGGCGCGTTCAGCTCCTCCACCGTCCCTTCGGTCCACCCCTACGTGCTCCTCAACTGGACCGATCGCCGCCGTGACGTCACGACCCTCGCCCACGAGCTCGGCCACGGGATCCACCAGTACCTCGCCGCCGAGCAGGGCGTCTTCCACCAGAGCACGCCGCTCACCGTCGCCGAGACCGCGTCGGTGTTCGCCGAGGAGCTCGTCCTCGGACGGCTGCTCGACGAGGCCGGCGACGCGCGCTCGCGGCTCAACCTCCTGGCCGAGTCGATCGAGGGGCAGATCGCGACCGTGTTCCGCCAGATCGCGATGAACCAGTTCGAGGATCGGGTCCACGCCGCCCGTCGCGAGGACGGAGAGCTCTCGGTCGGCCGCCTCGGCGCGATCTGGGCCGATACGCAGGCGGAGCTCCTCGGCGACGCCGTCGAGATCACCGACGGGTACCGGTCGTGGTGGTCCTACGTCCCCCACTTCATCAGCACGCCCGGCTACGTCTACGCCTACGCCTACGGGCAGCTGCTGGCGCTCTCGGTCTACCGCCTCTACCTCGACCGCGGCGAGGACCTGGTGCCGTCCTACCTCGAGATGCTCGCGAGCGGCGGCTCCCGCCCACCCGAGGAGCTGGCCGCGATCGTCGGTGTCGACCTCGCCGATCCCGGCTTCTGGGACCGCGGGCTCGACCTCGTGGCCGAGCAGCTCGACGCGGCCGAGGCCGCCGCCGAGGAGGTCCTCGCCGCGAGCTGAGCGGACTGCCCGCGGGCGGTCCGACCGGGGGCGGAAATACGATCCGCCCGGTGAGCGCCGGGAGGAGCACGGAAGAGCGCGGGCGGGCCCGGGGCCATGCCATGCGCAACGTCATCCTGACCGCCGCGATCGCCGGGCTCGGCGGCCTCCTGTTCGGCTACGACACCGGGGTCATCGCCAGCGCCCTGCTGTTCATCGAGCCCGACTTCGGTCTCAGCAGCTTCGGCTCCGGCCTCGTCGTCGCCGCGGTGCCGATCGGGGCGGTGGCCGGAGCCGCGGGCGCCGGCCGCCTCTCCGACCGCTACGGCCGCCGCCTCCTGATCATCGGATCGGCCGTCGTCTTCATCGTCGGCGCGCTCGGCAGCGCCGCCGCCGATTCGGAGGCGGTCCTGGTCGTCTCGCGCGTCGTCGTCGGCATCGCGATCGGCCTCGCCTCCGCCACCGCGCCGGTCTACATATCCGAGGTCTCGCCGCCGGCCGTCCGCGGTCGCCTGGTCACGTTCTTCCAGCTCTCGGTGACGGTCGGGATCGTCGTCGCCTACGGCGTCGGGCTCGCCTTCGAGCCGAGCGGGGACTGGCGCTGGATGCTCGGCCTCGGCGCGCTGCCCGCGGTCTTCCTGCTGATCGGCATGCTGCGGATGCCGCAAAGCCCGCGCTGGCTGGTGATGGCCGGCCGCGGCTACGAGGCGAAGGCGGTGCTGGCGCGAATCCGCGAGGACGACCCGGAGCTGATCGACGCCGAGCTCGACGAGATCTCCGACAGCATCGTCGAGGAGCCCGGCGGCTGGCGCGACCTGCTGGCCGGGGCCGTCAGGGCGGCGCTGGTCGTCGGCGTCGGGCTCGCGATCCTCCAGCAGGTCTCGGGGATCAACACCGTCATCTACTTCGCGCCGACGATCGTCGGCTACACGGGCATCGACTCCTCCTCGGCGGCGATCCTCGCATCGGTCGCGGTCGGCGTCGTCAACGTCGGCATGACCGTGGTCGCGATCCGCCTCCTCGACCGCGCCGGACGCCGCCCGCTGCTGCTCTGGGGCAGCGCGTTGATGGCGATCGCGCTCAGCCTGCTCGCCCTCGTCTTCATCCTCGGCGCCGGCGGCGGGGCCGGGTCGCTCGTCGCGATCGGCAGCCTGATGCTCTACGTCGGCGCCTTCGCGGTCAGCCTCGGCCCGATCTTCTGGCTGCTCAACTCCGAGATCTACCCGCTGCCGGTCCGCAGCAAGGCGGCCGCGGTCGGGACGATGGCGAACTGGTTCTTCAACTTCCTCGTCTCGCTCACGTTCCTGCTCCTGATCGACGCCCTCGGCCGCAGCGGCGCCTTCTTCTTCTACGCCGCGATCTGCGTGCTCACGTTCCTCTTCTGCCTCCGCCTCGTCCCGGAGACGAAGGGCAAGCGGCTGGAGGAGATCCAGGCGGTGTTCGAAGAGCGGGCGGGGGCTCGCGCCTGACCGCGACATCATCCCGATCGGATGACGCGGACGGCGACGCCGGACGCAATAATCGCGAGATGGCGAGCGACGCGAGCGCGGACGGCGGCGGCGCCTCTCCGGGGATGAGCGTGCGGACGCGGCATCGGATCGCGGTCGTCCTCGTCGTGATCGCCACGCTGACCGGCGCCCTCGCCCTGCTATCGACCTGGGTCAAGCGCCAGCTCTACGACACCGACCAGTGGGTCGAGACGAGCAGCGCCCTGCTCGCCGACGAGACGATCCGCTCCGAGCTCGCCAACTTCCTGACCGCCGAGATCTTCGCCTCCGGCCGGGTCCGGGAGGAGGTCGCGAAGGTGCTGCCGCCGAAGGCTGAGCCGCTCGCCGGCCCCGCCTCGGCCGGTCTCAGCCAGCTCTTCAACAAGGCGGTGAACGAGATCCTCCAGACCTCGTTCGTCCAGAACCTCTGGGAGGAGGCGAACAGGAAGGCGAGCGAGGCGTTCATCGCGATCGCCAACGACGAGCCGATCGCCACCGGCGTCCTCGGCGAGGCGAAGGAGAAGACCGAGTCGGTCAACCTCGACCTGACGACGATCCGGGCCGCCGTGACCGAGAAGCTCGGCATCGAGCTGCCCGGGCAGGGCCTCGGCTCCGGCGAGGCGCTGCAGGCCTCGGTCGAGGCCGGCAACGCGCAGGCCGGGCTCGAGGTGATCGCCCCCGACGAGATCTCGACCCTGCGCGACGTCAGCAGTCTGATCGAGAAGGGCGCCGTCGTGCTCCTCCTGCTCACGTTCGCGCTCTACGCCGTCGCGATCTCGATCGCCCGCGGGATGCGTCTGCGGACGCTGACGTCGGTCGGCCTCTCGCTGATCGTCGTCGGGCTCGGCGTGCTGACCGCCCGCAGCCTGCTCGGGACCACCGTGGTCGACTCGCTGGTCGCCTCCGACTCGGTCAAGCCGGCCGCGACCGCCGCCTGGGACATCAGCACAGAGCTGTTGCAGACCATGGGCCAGTCGACGGTGGCCTACGGGCTCGTCGCGCTCGTCGCGGCGCTGCTCGCCGGCGGGACCCGCTGGGCGACCTGGATCCGTGAGCACATCGCCCCGGCCCTCCGGGATCCGATGTGGGCCGCGGCGGGCACGGCGCTGGTGCTCCTGATCCTCGTCTGGTGGGGCCCGACGCCGGGACTGCGCGAGCCGCTCGGCATCCTGCTGATCGCGATCTTCGTGATCGTCGGCGTCGTCGCCCTGCGGCGGCAGGTGATGCGCGAGTTCCCGTCGCCGGGGGCGGGCGCGGAGCCGCCCGGCCGCTCCTGAGCGCGGAGTCAGGCGGCGGCCGCGTACTGGCCGTGGAACCCGAACGGGACGTGGTGGGGCACGATCGCGCGACCGACCTCGGCCAGCGTCGCCGCGTCGAGGACGAGCAGGAAGCTCGATCCGGCCGCGCCGTCGAGGACGACCGACAGCAGCACCCCGTCGCCCTCGTCGCCGGCGTCCGGGCGGGCGACGAACACCGGCTCGCCCGGCCAGCAGCCGGTCTCGCTCCAAGTCACGGTCGTACGCTCGCGAAGGTCGGCGCGGACGATCCGGTCGAAGAACCCTGAGCCGTCCGTGCCGGCTCCCCAGGCGTAGCGGTAGGGGCGCCCGTTGCAGCGGCCGTAGTCGATCCGCGGCAGCTCGACCGGCTCGTCGACGAGGCGCTCGCGGGCGACGGCTCCGGTCGCGGGCGAGATCGTGAACCGGGTCAGCTCCGGCGCCGGGATCGCGCGACCCGCCCGCAGCACGTCCAGGTACAGGCACTTGACGATCCCGGCGTCGTCGAAGGCGCAGACGTCGGCGACGACGTCGCCGTGGGCGTCCTCGAAGGCGTTGACGTGGTGGAAGCCGAAGCAGGGGTCGGCGGTGAACGGGCCGAGCGCCTCTCCCCCGCTCCGGTCGAGGAGCGTGAAGCGGGTGCCGAGCTCCGGGCGCCAGCGGTAGTTCTCGATATAGGGGCGCCCCGAGAGCGCCAGCGCCGCCGGGTTGACGACGAACGGGAACTCGGCGAGGACGAGCCAGCGCTCCGTGAGCCCGAACGAGTGCATGTAGGCGGGCCGGCGGGTCGGAAGCGACGCGACGATCTCGGGCGTCGCGCCGGGCGCGCCGGCGAGCCGGAAGAAGCGGTAGCTGCTGCGGGGCCCGAGCCTGGCCGCGTAGTTGAGCATCCCGCCGCCGCGATCGAGGTGCGGGTGCGCGGTCGTGAGCTGGCCCGGAACCTTCCAGCCGACGCCGGCGGCGGCCAGGGTCGCGGGATCGAACTCGACCGGAAGCGGCGTCTCGGTCATCGCCACGAACCGCTCGCCGAGCCGGACGAGGTTGACGTTGCAGTTGTCCGAGAGCGCCGGCTGGAACAGCGACATCGCCCGCCTGAACAGCGAGCGGCAGGGATCGGTCGCGAACTCCGAGTAGCCGATCGCGCCCGTCTCCTCGACGGCCCGGTAGGCCCTGCTCTCGAGGTAGCGGTTCGCGTAGGAGACGGCGCCCCCCGCGAACCCGAAGCGGTGCAGCATCGCGAGCCCGTCGAACCAGTGGCTCAGCTCGCGCGCGCCGACCTCGAAGCGGGCCGGGCCGGTGCGCAGCAGCGATCCGCCGAGCCAGCCGGGGATCTCGCCCTCGACGGGCAGCGCCTCGATCCGCGTCTCCCTCTCCAGGGTCTCGAATCCGAGTCCGTATCCCATCTTCCTCCTCGCCGGCGGCGGTCCGGCAACTGTAGCTCCCGCCGACCGCCCGGAGGCCGTCCGACCCCGGGCCGGCGCTGCCGGGCGCGCTGCCGGGCGCGGCGTCCGCTCAGCGGCGGGGCGCGACGACCCGGAACTCGAACCTCGTCGCCTCGCCGCGGTCGCCGTCGCTGCCGATCGCGCGCACGCGGAACCCGTGCCGGCCCCGGAGCACCGCGTAGGAGCGCGGCGAGGAGCACCGCCGGTACTTCCCTCCGTCGAGCCGGCACTCGAACCCCTTCGCCACGCCCTTGGCCCGGAAGCGGAAGCTGACACGGGCGCGGCGCCCGTGCCGGCGGAGCTTCACCAGCCTCGCCGGATGCGCGGTCATCCTCACCCGCGGCGGCCGCGCCGCGCGCAGGGCCCCGTCGATGAAGCTCATGATCGCCGCCGTCTCGCCGGCCGGATCGTCGGCGCCGCCGACGGCCGCGTTGATCTCGCCGTGGTCGTAGGGGACGGTCAGCACGGCGCCGCGGCCGGGTCCCAGGGCCGTGGCGAGCGCGGCGCTCCCTGCGATCCGCGAAGGCAGGTCGTCCTGGGTGACGACCAGCATCTCCGGGTCGTCAGGGCCCGCGAAGCGAACCGGCGAGGCCAACGCCCAGGCGTCGTCGACGGCGTTCTCCGCCGGCGTCGCGAACGCGTTGTAGAAGAGAGCCCGCCGCGGCCCGCCCGCCTGGCTCGTGATGTCGTAGACCCCGTCGAGCGGGACGGTCCCGACGAGTTGCCGGGGATCGACGCCCCAACGCCCTGCATAGCGGGGATCGGTCGAGACGAGGGCGACGAGCTGGGCGCCGGCCGAGTGGCCGATCAGGATCATCCGGTCGGGATCGCCGCCGTAGGCGGAGACGTTGCGGTCGATCCAGCCGATCGCCTCGCCGACGTCATCGGGCTGGTCCGGGAAGCGGATTCGACCGGGCGGATAGGAGGGATCGGGGGGGTCGGGCGAGAGCCGGTAGTTGACGCTCGCGAACACGTAGCCGGCGCCGGTGAACAGGGAGACCTTGTCGGCGATCCCGAGGCCCTTGTCGCCCCGGCGCCAGCCGCCGCCATGCACGTACACGACCACCGGCCGCCCGTCGCCCGCGGCCGCGCCGTCGGGCCGGTAGATGTCGAGCCTGTTGAGCCGCGGCGGCGTCGGCTGCGGCGAGCCGTCGAGGTCGTAGTCGATTCCCTGCGTCGCCATCGCCGCGCCGGCGGGAGCGGCGCCGGGCGCGAGGGCCGCGAGGGCGGCGACCGTCGCCGCGGCCAGCGATCCGACCCGAAGCGCGCTCATGCAGCCCTCAACCCGGTCGCGTCCCGATGGTTGCGCCCGAACCGCGGTCGCGCCGGCATCGAAGGCGTCGATCTGGCAGGCTGCCGGGTCGCGATGACCGAATTGAGCGACAACGCGCGGCTCGTCCTCGACAGCCTCGAGACGAAGCCGGCGCTGAACACGCCCGCGCTGATCGCCCAGAACGAGGGGATCGAGCGGACCGATGCGGAGCAGGGACTCGACGAGCTCCTCGAGCTCGGTCGCGTCAAGAAATCGCCCCTGGGCTGGAAGCTCACGCGCGCCTGAGCGGCGCCCGGCCGCTCAGGCGGTCGCGGCGGCGCGCCACTCCTCGCGCCGCTCGACGTACTCGGCCGGGAGCGTCACGTTGAGCCGCTCGGCGACGCCGAGCCAGCGCAACGCCTCCTCGTAGTCGCCCTCGCGGGCGTCGATCTCGGCGAAGTCGAGCGAGAGCCGCAGCGCCGCCTCGTGCTCGCGCTCGTCCCGTGCGGGCTCGAGATCCTCGGTGCGCCCGAGGCCGGGATCCTCCTCCTCGTCGATCGCCCAACGCTGAGCAAGGTAGGGGCCGAGCCGCGGCCCGGCGACCTTGACCGGCGGCCACCACAGCGGGCTGCTGGTCAGGGCAACGCCGGCGTCCCCGCCGAGCGGGACCCGCATGAACCGCGGCCGCCCGCCCGTGATCAGGGCGCCGCGGACGACCGGCCGAAACGGCGGCACCTCGACCCCGGAGCCGGCGGCCCGGAGGATCCCGGCCGCCGCGATCTCGGCCTGTTGGGCGGCGAGCCCTCCCTGCTTGACCGGAAACCAGGTCGAATCGCCCGCCGCCCAGACGCGATCGAGGCCGTCGACCCGCATCTCCGCATCGCAGCCGATGAAGCCGTTGCGGCCCTGTGGCACGCCCGGGATCTCGGGGACATCGAGGCCGGGCAGGGCCACGACCTCGTCGAAGCGGAAGTCGTGCCCGCCCTCGCAGACGAGCCGCCCTCGATCGAAGCGGACGACGCCGGTCGCGGCGACGATGTCGACGCCTCGATCTCCGAGCAGTTCCGCGACCTGCTCGCTGACCCTCGGCCCGAGAACCTCGAGCGGCTCCCGCTCGTGAGTGACGACGCTGAGGTTGAAGCCCTCGCGGTCGCGGTCGCGGAGCCAGGTCGCGGTCAGCATCGCCAGCTCGAAGATCGGCAGCGTCCACTTCACCTGCCGCGGCACCGCGAAGGCGACGTCGGCGATCGCGCCGCGCTCGAGACGCTCGAGCAGGGTTCCGAACCAGCCGACGTCCCCGCCCCCCCGGAACGCGTGCGAGCCCGGCAGGACCGAGTGCCGGCGGGCGCCGGTCGCCAGGAGCAGCGCGTCGTAGAAGACCTCGTCGCCGCGGGCGGTCAGCACCCGCTGCGGCCCGCCCCAGACCTCGGCCACCGAGTCCTCGCGGTACTCGACCCCGTGCTCGGCGCAGAAGCCACCGAGGTCGACCGTCTGGGCGTCGCCGCCGAACGGCTCGGCGACCGAGAGAGCCTGGAGGCGGAACTCGCGATCGGGGGCGAACATGGTGATCGCCAGCGGTCGCGGCGGCTCCGGGTGCTCGCGCAGCGCCAGGACGGCCTCCATCGCGGCGACTCCTCCGCCCGCGACGGCGACCTGGAAGGGCTCGGCTCCCACCGCAGCATCGTCCCGCCGCGCCATCGAACGATCCTCAGTACCTGCCGCCCGAGGACGCTCCGCAACACTTACGGAGACCCGGATCGCCCCCGTTCGCCGCGCCCGGCACGGGCCTCCGCCCGCCGCCGTCGGGGTCGCTCAACGCGCCCGCCCGCGGGTGATCATCACCGGCGTCTTGGCGTGATGGGCGACGGCGGTCGCGACGCTGCCGAGGACCGCGTAGCCGACGCTGCTTCGGCCGTGCGATCCGAGCACGACGATCGATGCGCCACGCTGCTCGGCGAGGTCGACGATCCGCTTCCAGACCGGGGCGCCGAGCTCGACCTCGGCGCTCGCCTCAAAGCCGGCGGCGCTCGCCAGGGCCACCCCCTCGTCGGCCACCGCCCGGGCGCGAGCCGTCACCTCGTCGGTCAGGTCGGAGGAGACGGCGGCGAGCGGCACGCCCCAGAACGGGACCGCGTCGAGCGGCTCCCAGATCGTCAATACGATCGCCGGGCGGTCGTCGCGGAGCTGGCGCCCCGCCTCGGCGATCGCCTCCCGCGCGCAATCGGATCCGTCGTAGGCGATCAGGATCGGCCCCGCGCTTGCCTCCGTCATCGTGGGCCGAACCCTACGCGCTTCCCGCGCCCCGGGGTCATCCCCCCTGCTCGATCCGCACGAGCTGGTCGGCCGGCCGCGGCCCGAGCTCGGTCCGCGAGCCGTCGGGCCAGCGCACCGTCACGGCGTCGACGGCCTCGTGCGGCCCGAGCCCGAAGTAGAGCCGGTAGTGGCCCTGCGAGTGAGGGGCGTCGTCGTTCTGGCCGACCCACTGAGCCTGCCGCAGTTGCCCGGCGCGGACCTCCGCCCGGGCGCCGATCGCCTGCCGGTTGCCGGGCGCGCCGGCCAGGTCGATCTCGAGCCAGTGGCCGTGAAGGGGGGCGGTGTTGCGGGCGCGACGGACCCGCATCCGCCGCGCGAACTCTCCCCTTCCGGTCGCGATCACGGGGTCGCGCAGCCCGTCCCCGTCGAAATCGGCCCACCCGTCGATCGCCGCCCCCGCCGGCGGGGTCCTCAGCAGCCCGGTCCGGTGGTGCCGGCCGGCGCCGTCGTTTCGGATCAGCCCCTGGGGGACGGCGTGGAGGTCGACCAGGCCGTCGTTGTCGTAATCGACGAAGCTCGCCGCCGCGCTCGCCGCCGGCGCCCCGGCCCAGCCCGGCGGCGCCGGGCGCAGCCGCCCGCCCTCGTTTCGCAGCATCGTGTTGCCGCCGATCGCGACGGCGAGGACGTCGAGATCGCGGTCGCCGTCGGGGTCGCCGAGGGCGAGCTGAGCGACCGGCCCCGCAGTCGCGAGCGGCAGCGACTGCGTACGCGAGAAGCCGCCGCCGGCCCAGCGCCAGGCGGCGAGGGCGCCGGAGCCGGCGACGAGCAGCGAAGGTCGCCCCCCGTCGAGCTGGACCCAGCGCTCGGCCGTCCCGACGGCCGCCGGCGCCGGGACGGCGTCGAACCGGCCGGGCTCGACCTGACGGTGGAGCATCGGCGGCTCCCCCTCGCAGGCCTCGAAGAGGTCGAGCAGCCCGTCGCCGTCGAAGTCCACCGCCTCCGCCCCACGTCCCCTGCAGATCCCCTTCCCGAGGCCGGCGCCGTCGGAGAGCTCGCTGAAGCCGTCGCCCGTGCCGACCAGGAGCTCGTCGCGGATCCGGCCCCGGAACGCCGGCTTGGCGATGCCGCCTCCGAGCCCGCCGCTCGCGATGAACGCGTCCAGGCCGTCGTCGCCGACGAGGTTCGCGAATGCGATCGCGTGGCGGTCGCGGAGGGTCAGCCGGAAGTCGAGCCCCCCGGGGCTGATCGCGTCGGTCCCGACCCGGATCAGGCCGGGATCGGATGGCGCGGTGAAGAAGGCGGCCATCGGGGCGTCGGCCACGCTCGAGGGATCGAGCACGATCGCGGCCCCCGGGCGCGCCCGGAACCTGACCACCCGGACCGACTGCTCGTTGATGCCGAGGCGGGTCCGCGCGCGGCGGGCGCGCACGACGCGAAGGCTCGTCGAGAGGAACCCGACCTTTCCCGCCGCCCCGACCCCAACGGCGCGGATGTGGAGGAGCCCGGGCTCGCCCTCCTCGGAGTCGGTCAGGTAGACGTAGGCGCCGGGCTCGTCCAGCTTCGGCGCCCGCAGCCGGTCGAGGCCGGGAAACTGCGGGTCGGGGCTGACCCCGATCGCGTCGGTCGCGTCGGCGAAGCGGCCGCCGCCCTCGTTCCGCAGCCAGGCCCCGGGGAACTTGTGGTTGACGGTGAAGAGGTCGAGGCGGCCGTCCTCGTCGAAGTCGGCGACGCCGAGGTCGTACAGCCGCGCCGAGGGGATCTCCGCCCGCCCCGCCGGGCCGAGCGGCCGCCACCCGTCGAACGCGCAGCCGGAGCACAGCGCCGCGACGGCGATCAGGCCCGCGATCGCTGTGAGCCCCCTGCGCATCGGCGGCAGGTTAGCCCCGCCCGGCGCCGGCCGGGCCGGTGCCCCGCCGGCCCGCGGCCGCCCCCCGCCGCTCGGTGGTCGATCGCGCGCTCGGTTCGACGCGGCAGCCGCGGCTCCGGCACCTCTCGTCCCCTCACGCCGAGATAGGGTCTGGACGTGGCAACGTACGCCCTCGTTCCCGGCGCGTGGCACGGGGCATGGTGCTGGGCGCGGGTCGCGCCGCTGTTGACGGGAGCCGGGCACCGGGTGGTCGCCGTGGACCTGCCCTGCGAGAGCACGTCGCTCGGCTGTCTGGGCTACCGCGACATCGTGCTCGACGCGATCGGGGACGCCGAGGACGATCTCATCGTCGTCGGCCACTCCGCCGGTGGGCTGACGGCGCCGCTGGTGGCTGCAGCGCGCGAGGTGCGCCGGCTCGTGCTCGTCTCCGCCCTGCTGCCTCTTCCCGGGCGGCCGTTCACCGAGCAGGACGAGGCGGAGGGCATCCTCGAGCACGAGTACCAGGCCGGCGTCGAGCAGGACGAGAACGGCAACCGCCGCTGGTTCGACCGCGATCTCTGCGGCCGGACGATGTACTCGGGGTGCAGCGCCGAGGACGTCGACTGGGCGTTCTCTCACCTCCGCCCCCAGTCGTCGACCATGTACACGGAGGCGAGCCCCCTCGCGCACTGGCCGGATGCGCCGATCACCGACATCCGCGGCGACGATGATCGCCTGGTCTCGCCGACGTGGGCGGAACGCGCCGTGCCCGAGCGGCTCGGCATCGCCTCAGCCGTGATCCAGGGCGCGGGCCACTCCTCGATGCTCTCCCACCCCCGGGCGCTGGCCGACCTGCTGCTCGCCGCCTGAGCGACGGGCTCTGGCACCCTTCGCTAGCACCGACCCCCGGCCCCGCTCTGTGCACGACCCGGCTCCCCGGAATCCGTGATCGACCAGAGCCGCGCGACCTTCCATTCGCCTGCCCGCCGCGCCTTGTCCAGGGAGGTTTCCAGTGGGCCGGGGAGGACTCGAACCTCCGTCCAACGGATCATGGGGTTCCGAAGTCCGTTGGACCTGGGTCAGCTCCGCTTGTTCAAGCGGTGTGGGGGTTCGCTGAGATCGCCCGGGAATTGCTGGTTTCGGGATACGGTTGGGGTACTGTTTCGGCGTCCCGCTCAGCGCCACTCCCAGGAGGGCGGATCCCAGCGCCCACCGGCATTGCCCCCCGCCAGTACCGGGTCGACGAAGCCCACCGCCAGCTCGAAGGCACGACCGAGGTCCGGCTCTACCGCCACCTCCCTGGCTAGATCCCCGTACTTGTCCGCCCAGCTCTCCGGTGGCGGCGGCAGCTCCGCGGGCAGCTCCGCGGGCAGCTCCTGGCGGCCACGGCCCGTGAAGGTGCGATCGAGCGCATCCCGGAACCCGCCGGCGTCGACCGGCCCGGCGGCAGCGATCAGGAGGATGTCAACCAGATCCTTAGGCCTCGTGCAGCGGCGCTCGTCCTCGCCGTACACGCGGGTGTACGCGTGGACCTTCTCCGCGAGGTGCACCAGGATCGGCACCGCGGGAACCTCGATCGGCTCGATCCCCGCGAACGTGAGCAGCCCGGACGTCTCGATCGTGTCCGGCGTCCACGCGATCGCATCGGTGAAGCCGACGTCGAGCACGAACTGATCGAAGGTCCGACCGGCGAGTTGGGCCGTGATGTGAAAGCGGACAGCTGAGAACTCGTCGGTGTCGGCGAACTCGGAATCCCTCCGCGCCGAGAACGTGAAGAAGTCGTCGAGCTGAAGCTGCTCGGCGGCCGTGATGTCCTCGATCGCCGCCTGCTCGTCGTCGTCGCGCCCGAGGTCGATGTCCCTCGTGAACCGCCCGCCCGCATCCAGACGCAGGTCGAGAGCGAGCGCACCCTTGAGGACCCAGCGGCCTGGCGCGACTTGCACGAGGCGGCGAAGGAATAGCTCGAAGGCGGCCCGCTTCCGCAGACGGACGAGCGAAAGTCCCCTGCCCTCCGCCTCGTTCTTCAGCCGCTGATGAAGGGCCTGGCGGAATGCGGCCGCCGTCGCGTACCTCACTGTGCCGCCCCACCTTCGAGGATCGCCTCAATCGGCGCCGCCTTGCCGCGCCGACCGGCCTCGTCGCGAAGCTGTCGCTCGGTGAGAAGACCGCGCTTGAGCGCCTGCCTGACCGCCATGTCTGCCTGCTCCGGTTGCAGCGAGTCGACCACATCGACGAGCGTTCGCGCAGCAGCGGTCAGCGGCAGCCCGTCTCGCCAGACCGTCGCTACATCCTCGTCATCAGGCCGTGTGTGGATGACTGTGCTGGGAGGTCGGCGAAGACCCCTGTGTCGGCGTGGCACGAGCAGGTGGACCTCATCGGGGATGTTGTCGCTGAGGTCGAGGAGGGCCAGGGCGCTCACGTCACAGAGGACCGCCTTGTCGGCGCCGACCGCCATCCACTTCTCACGCATCTCGGCGTGCTCGGTAGTCGGGAAGCCCCGCACGCGGAAGAGCCCGCGCCGAATACGCTCGAAGCGACCCTGCCGCACGTGGTGGTCGAGGAGCTGACGACTGACGCCGCGCTCACGTGCGTCGGCGGCCGTGAAGTAGCCGTCCTGGTCGTAGGCGACAGCTTCCAGGCCACGCACGTCGGGTGATGGATCGTCATGCATAGGTCAAGTATAGCTTGACTTATGCTGACGTGCGTGGACCCCAGGGGCGCCACCGAGCGTCCGGCGGTAGGCATCCCCCACTCGGCTGACGCTCTCCCTCCTTACGGATAGACCATCCCACACTCGAGCAGCTGTCACCTGCCATCGGCCGGCGGCACAGAGGCCGAGTTTGGCTCGGCTGCTGGGCTTGGGCGATGGGCCGGGGAGGATTCGAACCTCCGTCCAACGGATTATGAGTCCGCTGCTCTGACCAACTGAGCTACCGGCCCGGAGTTTGCGTTATCCCTGCAAACGAGGGGTTTCTTGACGCTCCTTCCTGTCACCCGAAGCGTCGTCTGGCGCGCCCGAGTCGTCGATTCTGCCAATTACTGCCCAATCAAGGGCCCGATCGAAGGCTTGACGGTACGCGTCGGACAGGCGCTGCCGGCGCTTCGCGGCGCGTTGGTACACACGGAACGTGAACGCCGGATCCTCGTGGCCGAGCTGCGAGGCGATGTAGACGGGGTCGTCCCCGAGCGCCGCGCGCAGGCTCGCGTAGGTCCGCCGCAGCGAGTGCGGGCTCACGCGCAGGCTGATCGGCTCGATGTCGTCCTTCTCCAGACGCTCGTTGGCTCGGCGAATCGCCGTCTTGAGTCGGTGGTCCACATTCGTGACCGTCTGGCGCCGACCCCGGCGCGTCACGAGCACCGGGTCCTTGGCGCCGCTGCGGCTCCGATAGGCCTTCCACTCGCTCAGCGCCTCGATCAGTCCCCCGGGAAGGTCGACCTCTCGATACGTCCCCGCCTCGGTCTTGGCGTGTCCCACGCGGAGCGTTCCCACGGCCAGGTTCACGTCCTTCCAATCCAGGGCGAGCGCCTCACCGATGCGCAGACCCGCGCCGGCAAGCGTCGCGACCACCGGACGCAGATAGGTATCGGACGCCTCGATCAGAGCCATCAGCTGCTCAGGCTCGACCCAAGTCCGCTGGGGCTTCTCGACCTTGACCCGCCTTCTGCGCCCGCGCGCGGGATTGGCCCGCTCGATCAGCTCGTACTCGATCGCCACATCGAGAATCTGCGCGAGCAGCTTCAGCGTCTTGTTGATCTGCGCGCCTCCGAGCCGACCCTCCCGCAGCTTCCTGGCTTTGTAGCGGTCGACCTCGATCACGGTGATCTCGTCCAACGTCAGCTCACCGAAGAACGGCAGCAGGTGGTAGTCGAGCGCCCATTCGTAGTCATCCACGGTGCGCGGCCGCAGCTCGTAGCGCCTCCCGGCGAGCCAGTCTGCGGCGAACTCATCGAGCGACTCGAGCCCTGAGGGCGCCGGCGCCCTCCGCTGCGGCGGCTTCCAGGTGCCCCGCTCGACGTCGGCGAGGACGTGGCCCAGCTCCTTCTCAGCCCGCTTCCGCGTCCATCCTTCCTCGGGTGTACCGAGCGTCAGGAACTGGCGCTTCCCGTAGGCCGAGAAGCGCAGCGCCCAGCTGCGCTGCTTGCCCCGTGGCTCGATGATCTGTCCGGTGGGCTTTCTCGACATCCGCCGACCCAGCCTCTCAACTCGCTCGTTTTGAGTTTGACGGGCGCGCGCGTCCATTGGCCCCGGCACCCGGAACGGAGCGCCTTACCGCCCGACCGGAGCGCTGCCTTCCCTTCTGCGGGGTCCGACGCGGCGCGCCCGGCTGCGACGCCGACTGGGTCGCCTCCAAGCGCTCGGCTACCACCGCGGGGTCGAAGCGCAAGCGCGGCCGGCTGCCGCCGCCGAGCTGGCATGACCCCCTGAATCACGTCCGCCCCTTGTGAGAGCTTCTCCCGCCCGTGAAGATGGGCAGGAAGGAGAAGCAAGGTGCGCGCACGACGCCACAGCCCCGAGCAGATCATCCGCAAGCTCCGC